>JAVTWI010000001.1:0-3671 GCA_032229845.1 Rhabdaerophilum sp.
TGCCAGGCACTTCAGGCCGGCTTCGATCACCTCAAACTTTGAACTGTCCACCATCACCGGCACGCGGGCGATATCCGGCTCGGCGGCGACAAGGTTGAGGAACTCGACCATCGCCTTTTCCGAGTCGAGCAGGCCCTCGTCCATGTTGACGTCGATGACCTGCGCGCCATTCGCGACCTGATCGCGGGCAACGTCCAGCGCCTCGGAGAGCCGTCCCTCCTTGATGAGCTTGCGGAACTTCGCCGAGCCGGTGACGTTGGTGCGCTCGCCGACATTCACGAACGGAATGGTCGCGTCGAGCACGAAAGGTTCGAGACCGGAAAGGCGCAGCAGCGGCTTGATCTCAGGAATCGCACGCGGCGCCTTGCCCGCCACCGCCTCGGCGATGGCGCGGATATGCGCCGGCGTCGTGCCGCAGCAACCGCCGACGATGTTGACGAGACCACTCTCTGCGAACTCGCCGACCAGCGCGGCGGTCGCCGCCGGGCTCTCGTCGTAGAGGCCGAATTCATTGGGCAGGCCGGCATTCGGATAGGCGCAGACGAAGGTGTCCGCGACGCGGCTGACCTCGGCGATGTGCGCCCGCATCTCGCGCGCGCCGAGCGCGCAATTAAGGCCGAAGGCGAACGGATCGGCATGGCGCAGCGAATGCCAGAACGCCGTCGGCGTCTGCCCGGAGAGCGTGCGGCCCGACAGATCGGTGATCGTGCCCGAGATCATCACGGGGAGCGGATTGCCGGTCTTCTCGAACACCGCGTTGGCGGCGAAAACCGCCGCCTTGGCGTTGAGCGTATCGAAGATCGTCTCAATCAGGATGAGTTCCGCTCCGCCGTCGACAAGGCCCTGGATCTGCTCGGAATAGGCAGCGACGAAATCGTCGAAGGTGGCCGCGCGGAAGCCGGGATTGTTCACATCCGGCGAGATCGAGGCCGTGCGGTTGGTCGGCCCGACCGCGCCGGCAACGAAGCGGCGGCGACCGTCCTTCGACTCGGCCAGCGCCGCCGCCTCGCGCGCAAGCCGCGCACCTTCACGGTTCAGCTCGTAGGCGAGCGCCTCCATGCCGTAATCGGCCTGCGCGATCGTCGTCGAGGAGAAGGTATTGGTCTCGACGATATCCGCGCCAGCGAGGAAATATTCGAGGTGGATATCGCGGATGGCATCCGGCTGCGTGAGGATCAGCAGGTCGTTGTTGCCCTTGAGCGGATGGTTCCACTGCGCGAACCGCGTCGCCCGGAAATCGTCTTCCGAGAACTTGCGGTTCTGGATTTCCGTGCCCATCGCCCCGTCGAGCACGAGGATGCGGTCGCGGGCGGCAGTGGCGAGGGCGGCGCGGATTTCCGCGCCATCGGCTTTGAACGTCATGGTCAGGTTCCGGCCTCAGGCGGCGATTTTCGAAGGCGCCGGGCGCAGGCCCAGCATGTGGCAGATCGCGAACACGAGATCGGCCTTGTTCATGGTGTAGAAGTGGAATTCGGTGACGCCGCGATCGAGCAGGTCGAACACTTGCTCCACCGCCACCGCCGCCGCGACGAGGCGGCGCGTCTCGACATCCTCGTCGAGCCCCTCGAAGCGGGCCGCGAGCCAGGCCGGCATGTCCGCGCCGGTGCGCTGGGCGAAGTTCGCCGCCGCCTTGAAGTTCTGCACCGGCAGGATACCCGGCACGATCTCGATATCGATGCCGCGCGCCCGGACCTTGTCGAGATAGCGGAAATAATGGTCGTTATCGAAAAAGAACTGGGTGATCGCCCGCGTCGCGCCGGCATCGACCTTGCGTTTCAGGAGATCGAGTTCGACCTCGACCGACGGGCTGTCCGGGTGTTTCTCGGGATAGGCCGAAACCGCGATCTCGAAATCGCCGATCGCCTTGATGCCGGCGACGAGATCGACCGAGGACTGATAGCCCTGCGGATGCGCCTCGAACGGTGTGCCGAGCCCGGTTACCGGATCGCCGCGCAGCGCGACGATATGGCGCACGCCCATCTCCCAGTAATCGCGCACGATCTCGTCGGTCTCCGCCTTGGTGGCGGCAACGCAGGTGAGATGCGCCGCCGGCTTGAGGCTGGTCTCGTCAAGGATGCGCTTCACGGTCTGGTGCGTGCGCTCGCGCGTCGAACCGCCCGCGCCGTAGGTCACGGACACGAAACGCGGCGAAAGCGGGCCGAGCCGCTGCACCGAAGCCCAGAGGCTTTCCGCCATCGCCTCGTTCTTCGGCGGGAAGAACTCGAAGGAAATGCCGAGCGGCGACGCCTGCGGCTGGCGGGAGCGGGGATTATACGCGCTCATTTACGCGACCTCACGTTGGGAACCTGAAACTGAACGGGCGGGAAAATCGCCCTGAAGGCGGGTATCCGCGCCAAGCCAGAGCGACACCGCGAGCTTGGCCGCCTCCCCCGGCTCGGGCACCAGCATGCGCGAACCCACCGCGCGCAGCCCGGCTTCCGCGAGATAGCCATTGACTTCGTCCTCGGAGAACCCGAGCCGGCGGTGCGCGTGCTGGCTCCTGAGGTTCTCCTCGCCGTGCGGCGCGAAATCGACCACCAACAGCCGCCCGCCGGGGCGCAGCGCCCGCGCAGCCTCGCGCACCGCGCGCGCCGGATCGTCGAGGTAATGCAACACCTGATGCAGGATCACGAGATCGAAGCCGGAAAGATCGGAGGGCAGCGCATAGGCGTCGCCCTGCCGGAGTTGAACCTGCCGAAGGCCCGCCGCATCGAGATTGACACGCGCGATGCCGAGCATGGCCGGCGATACATCGAGCCCCACCGCGCGCGTGGTCTGCGGCGCCAGCATTTCGAGCATTCGCCCGGTGCCGGTGCCGAGATCGAGCACGCTGTCGAACCGCTTCTCGCCCAGCATCGCCAGCACCGCCGCCTCGACATGCGCCTCGGGCACGTGCAGCGCGCGGATGCGGTTCCATTCCGAAGCGTGCTGCGAGAAATAGGCGGCCGCCTGCTCGCGTCGCTCGATGCGGACGGCCTCCAGCCGGCGACGATCGCCGGCGAGATGCGCATCGGCGACCTCGAGCCGCGCCACAACCCCGTCGCGGATCGCGAGCGCGATCGCGCTGTCGGCAAGGCGGAAGAACGCCCAGGCGCCCTCGCGATGCCGATCCACCAGCCCGGCCTCGACGAGCAGCTTGAGATGGCGTGACACACGCGGCTGCGACTGGCCAAGAATGGTCATCAGTTCCGTGACAGTCAGTTCGCCCTCGCTGAGCAGTGCGAGAATGCGCAGCCGCGTCTCCTCGCCTGCTGCCTCGAGGGCCGCGAGCAGCGCGGAAAACGGAAAGCCCTTCTGGCTTTCAGGCAGGGAGAACAGTTCGGCCAAAGCCAACCCTCGCGAGGTGGGCGCACACTCGCGCGCCGCAAAACGACATAAAGATATGTTTATGTGATTTTCATAGAGAAGGCAAGTGAAAGAGCAAACGAAAGCTTAAGTCCCGCCTTTTCATCGCGAGGAGGACGAAAGCCCGACGCCAAGCAGCTTACGAATGGGAAACCGACCCAGAATTGACTTGATCCGACGAAGGCGGATCGATCAAACTTGGGAACCGTTGGTATCAGTGAGCATCGGGACGAATAGCGGCGGTGAAACGCCTCAATCTCTCAAAGCGCGGAAGCGGTGCAAGTTGCGCCAAACGCCACAGTGACGGTCTCACGCGCCATTCATTG
>JAVTWI010000002.1:0-21825 GCA_032229845.1 Rhabdaerophilum sp.
ATGTCGGCGATCAAGCGCGACCGCGGCGTCAAGGACTGGGGCCATATGATCGAGGGCCACGGCGGCATTCTCGACCGGCTCGACAGCGTGATCTTCGCCGCGCCGATCATGTTCCACATCACGCGCTACTGGTTCAGCGCGTGACAGGTTTCCACGGCGAATCCGGCTTCAGGAACGGCGCGACGACTGAAACCGGCACCTCGACAAACTCGCCCGGCTGCTGCGATCCGACCCAGTTCACCTCGATCTTGTCGCGGAAGAACAGCCAGTTCACGCCCTTGCCGTTATCGAGCACGTGGTCGATGTAGTGGTCGAACTCCTCGGGATGATTGAGGTCCTTGCGCAGGGCCGTCTTCATCGCGGTCCGCCAGGCTTGCGAGGTCTTGAAGATGTCGTCGAGCGCGACCGGCCGGCCGGTTTTAAGATCGAAGTTCAGCCCCTCCTCGCGCGGCGGAACGCTCACGCCGGTTTCGACCCGTTCGGTCACGGAGAGGCTGACAAAATTCTCGTCCATCGTCGCGACCCGATAGTCGCGCGTCACGGCGCCGACGAGCGTCGTCCGCCCGGCGATCAGGGGCTGGCCGGCGTTGTAGATCTCGCGGATTTCGGCGGCGAAGGCTTTCTCGACCGCCGCCGGGGCACCGATGAGCACCGGCATTGCATCATCGGTGATCCAGCCGTTGCGGCTCTCGCCCGGCAGGATGCGGTGCGCGGTCGTCACCCTTGGCTCCAGCCGGAGCGATCCGGCAATGGCCACCTTCAGCCCGTCGAGGAATTCCGCGCGCGGGCCAAGTCCGTTTGTGAGACAAAAGGTCGCAACCGTCTGAGCCTCGGCGGATTTCGGCATCGCGCCATCGAGCCAGCAGATCTTGGCGAGATAGGTGTTGAAATCGCGCTGGGACACGACGAGCGCCTGGGCCTGGGCCGGCGAGAGCGCGCCTTTCGCCGTGGCGAAGGCTTTCGCGACCGTGGCGTCCGCCTTGCGGGTTTCCGGGCTTGCGCAGATCACCCGCTCGTGGGTCGAGCGGGCCTTGGCGCAATCGAAGCTCGCGCGGGAATCGGCATCCTCCGCGCGCAACGCACCACCCGTCAGGATGGTGGTTGCGCAGAGGACGAGCACGTGGGGCTTCATCGGTGTCTCGTTATTTGCAGGAGCGCAGGGGCTGGAAAACCCTAGCGATGCCGATGTCAGCGGACAACCACGCGGGTGCCGACCTGAACGCGGTTGTAGAGATCGATCACGTCCTCGTTGAGCATGCGGATGCAGCCGGAGGAAACCGCGTAGCCGATCGATTCCGGTTCGTTCGAGCCATGGATGCGATACATCGAATTGCCGAGATACATCGCACGGGCACCGAGCGGGTTCTCCTCGCCGCCAGCCATGTACTTCGGCAGGTCCGGGCGGCGCTTCAGCATTTCCGCCGGCGGACGCCATTCGGGCCATTCGCGCTTGGCGCTGATCTTGTGTTCGCCGGTCCAGGAGAACCCCGGGCGGCCGACGCCGATGCCGTAACGCATTGCCTTGCCGTCGCCGAGAACGAGATAGAGACGACGCTCCACGGTGTTGACGATGATGGTGCCCTTGGCGAAATCGCCGGTGAAGGGGACGATTTCGCGCGGGATAGCGGCGGCTTCGGGCATTGTCTCGACGACGGGTTTCGATTTCAGCGGGCTCCACATGCCTTCGATGTCGGTGGCGGCGCTGGCCGCGTTGGTGCCGAGGGCGAGGAGGGCGGCGATGGCGAGATGGCGGATCATGGTGTTTCTCCAGAGGTTCGGGGTGGGCTGCATCCGAGGGGCGGTCGGCGGCAGCGCTCGGGTTGATGGGGTCGATGGTCAGCCGACGCGCGGCGTGAAATTTCCGTAGGACGGATCGGCCTGCATCGCGGCGGGGCGGAAGCCGCCCGCCGGGGTGAGGCGATCCTGACGCTTGCTGTAGACGGCGGTATCGCTCTGCGAGCTGGCGTTGAGGGTCAGCGCGGCCATCGAGAAAGCCGCAACGGTAGCAACTGCCAGCGTGATGCCGATCTTGCGAAAAAACATGGGGCTCTCCCTATTCCTGCTCTGTTTCCCGGTCTTGCTCAGTTTTCCTTGGCGCCGGGCTTTCGTTGGAACGTCGCGGCGTCATGAAAGTTTCAATGCACGAGAACGGAAACCGCGCCGGTGCGGGAACGCACACGCCGCGACGAACTGCCTTTCGATTGACAGCGCCGGGAAAGCTTGCAGAAGCTCCGGCGCATCGGTGCGGACCCTGACCGGACGCGTGCGAGACGGGAGGAACCCATGCGCTATCTCGTGACAGGCGATGCCGGCTTCATCGGCTTTCACGTCGCGCGCCGCCTCCTCGGCGAAGGCCACGAGGTGCTGGGGATCGACAGTCTCACGGACTACTACGACGTCGACCTGAAGCAGCGCCGACTCGGCCTTCTCGGCGAGGAGAAAGGCTTTCGGCACCTCACGATGAGGCTGGAGGACAATGCCGCGCTGTCAGCGGCGTTCGGCGCGTTCCGGCCCGATGTCGTCATCCATCTCGCCGCGCAGGCCGGGGTGCGGTATTCGATCGAGAACCCGCGCGCCTACATCGACTCGAATATCGTCGGCACCTTCAACATCCTCGAAGCCTGCCGCGCGCATCCTGTACGCCACCTGCTGCTTGCCTCGACGAGCTCCGCCTATGGTGCGAACGACAAGTACCCGTTCGAGGAAACCGATCCGGCGATCCACCCGATCACGCTCTATGCCGCCACCAAGGGCTCGACCGAACTGATGGCGCATTGCTATGCGCACCTCTTCGCGACGCCGACCACCGCCTTCCGTTTTTTCACGGTCTATGGGCCATGGGGCCGGCCGGACATGGCCTATTTTCTCTTCACCCGGAAAATCCTCGCCGGAGAACCGATCGAGATTTTCAACCACGGCGAAAGCTGGCGGGATTTCACCTTCATCGACGATCTCGTGACCTCGATCCTCAAGCTGGCAGAAACGCCGCCACCCGCCGCCGATGCGCGGGAGGGCCTCGCGCCAATCCCCGGCGACACCTTGAGCCCGGTCGCGCCCTATCGCCTCGTCAATATCGGCGCGGGGCAGCCGGCCAAGCTGACCTCGCTTGTCGAGGAACTCGAAAAGGCGCTCGGCATGGAAGCGGTGAAGGTGTTCAAGCCGCTGCCGGCGGGCGATGTCGTCAAGACCTTCGCCAGCGCCGATTTGCTCGAAGCGATCACCGGGCAGAAACCGACGACGCCGCTCTCGGTCGGCATTCCGGCTTTCGTGCGCTGGTATCGCGCGCACTACAACTAAGCCGGAGCGGTCGCCTAATCCTCCTTGCGGGGCGAGACCAGCGCGACGAGCGTCGCGAGGACGCCGGCGCCGAGCATCAGCACGAGGCTTGCCGCGTTGAGCGCGGGCGTCGCGCCTTCCCGCATCTGGCCATACATGTAGATCGGCAGCGGTGCGTCCGATCCGACGAGGATCAGCGTCGTGTTGAAGTTTTCGAACGACATCAGCAGGGCCACCAGCCCGGCGCCGACCATGGCCGGCTTGAGGAACGGCAGCGTGATCGTCGTCAGCACCCGGAACCGCGATGCGCCGAGATCGAGCGCCGCCTCCTCGAGGCTGCGGTCGAACTTCTTCAGGCGCGCGCCGATGATGAGCGTCGAGATCGTCAGGATGAAGGAAAGCTGGCCGAGAATGACGAGAAACAGCCCCGGCCGCAGGAAATCGAGGTCCATGTTGAGCCAGTTCTCGAGCGTATTCGCGATCCGCGACGAAAAGGCGAGGATCGAGATGCCGAGGATCACGCCGGGGATGACGAGCGGCCAGAGCATCATCATCGACAAAAGCGCCTTACCCGGAAACTCGCGCCGCTCCAGCAGGAAGGCGTTCGCCGTGCCGATGACGATCGAGAGGACGGTTACGGGAATGGCGATCTTCAGGCTGTTGAAGAAGGCGGCGAGCATCGCCGGATCACGGAAGATGCCCGGCTTGCCGAACAGCGCGCCCGCGCCGGTGAACCATTCGATGGTGAAGCCCTTCCAGGGCGGCGCCGGGAACAGGCTTGCGTTGAAGGCGAACACCCCGACCGAAACCAGCGGTGCGAACAGAAAGACGTAGAAGGCCAGAATGTAGAGACGGAAGGAGAGCGAGGCCTTTCCCATGTCAGCCCCTCCCTTCATCGCGTGATGTTCCGGAAAACCGGTGTCCACTTTTCCGCATCATGCTCAGGACCTCCGCAGCGTTTCGCTGAAGCCCTGCCCGGTCAACCGCAGACCGACCCAGACGATCACGGTCGAAAGCAGCAGCAGCATGAAGCCGAAGGCCGAGCCTTGGGGCCAGTTGAAGCGGGTGATGAACTGCGAAAAGATCTGCTCTGTGAACAAAATAACTATATTGCAGCCGAGCAAAACAATCATAACGAAGTTGCCCACCGTCAGCATGAACACGACAATCGAACCGGCGACGATGCCCGGCATCGCATGGGGAATGATGATCCGGCGAAGCACCGTGAGATGGCTGCCGCCGAGATCGTACCCCGCCTCGATCTGCGCGGTCTCGAGGCTCTCGAGCGCGTTGGTCAACGGGACGATCATGAACAGCATCCCGCCATAGACGAGACCGAGGATCAGCGCGCCGTCATTGTAGAGGAATTCAACCGGTTGGCCGACGATGCCGATCGCCTGCAGGAGGTGCGAGAGAATGCCAGTCTCGCGCAGCAGCATCATCCAGCCGAGCGTGCGGACGAGTTCGGAGGCCCAGAACGGGATGAGGCAGAGCAGGAACAGCAACGGCTTCGATTTCCCGCGCGCGAACTTGGCGATGTAGAGCGCGACGGGAAAGGAAATCACCAGCGTGACGAGCGTCACGAGAATCGAGAGCAATGCCGTACGCGCGAAGGTGCGCCAGTAAACGGGCTCGGTGAGAAATTCGAGGTAGTTCGCGAAGCCGAAGGTGTAGACGCGCGCGGCGACGCGCTGCGAGAACGAGAGGATCGCGATCTCGACATGCGGCAGGATGACGAGCAGCCCGATCCACAGGAAGGCCGGCGCCAGCAGCAGGAACAGCGCAAGCCGCCGCCCCATCGCCGTCTCGCCAGTGCCCGCGACCGCTGACATCACGCCCCCCGCCCGTCGAAAATCTTGAGTGCCTCGGGCGTGAAGCCGAAAGCGATGTCCGCGCCCGGTTCGATCCCGGCCAGCGGCCCGGCCTGCGGCAGCGTCGCCCGCAACATCGGGAACTTGTCGGCGCGGATCACCAGCGTCGAGGCGGCGCCGTCGAACAGCACCGTCGAGACCTTGCCCGCGAAGCGGTTCGGCAAGCCCGCAAGCTCCGCGAGGGAACCCGCCAGCGCCACCGCCTCCGGCCGGAGATAGGCCTTCGCCGCCCCTTTTGCCGAACCGGAACCGACCAGCTCAGCGCCGGTCTCGAGCGCGATCCAGGTTCCGGGCCCGCGCGACCCATCGGCCTCGCCCGGCCACATGTTGGTATCGCCGACGAAGCCGGCGACGAAGCTCGTCGCCGGGTGGTGATAAAGCTCGCGCGGCGTGCCCACCTGCTCGAAACGGCCGTGGTTCATCACCGCCACCCGGTTCGACATCACCAGCGCCTCGGACTGGTCGTGCGTGATGTACACGAAGGTCGTGTTGAACGCGGCCTGAAGCTGCTTCAGCTCCAGTTTCATGTGCTCGCGCAACTTCAGATCCAGCGCACCGAGCGGCTCGTCGAGGAGCACCAGCGTCGGCTCCAGCACGAGGCAGCGGGCGATGGCGACGCGCTGACGCTGGCCGCCGGAAAGACGCGTCACCGGCCGATCGGCGAAACCGCCAAGGCCCACCTTGTCGAGAATCCGCGCGATGCGCGGGCCGGCCTCGGCCCTCGAGACGCCGGCACAGGCAAGCCCGTAGCCGATATTCTCGCCCACGCTCATCATCGGGAAGAGGGCGAGGCTCTGGAACACCATGTTGACCGGCCGCCGGTTGGCCGGCACCCCGAGCATCGATTGCCCCCGGATGCGGATATCGCCGGAGGTCGGATGCTCGAACCCGGCGATCATCCGCATCAGCGTCGTCTTGCCGCAGCCGGACGGGCCGAGGATCGAGAAGAATTCACCCGGCGCGACCTCGAAGGAAACATCGTTGACGGCCTTGTGGCCGGCGAAATCCTTCGTGACGCCAACGAGTGCTAGATCTGCAAGCTGAGACATGGCGGGCCCCGCAAAAAAACGCCCCGCGCGCAACCGCTCGCGGGGCTGTCCATTCTCAGTTTGCGGCCTTCACCTTGTCGAGAATCTTGCCTTCGATCGCTTCAAGGCCCGCCGGAACGGCCGGATACCATTTGATGTTGTCGATCGCAGCCTGCGGGAAGCTCTCGGCGAACTGATCCTTAAGCTTGCCGGCCGCGAGCTTGTCGGCGCCGGCCGAGGCCGTGAAATTGCCGGCCGAAGCCGCGACCTTGGCCGCGACATCCGGGCGCATGTTGAAGTTGATCCACTTGTAGGCAGCCTCGTCATTGCGGCCCTTGGCGGGAATCGCGAAGGTATCCACCCAGCCGAGCGCGCCCGATTTCGGCGCGATGAACTTGATGTCCGGGTTCTCGCCGTTGAGCTTCCAGCCGCCGGTGTCCCAGGCCATTGCCGCCGTCACTTCGCCGGCGCGAAGGCCCGCGAGCAGCGCGTCCTTGCCCTCCCAGAAGAACTTGAGGTTCTTCTTGCATGCGGTGAGCTTGGCGCCGACCTTCTCCATCATCTCGCCGTAGGCCTTCTCGTTGCCGTAGGCAGCGAAGGGGTCCATGCCCATCGCGAAGGCGAAGGCGATCAGCGTCGGCCGTTTGGCGCGCAAGCTCGCCTTGCCGGCAACCTCGGCGCCGCAAAGATCGAGGTAATCCTTCACGCCCGGCGCCGCCTTGGTGTTCACCACCAGCCCGTCCGTGCCCCAGAGATGGGGAAGGCCGTAGACCTTGTCGCCGACGGTCGTGTTCTTCTTGGTGGCTTCGAGCATCGAGCCGATGAACAGCTTGGCGTCGATCTTCGACAGATCGAGCGGCTTGTAGATGCCGAATTCGGTCTGCGGACCGGCGATACGATCCTGGCTCGGCTGGGCGAGATCGAAGCCCGCGCCTTGCGTGGCGCGCAGCTTGGAGATCATCTCCTCGTTGTTCGACACCGTGATCTCGACCTCGATGCCCGTCTCCTTGGTGAAGGCTTCGACGACTTCCTTCGGGGTATAATCCGCCCAGGTCAGCAGCCGCAGCTTCTCGGCGGCCTGCGCGCCCGAGGCGGCGAGAAGAGCGGCAAGCGCCACGGAACGGATCATAAACGACCGTCTTTTCATAGGGTTATACCTCCCGTTTGGAAACAAGCACATTGATGCGACCCGCGATTCTTGGTCGTCGGCAGCTCCATGTTTGAGCGAAACTATTTCGTTGTCTAACAAAAAATAGCTATTCCGACGAGAACCGGCCGATCGCTTGCCGCTTCCATCAGAGCGATATGACAGCCGGATGACGCGCCACAGGCAGCTTGGATCGCCACAAAACAATTCGACGGCTATTCATATCCATTGCAAAGCGCGGCAAGCTGGGCATGATCAGGAGGCTGCCGGCCCTGGTCGGGCGCGGCCACCGCATTCGGAGGGGCAAGTGATGAAGTCCAGACTGTTCATGGGGGCGGGCGTCTGCGTGGCGGCCCTCGGTGTTTTCATGTCGGCTGCGCTGGCGCAGACGCGCACCAAGCTGACGGCCTATACCGCGCTCGAGAACGACCAGCTTCCGCCCTTCAAGGCGGCGATCGAAGCGGCGGTCCCGGATGTCGAGATCGTCTGGGTGCGCGATTCCACCGGTGTGACCACCGCGCGATTCCTCGCCGAGAAGGACAACCCGCGCGCCGATCTCGTCATCGGCCTCGCGGCGACCAGCACGCTGCTGTTCGAGAAGATGAACCTGCTCGAAACCTACAGCCCGGCCGGCGCCGACAAGCTTCGCCCGGCCTTCCGCGATTCCGCCGGCGCCTACACCTGGACGGGTACGGCCGCCATTCTCGCCGTCGTCTGCTACAATACGGTTGAGGCGAAGAAGGCCAATGCCACCACGCCGGTCTCGTGGGAAGATCTCGTCAAGCCCGAGTTCAAGGGCAAGGTGGTGATGCCGCACCCGGCCTCCTCCGGCACCGGCTATCTCCAGGTCGCCGCCTGGCTCCAGCTGATGGGCGAAGAGAAGGGCTGGGCCTATATGGACAAGCTGCACGACAACATCGCGCTCTACACCCATTCCGGCTCCGCGCCGTGCGTGCAGGCGGCAAAGGGCGAGCGCATGGTCGGCATCGGCTTCGACATGCGCGGCGCACGCGAGAAGACCAACGGCGCGCCGATCGACCTGATCGTGCCGAAGGAGGGGGTCGGCTGGGATGTCGAGACCACCGCGATTGTCAAGGGCACCAAGAACCTGGCCGCCGCGAAGAAGGTCGTCGACTGGACGGCAACGAAGGGCGCCAACGAACTCTTCAGCAAGTATTCCGCCATCGTGGCGCACCCCGAGGTCAAGAACGCGCCGCCGAACTATCCGGCCGAGGCCGAAGGCAAGCTGGTCAAGAACGATTTCGCCTGGATGGCCGCCGAGCGCGACCGCATCCTCAAGGAATGGGTGAAGCGCTACGAAAGCAAGGCGCAGCCGAAGTAACGCCGAAACAGGAAAAGCACGGGGCTGGTCCAGAGGGACCGGCCCTTTTCATGCGGGGTGCGGGAGGCGTGATGCCGGAGTCGCAATCGTTGGCGGGAGGTCCGGACAACGCGCCGTTCGTCTCGATCCGTTCGCTCGAAAAATTCTACGGAAACTTCAAGGCGCTCGGCGATATCAACCTCGATGTCGCGCGTGGTGAATTCGTCTCTTTCCTCGGCCCCTCGGGCTGCGGCAAGACGACGCTGCTGCGCGCCATCGCCGGCCTCGACCGCCAGAGTTCGGGCTCGATTTCCATCGGCGGGCGCGATGTCTCGCAGGCCCCGCCCTCGGAGCGCGATTTCGGGATCGTCTTCCAGTCCTACGCACTGTTTCCGAACCTCACCATCGCCGACAACATCGGCTACGGGCTCGTCAATCGCGGCCGGCCGAAAGCGGAGATCGCCGGGCGCGTCGCCGAACTTCTCGCCATGGTCGGCCTGCCCGGACAGGCCGGCTAATTTCCCGCCCAGCTCTCCGGCGGCCAGCGGCGACGCGTCGCGCTCGCCCGCGCGCTCGCGACCTCACCGGGCCTCCTGCTGCTCGACGAACCGCTCTCGGCGCTCGACGCGCAGGTGCGCATCCGCCTGCGCGAGGAGATCCGCGACGTACAGAAGCGTCTCGGCGTTACGACTTTCATGGTTACGCACGATCAGGAGGAGGCACTGTCGATGGCCGACCGGATCGTGGTGATGAATCACGGCGTCATCGAGCAGATCGGCACGCCGGAGGAGATCTACCGTTCGCCGCGCACGCCGTTCGTCGCGGATTTCATCGGCCGCATCAACCTGCTGCCGGGCACGCTACGCGAAAACGGCCGGGTCGAGTTCGCCGACAGGGCGTTCTCGTGTCCGCCCGGTTCCGGTCTCGCGCCGGGCGCGAAGGTGGAAGTCGGCATCCGGCCCGAAGCGATCCGCGTGCGCGGCGTTTCCGGCGGCGAGGGCAATGCCGTGCGCGTGCGCATCCACGACCTCGAGTTCCTCGGCGCGTTCTGCCGCGCGCTGCTGGAAATCGAGGCGCGGCCGGAGCTGCATCTCGTCGCTGATTTCTCCGCCAACCTGATGCAGGATCTTGCCTTGCGGGAGGGGATGGTGATCCCGGTCGAACTTCCGGCCGAGGCGCTGCGGCTGTTTCCGGCGCGGACAGCGGCATGAGCGTGGGTTTCGGCCACCCGCCGATCCGGGAGACGGCGGTCGCCAACGTGCTCGTCGGGGCGCTGATCGTCGCGCTCGTCCTGATGATCGGCTGGCCGTTATGGGCGCTGCTCTCGAAGAGCCTCGAAAACGGTTCCGGCACCTTCGTGGGCCTTGCCAATTTCCGCACCTATTTCACGACGCCCTCGATGGTGTCGGCGCTTCTCAACAGCCTGTGGGTCGCGGGGCTGACGACCGTGATCGTCGTGCCGCTCGCCTTCGTCTATGCCTATGCGCTCACACGCAGCCGGATGCCCGGCAAGGGCTTGTTCACGGCACTTGCGTTGCTGCCGATCTTCGCGCCGTCGCTGCTTTCCGCGATCTCGCTCATCTACCTGTTCGGCAATCAGGGCTTCCTGAAGGGATTGCTGTTCGGCCAATCGATCTATGGCCCGATCGGCATCGTCTTCGCCGAGAGCTGTTACTGCTTCCCCCATGCGGTGATGATCATCGCCACCGGGCTGCGGCTCGCCGACGGAAGGCTCTACGAGGTGGCGGAAGCGCTCGGCACCCGACCGTCGCGGGTGTTCTTCACGATTACCCTGCCCGGCGTCCGCTATGCCGCGATCAGCGCCGCCTTCGTCGTCTTCACGCTGGTCATCACCGACTTCGGCATCCCGAAGGTGATCGGCGGGCAGTTCTCGGTGCTGGCGACCGATGCCTACAAGCAGATCGTCGGCCAGCAGAATTTCGAGATGGGCGCCGTCGTCGGACTCGTGCTGCTGGTGCCCGCGATTCTTGCGTTTTTCGTCGACCGACACATCCAGAAGCGGCAAGTCGCGCTGCTCTCGGCCCGCGCGGTGCCTTATGAGCCGAAGCCCGCACCGGGACGCGATCTCGCGCTGATCCTGTTCTGTCTCGCCATCGCCGCGATCCTCGTCGCGATGCTCGGCATGGCGGTCTGGGCCTCGTTCATCCGCTACTGGCCCTACAATCTCGCGCTGACGCTCGCGAACTACCAGTTCGAGAATTTCGAGCCCGGCGCCTGGGGGCCCTATGTCACCTCGCTGAAGATGGCGGGCCTAGTCGCAGCTCTCGGCACGGCACTGATCTTCACCGGCGCCTATCTCGTCGAAAAAACCAAGGTCGCCGCGCCCTTGCGCGGCGTCGCGCATTTTCTCGCCATGCTGCCGATGGCGGTGCCGGGTCTCGTGCTTGGCCTCGGCTATGTGTTCTTCATCAATGCCAAGGACAGCCCATTCGGCGCGCTCTACGGCACGCTCGCGGTGCTGGTCATCAACACCGTCGCCCATTTCTACACCGTTGGGCATATTACCGCGACGACGGCGCTCAAGCAGATCGACCCGGAATTCGAGGCGGTCTCTGCCTCGCTCAAGGTGCCGTTCTGGGTGACCTTCCGCCGCGTGACGGTGCCGATCTCGATGCCGGCGATCCTCGACATCGCGGTCTACATGTTCGTCAACGCGATGACGACGATCTCCGCCGTGATCTTCCTCTACGGGCCGGCGACGAAACTCGCCTCGATCTCGGTGATCCACATGGATGAATCCGGCGCGACCGCGCCCGCCGCCGCCATGGCAACCTGTATCGTCCTCACCGCCATCGCCGCGAAGCTGCTGCATCTCACGCTGGACAAGCTGGTGTTCGAGCGCCTTCAGGCGTGGCGCAAACGATAGCCGGGAAGAATTCCCCTGCGCTCACTGCAGGCGGATCATCACCAGCCCGGCGACGATCAGCGCCGCGCCGAGGAGGCGATTGGCGCGCAACGGCTCCTTGAGGAACACGATCGCGATCACCGCCGCGAACAGGACGCTGGTCTCGCGCACGGCCGCGACAAGCGGGATCGGCGCAACGGTCATCGCCCAGATGGCGATCGCATAGGCGAGGCAGGCCATCGTGCCGCCGGCGATGCCCGGCCCCGCGAATCCGAGCATCGCCCTGAGCCCCCCGAGGCCGCGCAGCTTCAACGCGATCAACGAAATGCCGAGGCCGTCGAGCAGGAACATCGCCGCGACATAGCCGACCGTATTGCCGGAAGCACGGGCGCCGGTGCCATCGGCGATCGTGTAGCCGCAGATCATGATCGCGGTCGCCCCGGCGAGCAGCAGGGCCTTGCGATCCATGTTCGCGGTCTCGGCCGCGCTGCGGATCGACATCGCGAAGATGCCGAGGCCGAGCACGGCGATGCCGAGTGCGCCGAGCCAGCCGACGGGCTCCTTGAGAATGACGATCGAGAATAGCGCCGTCAGCAGCGGCGCCGTGCCGCGCGCGACCGGATAGACGAGGCTCATGTCGGCGATGCGATAGGCGCTGGCCAGCAGGAGATTGTAGCCCGTGTGCAGCAAGGCCGAGGCCGCCAGCCACGGGTAGCTCTCCGGTCCCGGCCAGCCGAACCCGATCAGCGCCGGCAGCGCGACGACGGCCGCCGTCGCATTGATGAGCGTCACGGCGAGCAGCGGTTCAAGCCGGATCTTGATGAGCGCGTTCCAGCCGGCGTGCATGGCGCCGGCGGCGATCACGGCAAGGAAAACGGCAAGCGTAATGGCGTTATCCCCTCAGGCGCGACTGGCGGATTTCGCCGGAGGCTTCAAGGATGGGGTGCGCCACGGAGACGATATGCGCGTTGATGCGCTTCAAATCGCGCAGCATGTCGAGATGGAGCGCGCTGGTCTCGATCGAGGCCGGGGTGCCTTCGCGCAGGCGGGCGAGGTGCTGTTCCGTCGCCCGCTTCTCCGCCACGCGGATGGCATCCTTCTCGGCGACAAGCTCGCGCGCCATCGCCACATCCTTTGTCATGAACACCGTCATCGCCAGTTTCATCTGCCGGACGATGCGGGCGTGGAACTCGGTCAGTTCCGACCAGCCGGCCTCCGAGAAGCTCACCGAATTCCTGCGCTTCTTGGCGGCCAGTTCGAGCAGGTTCTTGTCGATGATATCGCCGACATGTTCGAGGTTGGTCGTGAAGAGAATGAGGTCGAAGGCGCGGCGCGCGTCCTCCTCGCTCAGCGGCTGGCGCGTGAGGCGGGTGAGATAGAGCTTGATCGCCTCCTGCAGGGCATCGACCTCGTCATCGACCTTGCGGATGGCGATGCGGCGTTTGTCGTCATTGTCGGAGAAGGTGTGGATGGTGTCGGACAGCATCGCCTCGACCCGCTCGGCGAGCCGCATCACCTCCCGAGCCGCGGCGCCAAGCGCCAGCGCCGGCTGATCGAGCAGCACCTCATCGAGATGGATCGGCCGGCTCAGGCCGGCCTCGCGGCTCTCGTCCTCCGGCAGATACCGCGCGAGAAGCTGCGCGATTTGCTCCACGAAGGGCAGGAAGACAATCGCAAGCGCGACATTGAACAGCATGTGCGCGTTGGCGATCACGCGGGCAGGATCGTGCCCGGAGACCCAGGAGAGGTCGCGCATCAAGCCGAGAGCGATAAGCGCGACCAGGGCTCCGACGCCGCGAAAGGCGAGATTGCCGACGAGAATGCGCCGCGCCTTCTGCGCCTCGTGCCAGCCGAGGCCGAGCGGAATGAGCCCCGCGCCGATGTTGGCGCCCAGCAGGAAAACGAGCCCAAGATCAAGCGAGATGACGTTCGCGCCGGCGAGCGCCATGATGAACAGCACCATCGCCACCGAGGAATGGAGCAGCCAGGTCAGCCCGGCGGCGAGCAACACCGAGAGAATAGGCTCGTCGCCGAGGCGCGAGAGAACGAAGGTCAGCGTCGGATGCTCACGCATCGCGGCCGAGGTGCCGACGATCATGCCGAGCGAAAGGATCATCAGCGCAAGACCGATCACAATCCGCCCGCTCTGCCGGACCGTCGAATTGTCCGATAGCATGAACGCCGCGACGCCGCCGATCAGCAGGACCGGAATCAGCGCCTTGAGGTCGAAAGAGAGCGCCTGAACGACCAGTGTCGAGCCGATATCCGCCCCAAGCATCACCGCCAGCGCCGATCCGAGCGCGATCAGCCCGCGCGAAGCGAAGGAAACGAGCAGCAGGGCGGTCGCGGTCGAACTCTGCAGGGCGGTCGAAACCAGCACCCCCAGCCCACAGGCCCGGATGCGGTTCTCCGTCGCCCGTTGCAGGAGACCGCGAAGCTGGTCGCCAAAGGCGCGCTGGACACCGGTTTTCACGAGCCGCGTCGACCATAAAAGCAGCGCGATGCCGCCCAGAAGATGAAGGAGGAGGGAGCCGCCGTTGTTCAATTTTCGTGTCCGCCACCCGGATCGCGCCGGGCCGTCTGGCAGGCCCAACAGGGCCAACTATCTGGAATAGCGGAAGAATCGACCAAGAAATCCTCCCGCTTCTTGTCATGATGGACTTGAGTTGGCTAACGATCAAGTCAAGAACATGGCGCCGGGAAAAATATTTCGACGGCTACGAAAAAACGCATTGTCATGGGCGTTCGGCGAGGCATTATCCACCCCTCGCTTTTCCGCTGGGGGAACTTGAATGGCGCAGAACCTTGGACAGAGTCTTACCTTGGCGAGCCTGAAATCGGCGGTCGCCGCCGGCGAGATCGACACCGTTCTCGTCTGCATGGTGGACATGCAGGGGCGCCTCATCGGCAAGCGCTTCCACGGCGAGTTCTTCGTGAACGGCGGGCACGAGGAAACCCATGCCTGCGATTATCTCCTCGCCGACGATATCGATATGGAGCCGGTGCCGGGCTACAAGGCCGCGAGCTGGGAGAAGGGCTACGGCGATTTTGTCCTCAAGCCCGACATGTCGACGTTGCGCCGCCTGCCCTGGCTGCCGGGAACAGCGATGGTGCTCTGCGACGTGCAGGACCACCACCATCACGACATCCCGCATTCGCCGCGCGCGATGCTGAAGAAACAGATCGCACGCCTCGCCGAGCGTGGCATGCGCGCCTATTTCGCCTCGGAACTCGAATTCTACCTGTTTGACGAGAGCTACGAGGCGATCCGAGCCAAGCGCTACCATGCGCCCAAGACCGCCGGCGACTATATCGAGGATTACCACATCCTCCAGACCTCGAAGGAAGAGGATGTGATGCGCGCCGTCCGGCTCGGGCTCGCGGGCGCGGGCATTCCGGTCGAGAATTCCAAGGGCGAATGGGGGCCGGGGCAGGAGGAGATCAACGTCCGCTATGCCGACGCGCTCGACATGGCCGATCGCCATGTCATCATCAAGAACGGCATCAAGGAAATCGCGTGGGGCAAGGGCAAGGCCGTGACCTTCATGGCGAAATGGCGCGCCGATCTCGCGGGCTCGTCGAGCCACGTCCATGCCTCGCTCTGGAGCCAGGACGGCAAGACGCCGCTGTTTCTCGACGCCAAGGCCGAATACGGCATGAGTACCCTGATGCGGAGCTTTGTCGCCGGGCAGATCAAATACGCGAAGGACATGACCTATTTCCTCGCGCCCTACATCAACTCCTACAAGCGCTTCATGGCAGGGACCTTCGCGCCGACCAAGACGATCTGGAGCCGGGACAACCGCACCGCCGGGTTCCGCCTCTGCGGCGAGAGCACCAAGGCGATCCGCATCGAGTGCCGGATCGGCGGCGCGGATCTCAACCCCTATCTCGCCTTCGCGGCGCTGATCGCGGCGGGTCTTCAGGGCATCGACGAGAAGCTCGAACTCGGCGCGCCGTTCTCTGGCGATGCCTATGCGGTTCAGAAGCTGCCGGACGTGCCGAAAACGCTGCGTGAAGCAACCGTCACGCTCGACAAATCAAAGATGTTGCGTGCCGCGCTGGGCGACGCGGTGATCGATCACTACGTCCACACCGCGCGCTGGGAGCAGGCTGAATTCGACCGCAAGGTGACGGATTGGGAACTCTTCCGCGGCTTCGAGCGGTATTGAAGCCGCAAGGTCGCGCGGCGCTTTCGCTTCCTTCCCCAGAAGACTTTCGAGAAGATCTCCGAGAAAATTCCATGCCTGATATCACCTGTATCTCCCCCATCGACGGCAGCGAGGTCGCGCGTTTTCCGACCGCCACGCCCGCCGAGATCGATGCCGCCGTTGCCGCCGCGCGGAAGGCGCAGGCCGAATGGCGCAAGGTGCCGGTTGCCGAGCGGGCGCGTTACCTCACGGCCTTCGTCGAGGCGATGCTCGGCATGAAGGACGAGATCGGTCCCGAACTCACGCGCCAGATGGGCCGACCGATCCGCTATGCCGCCGGCGAACTCGGTGGCTTCGCCGAGCGCGCGCGGCACATGATCGCCATCGCCGAAAAGGCGCTCGCGCCGGTCGTGCCGGAGGGAAAGGAAGGCTTCACGCGCTATGTCCGCCGCGATCCGGTCGGCCTCGTGCTCACCATCGCGCCGTGGAACTACCCCTATCTCACTGCGGTCAACACCGTCGTTCCCGCGCTGATGGCCGGCAACGCCGTGATCCTCAAGCACGCGGCGCAGACCATCCTGGTGGGAAAACGTTTCCAGATGGCGGCCGACAAGGCCGGCCTGCCAAAGGGCCTTTTCCAGTGGCTGGTGCTCGGGCATGAGGATACGACGCAGCTCATCGCTTCCGGGAAAATCGACCACGTCGCCTTCACCGGCTCGGTCGAGGCCGGGCGCGCGATCGAGCGCGCGGCGGCAGGCACCTTCGCTTCCGTCGGGCTCGAACTCGGCGGCAAGGACCCGGCCTATGTGCGCGCTGATGCGGACCTCAAGCAGGCCGTGGAGACCGTTATCGACGGCGCTTTCTTCAATTCCGGCCAGTGCTGCTGTGGCATCGAGCGCGTCTATGTCCACAAGGATGTCTATGACGCCTTCGTCAAGGAAGCGGCGGCGCTGACCGCGACATACGTGCTCGGCAATCCGCTCGATGAGGCGACAACGCTCGGACCGATGGCGCAGCTTCGCCTCGCCGAAACCGTGCGCGCCCATAACGCGGACGCGATCCGGAAAGGCGCAAAGCCGCTGCTCGACCTGGCCGCCTTCCCGGCGGAAAAGGCCGGCACGCCCTACCTCGCCCCGCAGATCTTCACCGGCGTCGATCATTCGATGCTGGTGATGAACGAGGAGACCTTCGGTCCTGTGATCGGCATCATGCCGGTCGCGTCCGACGAGGAGGCGATCCGGCTGATGAACGATAGCCGGTATGGCCTTACCGCCGCGATCTTCACCCGCGACGAGGCCGCAGCCGAGAAGATCGGCGAGGCCCTGGAGACCGGCACGGTGTTCATGAACCGCTGCGATTATCTCGATCCGGGGCTGGCCTGGACCGGCGTCAAGGAAACCGGGCGCGGCGCCTCGCTTTCGAGCCTCGGCTACGAAAGCCTCACCCGCCCCAAAAGCTTCCACCTCAAGAAACTCTGAAAGACCCCCATGAACCTGCGTGGCAACTGGAATTATCCCACCAGCATCAAGTTCGGCGCCGGCCGCATCGCGGAGCTCGCCGAAGCCGCGAAAGCCGCCGGCATCGCCCGCCCGCTGCTCGTCACCGACCCGTTTCTGGCTACCCAGCCGATGGTCGCCGCGGCGAAGGCACAGCTCGATGCGGCAGGCCTTCCCTGCGCGGTCTTCTCGGATGTGAAGCCGAACCCGGTGGCGGCGAATGTCGAGGCCGGCATCGCGGTGCTGCGCGCCGGCAAGCATGATGGCGTCATCGCCTTCGGCGGTGGTTCGGCGCTCGATGCGGGCAAGGTCATCGCCTTCATGGCAGGGCAGACCCGGCCGATGTGGGATTTTGAGGATGTCGGCGACTGGTGGACCCGTGCCGACCCGAAGGGCATCTTCCCGATCATCGCTGTGCCGACTACTGCCGGCACCGGCTCGGAGGTCGGCCGCGCCGGCGTCATCACCGATGAGGTCACGCATACCAAGAAGGTGATCTTCCATCCCCTGATGATGCCGAAGATCACGATCTGCGACCCGGAACTGACGGTGGGGATGCCGAAGTTCATCACGGTCGGCACGGGCATGGATGCCTTCGCCCATTGTCTCGAAGCCTATTGCGGGCCGTTCTACCATCCGCTCGCCGACGGTATCGCGCTTGAAGGCATGCGGCTCGTCAAGGAGAACCTCCCCCGCGCCGCGAAGGACGGCACGGACATCGAGGCGCGTGCGCAGATGATGAGCGCCGCCGCGATGGGCGCCACGGCCTTCCAGAAAGCGCTCGGCGCGATCCACGCGTTGAGCCACCCGGTCGGCTCGCTCTACAACACCCACCACGGCATGACGAACGCGGTGTTCATGCCCTATGTGCTTGAGTTCAACCGCAAGGCCATCGAGGAAAAGATGGCGCGCGTCGCCGCCTATCTCGGCCTCAAGCCGAGCTATGGCGCCTTCCTCGACTTTGTGATGCAACTCCGGGCCGATCTCGGCGTGCCGCATACGCTGCCGGAGTTTGGCGTCAAGGAGCCCGATATCGCGCTGATGGCGAAGATGTCGCCAAACGATCCGACAGCCGGCGGCAACCCGGTCCCGCTCGACGAAGCCGCCGCGCGATCGCTGTTCGAAAAGGCGATGACGGGAACGCTGTGACCGAACCGGCCGGGGCTCACGCCTCGGCCGTGCGCATGCGGCGCCGGGCGTAGGACAGAAGCGGCGGGCCGACGAGCGCGAGCGCCGTCAGCGTCAGCAGGAACAGCGAAAGCGGCTTCTCGAAGAAGATGCGGAAGCTGCCTTGGCTGATCGTCATCGCCTGCCGGAAATTCATCTCCGCCAATGGCCCGAGGATCATGCCGATGATGACGGGGGCGGTGGGAAAATCGAATTTCCGCATGAAGAAGCCCAAGACGCCGACAGTATAGAGCAGGATGAGATCCACCACCGAGCGCGAGATACCGTAGGTGCCGATGGTCGCGAAGATCAGGATGCCGCCGTACATCAGCGGCGCCGGGATCTTCAGCATCTTCACCCAGAGACCGACGAGCGGCAGGTTGAGCACCAGCAGCATCACGTTGCCGATGTAGAGCGAGGCGATCAGGCCCCAGATCAGCGGCCCGTTGGTCGAGAGCAGCTGCGGGCCGGGGTTGATGCCGTAACTCTGGAAGGCGGACAGCATCACCGCCGCCGTCGCCGAGGTCGGCAGGCCGAGAGCAAGCATCGGCACGAGCACGCCGGCGGCGGAGGCGTTATTCGCCGCTTCCGGCCCGGCGACACCCTCGATGGCGCCGTGCCCGAATTCCTCGGGCTTCTCGGAGAGTTTCTTCTCGATGGAATAGGAGAGGAAGGTCGGGATTTCGGCGCCGCCCGCCGGCATTGCGCCGATGGGAAAGCCGATCAGCGCACCGCGAAGCCACGGCTTCCACGAACGCCGCCAGTCCTCGCGGCTCATCAGGATCGAATCCTTGATCGCGAGCGGCTCCTCCTCCTTCTCCTTGGGCATCGCCGCGAGCCAGAGCGTCTCGCCGATGGCGAACAGACCGACGGCAACGACGATCACATTGATGCCGTCGTACAATTCGACGATGCCGAAGGTGAAGCGCAACTGGCCGGACTGGTTTTCGACGCCGATCATGCCGAGGAACATGCCGACGAACAGCGCCGTCAGCCCTCGCACCGCTGAATTCCCAAGCACCGCCGAGACGGTGATGAAGCACAGGATCATCAGCGAGAAATATTCGGCCGGACCGAACCTCAGCGCGAAATTCACCACCGGTTCCGCGACGAACGTGATGCCGATGGTGCCGATGGTGCCCGCGACGAACGAGCCGATCGCCGCCGTCGCCAGCGCCGCCCCGGCACGCCCGCGCCGCGCCATCTTGTTGCCCTCGAGCGAGGTGACGATCGAGGCGCTTTCACCCGGTGTGTTGAGCAGGATCGAGGTGGTCGAGCCGCCATACATGGCACCGTAATAGATGCCGGCGAACAGGATGAAAGCCGCCGTCGGATCGACCTTGGTGGTGATCGGCAGCAGAAGCGCGATGGTCAGCGCCGGGCCGAGGCCGGGCAGCACGCCGATCGCCGTCCCGACCGCGACGCCGACGAGGCACCACATCAGGTTGATGGGCGTAAGCGCAATCGCGAAGCCGTGCATCAGGTTCCCGAGGGTATCCATCACAGGAACCTTTCGATGAGGCCGGAGCCGATCTGGTAGCCGAGCACGCGGTCGAAGCCGACGTAGGCGACGATGGCAAGCGCAAAGCCGATCAGCCCGTCCCGAACCGGCCGGTCGGAGCCGAAGGCGCGCGCGGTGAAGAGGAACATCGCGGTCGAGGAAAGAATGAAGCCGACGGGCGGGATCAGCGTCGTATCGCCGTAACGGATGCCGTCGATGAGCGCTAAATTGAGCAGCAATCCGGCGCCGAGCCAGCTCAGCGAGCGGAGATCGTGCTGCGTGTCATGCTCGTGTTCCCAGCCGCCGCGCAGACCCTGGATGGCCAGCAGGACCCCGAAAAACGCGAGGCCCGCCGTGATCACCCAGGGGATGACGGCGGGGCCGACGCGGGCATAGAGCGAATCGGGAATCGCGGCGGTAGCAGCACCGACCACCACCGCGAAACCGACCATGAAAAGCCCGACGCAGGTTTCGGGCAGCGCCGGGCGCAGAGACATGGGCTTACTTCTTTGCGAGGCCGAGATCGGTGAGGATGCCGGTGATCCGGACGGTTTCGCTGTCGATATACTTGCCGAACGCATCGCCCGGCAGGTAGATGCCGGTCCAGTCGCGCTTGTTCAGTTCGTTCTTCCAGCCTTCGCTGATCACCAGCTTCTCGAACAGGGCAATGAGCGCGGTCTGCTGCTCCTTGGTGATCCCCGGCGCGCCGAACACGCCGCGCCAGTTGAAGAGCTCGACGTCGACGCCCTGCTCCTTCAGCGTCGGCGCGTCAATGCCCGGCTGGCGCTTGTCGGACGAGAGCGCGAGGACCCGCAGCTTGCCGGCCTTCACCTGCTCGGCGAATTCGCCATAGCCCGAAATGCCGCATGAGACCTGATTGCCGAGCAGCGCCGCCGTGGCTGGCCCACCACCGGCGTAGGCGACATAGGCCACCTGCTTCGGATCGACGCCGACCGTCTTGGCGATCATGCCGGCGAGAATATGATCCGTGCCGCCGGCCGAGCCACCCGCCCATGAAATCTTGCCCGGATCGGCCTTGAAGGCGGCAATGAGGTCCTTCATCGTCTTGAAGGGGCTGTCGGCATGGACGACGATCGCCTCGAACTCGCCGGTCAGGCGCGCGATCGGCGTGAGGTCCGACAGCTTCAGCGGCGCCTTGTTGGCGATGATCGCGCCGACCATCACCATGCCGCCGATCATGATCGCGTTGGGCTGGCCCTTTTTCGACGACATGAATTTCGGCAGACCGACGACGCCGCCGGCGCCGGGCGCATGCTCGAACTGGAAATTCTCGACGATCTTCTCGGCGCGCATCACCGCCTCGATGGCGCGGCCGGTGCCGTCCCAGCCGCCACCCGGCGCTGCCGGCACGAAGATCTGGAGAGACGTCAGCGCCTGCGCGACCGCCTCGGCGGAGAAGGTGAGCGGCAATCCTGCGGCTACGCCCGCCGCGAGACCTGCCTTCATGATGTCACGCCGTGATTTCATTGTATTCCTCCCTCGATGGAACGTTCTTGTGAAATGGATACTGGCATATGTTTCCGTGATTGCCACTAGTCTTCCGGCGGGCCGTCCTCGCACGGCGCCGAAACCTCTCGCGGCGGCGGCCCGTCGTAGGTCCACAGCAGATGGCGGGGGATCGGCCCCTTGTTGCGCGCGCCAGACTGCGATTCCTCGTACGCATGGGCCAGCGCGCCAACCGAACGCGAAAGCACGAACAGGCCGCGGCACAGAACGGGCGGGAACCCCAGTTCGGCAAAGATCACGCCGGTTGCGCCGTCGATATTCATCGGAATGCGCCGCCCGCCGCGCTGTTCGGCGATTGTCTCCTCGACCGCGCGGCCAATGGCAACGAAGCGGCCGCTGACCACGCCGCGGGCTGCCGCCGCCTCGGCCAGCGCCAACAGGCGCGGCGCGCGCGGATCGACAGGGTGGAAGCGATGGCCGAACCCCGGCACATGGGCAATTCCCTCGGCCTTGAGGGCCGCGATCGCTTCCTGC
>JAVTWI010000003.1:0-21596 GCA_032229845.1 Rhabdaerophilum sp.
CGGGCCGAGCTTTTCGGCTTGCTACACATCGAGGAGAGCGTGATCGGTCAGTTTCAGCAGGAACGCGCTGCGCCCCCGCAGAATGAACGTGTTGACGCTGGCCGGGTTGACGAACAGCGCTTCCGTCAGTGCCTCATAGGCGCCCTTGTAATCCTTCGCATCGAACAGAATCTCGCCTTTGGCATACTGCACATCGGCGTTCTCGTTGGTCTTCAGGTAGGCGTCGATGGCGGGCAGCGCGTCCTTTTCCATCTTCAGCTCGCGGGCCGCGCGAATGGCGCGAAGAAACAAGCTTGCGTCACGGGCGGCGTTCGCCATCCCTTTCCGGAGATCGGCTCTCGCGGCATCGACGTTGTTGAGACCGAGATAGGCGGCCGCGCGCCCGATGTGAATTTCGGGCATGCTGGGGTGCCCCGAGATCACGGCGGTGTAGGCCTTCCGGGCCCCGTCGAAATCGCCTTTCCGCAACAGCAGCCGGGCCAGGACGATGTCGGCCAGCGGATTTTTCGGAGCGATCTTTCGGCCGGCGGCAAGCAAGGCTTCCGCGCTGGCAAACCGGGCTTTCGATATCTCGCTGTCGGCTGCGAGCAGGAAGGCCATGGCGTTGCGCGGATCGAGGCGCCTCGCCTCTTCCATCAGGCGCTCGCCTTCTTCCGACAGCTCCTCGACCTTTCCCTTCTTGCGCCCCGTTTCGGCAAGCGCTCTCCATGTCAACGCGAGCGAGCGCTGGCTCGCGCTCAACTCACTCGATCTTGGGTGGTCCAGCGCGGATTCCGATACCTTGGCGCAAGCATTGATGAAGGCGCGGTCAAGTCTGATGTTCCGGCAGCGTGTGAGGTCAGGAAGAGGCTCCTTTGCCTCGGCTGTTCCGGTCGCGATCAGAACCATGGCGGCAAAAAGTATTTTGCGCATGACTTCTTCCCTCCATGACCCCTTCTCTGTTTGCCCTATTCGAACCAGCGCTCACGGACTTGGCAAGAGCACCCGTTCTTCCCCCTTTCCGCTTGACCTCCCCTCCCCCTTGCGCTTGGACTGTTCGCCCAAAACGAGGACACCATGCGCGTCGCCCTGATCGACAATTACGACAGCTTCACCTTCAACGTCGTCCATGCCCTCGGCAAGGAAGGCGCGAAGGTCGATGTCTGGCGTAACGACGCGATCACGGCCGGGGATCTGATGGCAAGGAAGCACGATGCGATCGTGATCTCGCCCGGCCCCTGCACGCCTACCGAGGCGGGCGTTTCGCTCGACGTCATCAAGGCGGCGGCCGGAAAGGTCCCGCTGTTCGGCGTGTGTCTCGGCCATCAGGCGATCGGCCAGGCTTTCGGCGGGAGGGTCGTCCGCGCGACGCCGATGCACGGCAAGCTCTCGCGCATCACGCATGACGGCAAGGGCCTATTCCGCGGTATCAACGGCCCGGTCGAGGTGACGCGCTACCACTCGCTCGTCGTGGAGGCCGGGTCGATGCCGGCCGATCTCCTGCCGACCGCGCGCAGCGAGGATGGGCTGGTGATGGCGCTCCAGCACCGGGCGATGCCGGTCTATGGTGTGCAGTTCCACCCGGAATCGATCGCGACCGAGCAAGGGCAGCAGATCTGCCGGAATTTCCTGACGCTGGCGCGCGAATTCAACGCGTGCACCAAAGCCGCCTGAGAGTAAGAAGATGGATGCGTTCAAGCCCCTTATCGCCAAGGTCGCCGCCGGGCTGCCGCTCACCGCTTCCGAAGCCGAGATGGCCTTCAGCCAGATCCTTTCGGGCGAATCCACCCCGGCGCAGACGGCCGGCTTCCTGATGGCGCTGCGCGTGCGCGGCGAGACCGTCGACGAGATCACCGGCGCGGTCAAAGCCATGCGCGGGAAGATGCTCGCCGTACCGCCGGTCGTCGGCGCGATCGATGTCGTGGGCACGGGCGGCGATGCCTCCGGCTCGTGGAATGTCTCGACGCTGGCCGGGCTGATCGTCGCGGCTTGCGGCGTGCCGGTCGCCAAGCACGGCAACCGCGCGGCTTCGTCGAAATCCGGCGCGGCGGATATCCTGCAGGCGCTTGGCGTCAAGATCGGCCTTTCCCCGGCGGAAGTGACGAACTGCATCGGGAAAACCGGATTCGCCTTCATGGTGGCGCCCGCCCATCACCCGGCGATGCGTCATGTCGCCCCGGTGCGCACCGAACTCGGCACGCGGACGATCTTCAACCTGCTCGGCCCGCTCTCCAATCCGGCGGGCGTGAAGCGCATCCTGCTCGGCGTGTTCGCCGAAAGCTGGCTCGAACCGATCGCCGAGACGCTGCGCGACCTCGGCACCGAACGCGCCTGGGTGATGCACGGCTCGGACGGGCTCGACGAGATCACCACCACCGGCCCGACGCGTGTCGTCGAACTCAAGGACGGCGCGATCCGCCGTTTCGAGATCAACCCGGAGGAGGCCGGCATCGCCTGCGCTGAACCGGAAGCGCTCAAGGGCGGCGAACCCAGCCAGAACGCGGCGGCGCTGCTCGCGGTCGTCGGCGGCGAGAAGAATGCCTATCGCGATATCGCGGTGCTCAACGCAGCGGCCGCGCTGGTGGTTGCCGGCAAGGCGAACTCGTTGCGTGATGGCGCGGAAACCGCGGCGACCGCGCTCGATTCCGGGCGCGTCGCGGAATTGCTTCAGAACGTCGTCCGCGTTTCGAACGAGGTTCTGGCGTGAGCGATATGGCCTTTTTCCTCGGGGTCCCTCGCATAAGCTCGGGCGGCCGGTCGGCCTTCGGGAGAGATGCCTTTGTCTGACATCCTCAGGAAAATCGAAGCCACGAAGCGCGAGGAAGTCGCGAGCGCCAAGGCGCGCGAGCCCGAGGTGGCGCTGCGCATCCGGGCTGAGGCGGCGGACAAGCCGCGCGGTTTCATCCGCGCGCTTGAGACCCGGCTGGCCGAGGGGCTTTTCGCGCTCATCGCCGAGATCAAGAAGGCGAGCCCGTCCAAGGGCCTCATCCGCCCGGATTTCGACCCGCCCGCCCTCGCCCGCGCCTATACGCAGGGCGGCGCGACGTGCCTCTCCATTCTCACCGATGCGCCGTATTTTCAGGGTTCTGCCGACTATCTGATCGCGGCCCGTACCGCGACGACGCTGCCCGTGATCCGCAAGGATTTTCTGGTCGACCCGTATCAGGTGCTCGAAGCCCGTGCGATGGGCGCGGATTGCATTCTCGTCATCATGGCGTCGGTCGACGATGCGCTGGCGCTTGACCTTATTGAAACCGCGCACGGCCTTGGCATGGATGCGCTCGTCGAGGTCCACGACGAAGCCGAGATGGAGCGGGCGCTGAAGCTCCCGTCCCGCCTGCTCGGCATCAACAATCGCGACCTCAAGACCTTCCATGTCGATCTCGCGGTTTGCGAGCGCCTCGCGCCGATGGTGGGTAAGGAGCATATCCTCGTCGGCGAGAGCGGCATCTTCACGCATGCCGACTGTCTGCGGCTCGCGAAATCCCGCATCTCTACCTTCCTCGTTGGCGAAAGCCTGATGCGGCAGGCCGATGTTGCGCAGGCAACGCGCGATCTGCTCGGCCTTTCCGAAATCCGGAAGCTCGCATGAGCGGGGACCGCCTCACCCATCTCGACGCGACCGGCGCCGCTTCGATGGTCGATGTCGGCGACAAGGCGATCACCACCCGCGAGGCCGTCGCCGAAGGCCGCGTCGTCATGGCGCAGGCGACGCTCGATCTCATCCGCTCGGGGATGACCAAGAAGGGTGACGTCATTGCCATCGCGCGCATTGCCGGCATCATGGCGGCGAAGAAGACGCATGAGCTGATCCCGCTCTGCCATCCGCTGCTGCTGACCAAGGTTTCAGTCGATATCGAACCGGATGAAGCCCTGCCGGGGCTTCATGTTCGAGCGCTGGCGCGGGTTTCCGGCCAGACCGGCGTCGAGATGGAAGCGCTCACCGCCGTTTCGGTCGCGTGCCTCACGATCTACGACATGGCGAAGGCCGCCGATCGCGGCATGCGGATCGAGGGTATCCGCCTGCTGGAAAAATCCGGCGGCAAATCCGGCGATTGGCGCGCGGAGACCCCGTGAGCAAGCCCGCGGACGCCGCGCCGAAGCGGGCCGGGATGCTCCCGGTCGCCGAGGCGTTGGCCATCGTTCTCGACATCGCGCGCGATCATCGCACCGGGGAAGAGCAGGTCGCGGTCCAGGCCTGCGACGGGCGGGTGCTGGCGCGCGACCTCGTTTCGCTGCGCACCCAGCCGCCCTATGACGCCTCGGCGATGGACGGCTTCGCGATCCGCGCCGCCGACAGCGATCCTCCCGGAAGGCCGCTCAGGCTCATCGGCGAAAGCGCCGCCGGCCACCCTTTCGACGGGTCGGTCGGTTCCGGCGAGGCGATCCGCATCTCCACCGGCGCGAAATTGCCGGCGGGCGCCGACACCGTGCTCGTCCAGGAAGATGCCGATGTTTCGGGCGACGCGGTCATCGCACGCGCGGTCGTCCGTCCCGAGCGCCACATCCGTCGGGCGGGCCGGGATTTCCGCGCCGGCGATACGCTGCTCGGCGCCGGCCGCCGCCTTGCGCCCGGATCGATCGCGCTCGCGGGGGCGATGAACCATGCGGTTCTGCCGATTTATCGCCGGCCGCGCGTTGCGATCCTCGCGACGGGGGACGAGCTCGCCCTGCCCGGCAGCACCGAGAACCCCGAGGCGATTATCGCCACGAACGGCTATGCCGTCGCCGCCCTCTGCCGCCGCGCCGGTGCCGAGGTGGTCGAACTCGACATTGCCAGGGATACCCCGGAAAGCGTCCACGCTGCCTTCGACGCGGCCGAGGCGTGGCGAGCGGATTGCCTCGTCACCATCGGCGGCGCCTCGGTCGGCGTTCACGATCTCATTGCCGGCATCGCTGCCGAGCGCGGCGCGAAAACGCTGTTCCGCAAGGTCGCGCTCCGGCCCGGCAAGCCCTTCACCTTCTCGACGGTTGATCGCGGCCGGCGCTCTCTGATCGCGGGACTGCCCGGCAATCCGATCTCCGCGCTCGTCTGCGCGCGGCTGTTCCTTGCGCCGATGATCGCGGCGATGCAGGGCGATGCCGTCGCCGGCGAGGCGGATCTCGAAACGGCCGTCCTCGGCGTCGATCTCCCGGCCAACGACGAGCGGCAGGATCACCTGCGCGCCGTTCTCACCCGCGACAGCGCCGGCCGGGTGATCGCGACGCCGCTTGGCGATCAGGATTCCTCGCTCCTTGCAATCTACGCGCAGGCGCAGGCGCTGATCGTGCGCGCGCCGCTCGCACCGCCGGCGCACGCGGGGGAAACCTGCCCGATCCTGCGGATCTGAAACGGTGCCGCGATGGGAACACTTGCCGAACATGCCTCGGTCATGTTAAGGATGTTCCGGTTTTGTTTATAATGATTCTGCCGCGAGGGGCGCGATGCTGACCAAAAAACAGAGCGAGTTGTTGCGGTTCATTCACGAGCGGCTGTCGGAGAACGGTGTGCCGCCCTCCTTCGACGAGATGAAGGATGCACTCGATCTGAAATCGAAATCCGGTATCCACCGGTTGATCCTGGCGCTGGAGGAGCGCGGGTTCATCCGCCGCCTGCCCAATCGCGCTCGGGCGCTCGAGGTCATCCGCCTGCCGGATGCGCAGGTGCCGCGGGCCGGTCGCCAGCGGTTCTCACCGAGCGTGATCGACGGCGATCTCGGCCGGGTGAAGCCACCCTCGCCCGCCGCCGTCGACCATACGCGCACCATCGCCATTCCCGTGATGGGGCGGATCGCCGCCGGCACACCGATTTCGGCGATCCAGAACCGCAGCCATACGGTGGAAATCTCGCCCGATTTTCTCAGCCATGGCGAGCATTACGCGCTCGAAGTGCGCGGCGATTCGATGATCGAGGCCGGGATTTTCGACGGCGATCTCGTCGTCATCCGCAAGCAGGAAACCGCCGACAGCGGCGATATCGTCGTCGCGCTGGTCGATGAAGAAGAGGCAACGCTGAAGCGCCTGCGCAAGCGCGGCGCCTCCGTCGCGCTCGAGGCCGCCAATCCGAATTACGAGACGCGCATTTTCGGCCCCGATCGCGTGCGGGTGCAGGGCAAGCTCGTCAGCCTTGTCCGGCGCTACTGAACGGTTGGCTGCGGGCGGAGCGCGGGATCGTTGTCGAGCGTTTCTGCCTGTGCAGGCGGGCTGGCAGGTGTTCGCGCTTCGGTTCTGACGGCCGGTGGCTTCGTTTTTCCTGTGGCTGCGACCCTTCGCCGCCATGGTCGGTCAATGCGTGGGTCGAGCGTTGTCGTTGTGCGCCAGATATCGGGCGCGCGGGAGTGGACCAGTGTCGCGCCGTAGCGCTCGAAATAGGCCTTTTCGAAAATGGGATGCTGCCGCTCCACGCAGGTCTGGATCGTGGGCAGGTTGGTGATGATGATATCGGCCCGCCGGCAATCCTCGCGCAGGCTCGCGCGGTCGATCACAAGGGCAACCGTGCGGCCGTCCGCCAATCCGCCGACGCAACCGTTCTTGTCGCAGCGGGTGTCGTTGCGCAGCGTGGCGGCGCCCGGTTCGCGTCCATCGCCGAGCGCGGGAAGCCATTGGCTCAGGGTGAAGCGGTTCGGCGATCCGACCGCGAGCAGGCGATAGCGGCCGTCGGCAGCGCGCACGAGCGCCATGCGGCCATCCTGATTGACGACGAGGTCCGGCAGCGCCGGCGCGCGCAGGAAAGGCACGGCAACGATCAGGGGAAGAAGCGCAGCGGCCCGGAGCCGGGTCCGGAATCCGATGAAGATCAGCAGGGAAAGAACGAGCAGCGCGAAGCCGATGCCGTGGACCTGAGCAGTGGTGACGGAAGCATTTTTGAACGTGGCGACCCAGGCCGCGACGATGAGCACGCCGCGCACCCCCTCCCCCATGATTGCCCAGACCCAGCCATCGAGCCCGAAAGGTGCAAGCAGCGTCCCGGCCACCGCGCAGGGCATGACGATCAGCGAAACAAGCGGAATGCCGAGCGAATTGCCGATCAGGCCGAACGGGTTGAGGCGGTGGAAGTGGTGAGCCGAGAACGGCGCGGTCGCGAACGTCGCGATCAGTGTCGTCGCGCCGATGGCGGCAAAGGCCATCAGCAGTTTGATCGCCGCCCGCTGTGCCGGCCCGCGTCGGATTTCGGGGCGGGCCGCCTTCCAATCCTGCCAGACGCGGTTCGCGGCGATGAGGCAGCCGACGGCTGCGAAGGACATCTGGAAGCTCGGGCCGAGCAGCGCTTCCGGTTCGGCGACGAGGACAAGGATCGCCGAAATCGCGAGGTTGCGCATGGCGAGCGCCGGTCGGTCGACCAATATGGCGCCGAGCATCACCAGCGTCATCACCAGCGAGCGCACTGTCGCCACTTCGGAGCCGGAGAAAACGCAGTAGCCGATGGCGCCGAACATTGCGCCGAGGGCTGCGTATTTCTTGATCGGATGGCGGAGCGCGATCGCCGGAATGGCAGCCAGCAGCGCCCGCAGGCTCCAGAACAGAACGCCGGCGGCCAGCACCATGTGCAACCCGGAGATGGAAACGATGTGATAAAGGCCCGAAGCCCGTAGTTCGTCGTTGGTCGTCTCGGAGATGAGGCCGCGCTTGCCGGTGATCAGCGCAGCCGCGAGCGCGCCGGGCTCTCCGCCGATCGCGGTGGCGATGCGCGCGGTCAGCGTGTTGCGCCAGCGATCGACCGCGGCGAGTACCCGCAGGTCGAGCGCTGGCGGGGTTGGCGCTGTGCCGGCCGTGACCGTGCCGATCGCATAGCCAACGCCGCCAATAGCACGGAAGAAGGATTCACGCCGGAAATCGTAGCCGCCCGGCAGGGCTGGCTCGGAAGGCGGCATCAGCCGGGTGCGCACGGTGATGAAGGCCCCGGGCTCGACCCCGCTGCGGCCCGGCAGGCCGAGGCGGACGCGGTAGGGCTTCGCGACCTCGGCGACGCCCTCGATGCGGGCGACGCGCAGCGTCACGCGCTGGCGGCTTGGCAGGATATCGACGACCTCCGCGTGGCCGGACACCTCGCCGAACACCTCGCGATCGAGCATCGGCGAGGCCATGAAGGCCGTGCGCAGGGTGGCGCCAGCGAACCCGATCACCACGAAAAGCACGGCGATCGCGACGACACGCGCCGCGCCGCGCGCGACCACGGCGAGCGGCAACAGCGCAAGAGCGGCGACGGGGCCGGCCCAGACCGCCGGTTCTTCCGGCGCGGCGAAGTAGACGAGGATGCCAAGGCCGAGCGCGGCCGGCAGCCACAGAAAGCCGCTGCGATGCTCGGCCTCGCGCGCAAGCAGGGCGCGGAGGGTTTGCGGCAGGCTGCTGCCGAACGCGAAGGCGCGCTCCCGGCCGCCCGTCGCGGCCAGCGCCAGTCCGATCGCCCGCTTTCTCGCTTCTGCCATGCGCCGCGCCGCCCGTGGGGATGCGCGCGACAGGCCCTTTCGCGCGCCCCGCCCCCATGCTAGAGCGCGGGCCGGGCGCCGACAATCGACGCGTCCGCCTTTTCCCGCCGCTTTCCGGGCTCCACAACCGATTTCGAGAATTGCCGATGCCTGCCGCTGTCGTCACGCGCTTTGCCCCTTCGCCCACCGGCTTCCTGCATATCGGCGGGGCGCGCACCGCCTTGTTCAACTGGCTGCTGGCGAAGCGCCTCGGCGGCAAGATGCTGTTGCGGATCGAGGATACGGACCGCGCGCGTTCGACGCCCGAGGCTATCGAGGCGATCCTCGACGGGCTCAAATGGCTGGGGCTCGGCTGGGATGGCGATGTCGTCTATCAGTTCGGCCGTGCCGACCGGCACCGCGCGGTCGCCTACGAGATGCTCGCCAAGGGGGCGGCCTACCGCTGCTACGCGACACCCGAGGAACTGGAGGCGATGCGCGAGAAGGCCAAGGCCGAGGGCAAGCCGATGCGTTACGACGGCCGCTGGCGCGACCGGCCAGAGGCCGATTGCGCCGCCGCCGAAGCGAAGGGCCTCAAGCCGGTGATCCGCCTCCGCGCGCCGCAAGAGGGCGAGACCATCGTCGACGATCTTGTGCAGGGCCGCGTCACCTGGTCCAACGACAATCTCGACGACCTCGTGCTGCTGCGCTCGGACGGCAACCCGACCTATATGCTCGCCGTGGTGGTCGACGATCACGATATGGGCGTCACGCATGTCATCCGCGGCGACGATCACCTCACCAATGCCGCGCGCCAGACGCAGATCTATCAGGCGATGGGCTGGGATGTGCCAGCAATGGCGCATATCCCGCTCATTCACGGACCGGATGGCGCCAAGCTTTCCAAGCGCCACGGTGCGCTCGGCGTCGAGGCTTACCGGGCGATGGGCTACCTGCCGGTCGCGCTGCGCAATTATCTCGTGCGCCTCGGCTGGAGCTTCGGCGATCAGGAAATCTTCTCGACCGAGGAGATGATCGCGGCGTTCGATTTGAAGAATGTCGGCCGGTCGCCGGCGCGGTTCGATTTCGCCAAGCTCGAGAACCTCAACGGCCACTACATGCGGCTGGCGAGCGACGCCGACCTGATGGCCGGCATCGAGACCGTGCTGCCCCATATCGAGGGGGGCGAGGCGATCGCGGCCAAGCTCGATTCCGGCCTGCGCGCCAAATGGTTGCAGGCGATGCCCGGCCTCAAGGAGCGCGCGAAGACGCTGGTGGAACTGATCGACGGCGCGCGGTTCCTGTTCGCGTCGCGCCCGCTTTCGCTCGACGAGAAGGCGACCGACATTCTCGCCAAGGGCGGCCGCGAGGTGCTGCGCGGACTTCTGCCGCGTCTCGAGGCCCTGCCCGGCTGGGACGCGGCGGCGCTCGAGGCGGCGGTTCGCGCCGAGGCCGAGGCGACGGGGCTCAAGCTCGGTGCCGTCGCCCAGCCCCTGCGCGCGGCACTGACCGGCCGCTCGACCTCGCCCGGGATCTTCGACGTTTTCGTCGTCCTCGGCCGGGAGGAGAGCCTTGGCCGCATCAGGGACCAGATTTAAGCAACCTGAGCGTGTAAATTTGTTAGCGTTCGCCTGTCATAAAACCTTGGTCGGGGCGGCATATTCACCGGAAGCCCAACTTGAACCTGAACGAATGTTAAGCTAGGTGATCCTCTACGGGATTTGGCGCTGCAACATGGCGAGGTGGAGGCCGCTCAGGCGGTCGTCATTCGCAGCGCCGGATCAGCTTCGATCATGAAGGAGTTAGCCATGACCGCTCACACCACGACGCTGAAGTTCGATGACAAGGTTGTCGATCTTCCTGTTCGAGAGGGAACAATCGGCCCGGCTGTCGTGGATATCGGCAAGCTCTACGCCCAGACCGGCATGTTCACCTACGATCCGGGTTTCACCTCCACCGCCGCCTGCGAATCCAAGATCACCTATATCGACGGTGACGAGGGCGTGCTGCTCTATCGCGGCTACCCGATCGAGCAGCTCGCCGAACACGGCGACTTCCTCGAGACCTGCTACCTGCTGCTTTACGGCGAACTGCCGACTCCGACCCAGAAGGCGGATTTCGATTATCGCGTCACGCGCCACACCATGGTGCATGAGCAGATGATGCGGTTCTTCCAGGGTTTCCGCCGCGACGCGCACCCGATGGCGGTGATGGTCGCCTCCGTCGGCGCGATGTCGGCGTTCTACCACGACTCGACCGACATCTCGGACCCGTATCAGCGCATGGTCGCCTCGATGCGGATGATCGCCAAGATGCCGACGCTGGCGGCGATGGCGTTCAAGTACTCGATCGGCCAGCCGTTCGTGTATCCGAAGAACGATCTCGACTACACCTCGAACTTCCTGCGCATGTGCTTCGCCGTGCCGTGCGAGGAATACAAGGTGAACCCGGTGCTGAGCCGCGCGCTCGACCGCATCTTCATTCTGCACGCCGATCACGAGCAGAACGCTTCGACCTCGACGGTCCGTCTCGCCGGCTCCTCGGGTGCGAACCCGTTCGCCTGCATCGCCGCCGGCATCGCCTGCCTGTGGGGCCCGGCGCATGGCGGCGCCAACGAGGCCGCGCTGCAGATGCTCCAGGAGATCGGCTCGGTCGACAACATTCCGAAATACATCGCCAAGGCGAAGGACAAGAACGATCCGTTCCGCCTGATGGGCTTCGGTCACCGCGTCTACAAGAACTACGATCCGCGCGCCAAGATCATGCAGAAGACCTGCCATGAGGTTCTCGGCGAACTCGGCATCAAGGACGATCCGCTGCTCGACGTGGCGATCGAACTGGAGCGCATCGCACTGTCGGACCCCTACTTCATCGAGAAGAAGCTCTATCCGAACATCGATTTCTATTCGGGCATCACGCTCAAGGCGATGGGCTTCCCGACGGACATGTTCACGGTGCTCTTCGCCCTCGCCCGCACGGTCGGCTGGATCGGCCAGTGGAAGGAGATGATCGAGGACCCCTCACAGCGCATCGGTCGTCCGCGCCAGATCTACACGGGTTCGCCGCGCCGGGAATACACCCCGATGGCGCAGCGCCGCTGACATCCGGCGGATGCACTTCGAAAGACGATCAGAGGGCGCCGCAAGGCGCCCTTTTTGATGATCACATTGATTTCAAGCCGTTCCGGCATGTCTGCCCCGGCGGCAGGAATAATATCTTAACCATATCATGCGTTCCTTGGTCCCAAGGGTGATGGGGGATTTCATGAGATTGCATGGTCTGATCGGCGTTGCCTGCGGTGTTGCTTTGCTGGCCGGCATTTTCGGCGTTCTGGTCAATTTCCGGCCCACGGCGGCCTACGATGCCCATATGGACGCAAGCAGCAATCTTCTCTCCTCGATGCGCCAGCACATGATGGCGGACATGATGCATGACAACCTGCGCGGCACGGTGTTCCGGGCGCTCTACGCCATGCAGACGGACGACGCCGCGAGCGCGAAGGAAGCCGAGGCGGACCTCAAGAAATCAATCGAGACTTTCCGGGCCGCGATCGCGGCGCAGGACAAGCTGGACCTGCCCGCTTCGATCCGGGAGCAGGTCGGCAAGGTCAAGGCGCCGCTCGAGGCCTATATCGCGAAGGCCGAGAAGGTCGTCGGTTCGGCTTCGGCCAAGGAGCGCGACCGCGCGGTTGCCGAACTCGGCGAGTTCACCTGGGCCTTCGAGGTTCTCGAAAAGGACATGGCGCTGGTTGCGGAACAGATCGAGCGCGCCAGTGGCGATGCCGGGTTTGCTGCCAAGACGCTGGCGGATTGGGCGCATCTGATGAACTGGACCATGCTTGCCGCGTCGGCGCTTCTGTTCGGCGGGGCCTTCCTGTTTTTCCGGGCTTTCGTTTCGAAGCCGCTCGCGCGAGCGATGGACAACCTCCGTCGTCTTGCCGAGAGCGACAGCAATGTTGAGGCGCTGCCGCCGAGCCGCATCCGCGAGATCGCTCAGCTTGGCGATGTCGCGGGCGTGTTCCGTGCGGCAACCCTGCGCAACGTGGAACTGGAGCAGGAACGCCAGACGATGCAGACGCGCTCCGAGGCGGAACGTTCGGCCCAGCGCGAGGCCATCGCGCAGGAGCTTGAACGCAGCATCGGCGACGCGGTGGAGAACCTCGGCGGTTCGGTCACCCGTCTGGGCGCGGCCGCGGAGGCCATGAGCCACTCGTCGCAGCAGACGACGCAGCAGGCGGTCGCGGTGTCGGCGGCTTCGGAGCAGACTTCGCTCAACCTGCAGTCGCTCGCGGCCGCGACCGAGGAACTGACGGCGTCGGTCGAGGAAATCGACCGCCAGATCCGCTTCTCGACCGATCGGGCCAAGGAGGCAGCCGAAAAGGCCGACAGGACGGTCGAGCGTGTGACGGCGCTGACGCAGGCCACGCGGCGGATCGGCGATATCGTCGGCATTATCAACGAGATCGCGGAGCAGACCAATCTTCTCGCCCTCAACGCCACCATCGAGGCGGCGCGGGCGGGCGAAGCCGGCAAGGGGTTCGCCGTCGTTGCTTCCGAGGTGAAGACGCTCGCCGCGCAGACCGCCAAGGCGACGCAGGAGATCAGCGGGCAGATTGCCGAAATCCAGCAAGCGACGGATGCGGCGACGCTGGTCATCGCCGAGATCACGGATGCCGTGCGCGAGATCAATACGATTTCCGAGAAAACCGCCGGCTCGATCGGCGAACAGGGTGCGGCGACGCGCGAGATCGCGCTCAACGTGCAGCAGGCATCGGCCGGCGCTGGCGAAGTCGCCGGCAACATCACCGCGGTCAGCGGCGCGGCGCGGCAATCGTCCGAGGCGGCAGAAACGGTGGGAGAAACCTCCGGCGAGATCAGCCGCCAGACCGAGCGGCTGCGGCACGAGATGCGCGGCGTCGTCGAGCGCATCCGCGCGGCGTGACGCTTTCTGGCGCTGTCACAGGCGGCGCGAGGGAACCCAGCAGTAGCCGTCGGGGTCGAGAAGGAAGCATTCCCGCAGGCCATGCGGCCGGTCGAGGCTCTCACGCAGGACGTGGTATCCGCCTTCCCGCGCCCGCGTTTCAGCCGCATCGGGATCGCACTCGAACAGTCGCAACTCGACCCCCGCCCCGCGCGCGCCGCTCTCCGGCAACAGGGAAAGCAAGGGATGCGCGCCATAGGTCGCGTCCTCATGGATCTGGACCAGCACGGCGCCGAGGCGAAACAGGCCGAAGCCATCCCCGAGGCGGATCTGCGTGAAACCCAGGACGTCTTTCAGAAAGCCGGCGGTGCGGGTTCCGTTCCGCACCAGCAGATTGACGCCGAACGGCGTGAGCGCCCGTCCGATCTCCGCGCCGGTCGCCGTTGCGAAATCGGGCTCCGCCATCACTCCACCGTGACGCTCTTCGCCAGATTCCGCGGCTGGTCGACGTCTTTCCCCATCACCACGGCGGTGTGATAGGCGAGAAGCTGTACCGGAACCGCGTAGACGATGGCGGCAAAATCCGGTGCCATGTCCGGCATCTCGATCTCGGCCACGGTCGCGATGGCGGCGGCTTCGCCGACCCCCTTGGGGCCGATCAGCACGATTTCGCCGCCACGCGCCGAGACTTCCTGGATGTTCGAAACCGTTTTCTCGAACCAATGGTCCTTCGGTGCGAGCACGATGACCGGCAAGGTCTCGTCGATGAGCGCGATCGGGCCATGCTTGAGTTCGCCGGCCGCGTAGCCCTCGGCATGGATGTAGCTGATTTCCTTGAGCTTGAGCGCGCCTTCCATCGCCAGCGGAAAGGCGGTGCCGCGCCCGAGGTAGAGAACGTCGCTGGCCTTGGAGAGGTCATGACCGAGCGCCTCGATGTCGCCCTCGCGCTTGAGCGCTTCGGCGATGAGCCCCGGCACGGCGATCAGCTGGTTGATGAGTTCCGCCTCGCGCGCCGCGTCGATGGCGCCGCGCGCGCGGGCGGCGGCGATGGCGAGGCTCGCGAGCACGGTCAACTGGCATGTGAACGCCTTGGTCGAGGCGACGCCGATTTCCGGTCCCGCCAGCGTCTGCGCCACGACGTCGCTCTCGCGGGCGATGGTCGAGGTCGGCACGTTGACGACCGAGAGGATGTGGTTGCCCTGCTCCTTGGCGTAGCGGAGTGTCGCGAGCGTATCCGCCGTCTCGCCCGATTGCGAGATGACGATCATCAGCTCGCCCTTGTCGAGCGGCGCGTCGCGATAGCGGAATTCCGAGGCGATATCGATCTCGACCGGCAGCCGCGCGATGCGCTCGAACCAGTATTTGGCGATGAGGCCGGCAAGATAGGCCGTGCCGCAGGCGGTGATCGAGAGGCGCTTGAGGTCCTTCCAGGCGAAAGGCGTCTCGAACGGCAGGCGCACCTGCCCTGCCGCCATGTCGACGTAATGCGCGAGCGTGCGGCCCACCACCTCCGGCTGCTCATAGATTTCCTTGAGCATGAAGTGGCGGTAATTGCCCTTGTCGACGAGGTAGGCGCCGGCCTGGCTGCGCTGTGCCTTGCGCTGCACGGGCTTGTTGTTGACGTCGAAATAGGTGGCGCCGGCGCGCGTCAAGACCACCCAGTCACCTTCTTCGAGATAGCAGATCGTGTCGGTGAACGGCGCGAGCGCCAGCGCGTCGGAGCCGAGGTACATCTCGCCCTGCCCGTAGCCGACGGCGAGCGGCGCGCCACGGCGCGCGCCGATCATCAGGTCGTCCTGCCCGGAAAAGATGAAACCGAGCGCGAAGGCCCCGTGCAGCCGCGGCAGCGCGGCCGCGACGGCCTCCTTCGGCGACAGTCCCTTGTCCATGTAGAAGGTCACGAGGTGGGCGACGACTTCCGTATCGGTCTGCGTCACGAACTGGTGGCCGGCGGCGACGAGTTCCTCGCGCAGTTCGCGGAAGTTCTCGATGATGCCGTTATGGACGACCGCGAGCCGCGCGGTCGCGTGCGGATGCGCGTTGTTCTCGGTCGGGCGGCCATGCGTCGCCCAGCGGGTGTGGCCGATGCCGGCATGGCCCTGATGCGGCGCCTCGCGGAGGCGGGCGTCGAGGTTGCGGAGCTTGCCCTCGGCGCGCGTGCGCCGGATTTCGCCGCCCTCGATGGTCGCGACGCCGGCCGAATCATAGCCCCGGTATTCGAGCCGCTTGAGCGCTTCGACCACCTGGAAGGCAACTGGTTCCGTGCCGAGAATGCCGACGATACCGCACATGCAGGTGACCTCTTCCGTTCGTTTCGTCCGAGCGAAGTTCTCTGGCGAATGGATGCCAAGAACGTCTCTCTGGCACAAATCACGTTGAAAAACCGTTTGTGACGGCGCGCGTCGTCACTCGGAGGATTTCTTCGCCGCCTTGGCGACGTTCTCGGGCCGAGCGCGGAAATGCGTCGCCCACTCCGCTTTCACCACCTGATGACCACGTGCCACCGCCAGCGCGTTGTCCGGAACATCCTCCGTCACCACCGAGCCGGAGCCGACGAAGGCGCCGTTTCCGATCGTCACCGGGGCGACCAGCGCGGAATTCGAACCGATGAAGGCGTTCTCGCCGATCACGGTGCGGAACTTGCGGAACCCGTCGTAGTTGCAGGTGATCGTGCCGGCGCCGATGTTCGCCTCCGCGCCGATGGTCGCGTCGCCGAGATAGGTCAGGTGCGAGACCTTGGTGCCTTCGCCGAGGTCCGCGTTCTTGATCTCCACGAAATTGCCCACCTTGGCCGTCGCGCCGAGATCGGCGCCGGGACGCAGCCGCGCGAACGGACCGACACTGGCCTTGCGACCCACCTTCGCGCCTTCGAGGTGGGAAAAGGCGTGGATCACCGCGCCCTCCTCCACCGTGACACCGGGACCGAACACCACATTCGGCTCGATCACCACGTCGCGGCCGATCATGGTGTCGAGCGAGAGGAACACCGTCTCCGGCGCCACCATCGTCACGCCGTTGCGCATGTGGGTCTCGCGCAGGCGCTTCTGGAGCACGGCCTCGCAGGCGGCGAGCTGGACGCGATCGTTGACGCCGAGCGCCTCCTGTTCCGGCACGCGGATCACCGCCGCGCTTTCGCCGCGCTGGCGGGCGAGCGCCACGCAATCGGGCAGGTAGAACTCGTTCTGCGCGTTGTCCGAGCCGACGGAACGGAGGAGGTCGAGCGCGAGATCGCCGCGCAGTGCCATCAGCCCGCCGTTGCAAAGGTGGATTTCGCGCTCCGCTTCGCTGGCATCCTTGTGCTCACGGATCGCCACCAGTTCGCCGTTCTCGGTGACGAGACGACCATAGCCGGTCGGGTCGGCAGCCTCGAAGCCGAGCACCGCGACGGCGGAACCACGCGGCCCCACCGCATCCGCCAGCGCGCGAATCGTCTCGGCGCGGATCAGCGGCGTATCGCCGAAAAGAACTACCAGCGCCTTGCAACCCGCTTCGATCGCCGGAGCAGCTTGAAGCACGGCATGGGCGGTGCCACGCCGCTCCCGCTGCTCGAACACGCGGGCCTCGGGCGCGAGCGCGGCGACCGCTTTCGCGACGTCCGGGCGCTCCGGTCCGATCACCACCGCGAGGCTTTCGCAGCCTGCCGCCTGCGCCGAGCGGATCGCGTGGCCGACAAGGCTCAACCCGGCGACCGGGTGGAGCACCTTCGGCAGGGCGGATTTCATCCGCGTGCCTTCCCCCGCGGCGAGCACGACGGCGAGAACGGGCGTTTCTTTCGGCATGGAAGCGGGTCCGATCCTGAGTTTGTCAGCGCCATTTAGCCGGATTCTCGGTCCGTGGCGATCTTTCCGGCCCGGTTTGGTGAAGATGAACCCGTCACGGGCAAAAGATGAAGCGATGCCCTTGTTTCGCCACGTCCGGTTGCGTAACCTCGCTTCGCGCGCCGGATGGGGCGTTGTTCGGGAGGTCAGACATGGGTCTTTTCAAGTTCATCAAGTCGGTCGGCGAGAAGGTGTTCGGGTCGAGCGAGGCCAAGGCCGCGACGGCGGACAGCCTCGCGCAAGAGGTCGCCAAGCACGGGCTCGATGTTTCCGGCCTCGATATCAAGGTTGACGGCGACCGCGTGACCGTCGGCGGCAGCGCGGCCGATACGGCGGCGGCGGAGAAGGTCATTCTCGCGCTCGGCAACACACTCGGTGTCGCGGAGGTCGATTCGAAGCTGATCGTGAACGCCGAGGCGCCGGCCTCCGTCATGTACGAGGTCAAGAAGGGCGATACGCTCTGGAAGATCGCCGAGGCAAACTACGGCAAGGGCAAGGGCGCGAAATACGATGTTATCTTCGAGGCCAACCGACCGATGCTCAGTCATCCGGACAAGATCTATCCGGGCCAGATCCTGCGCATTCCGCCACTGGCGTGATGCGGAGCACTCCGAGCGAGAAGCACGAGGCCGGGGGGGACCCGGCCTTTTTCTTTGCCGAACTTCGTCAGGGTCGTGCAATCCCGGCCACGGGCATTGACCCCGGCCGCGCGAGCCTCTATCAGGCCCCCTCACCCTGGTGAGAGCTCGTAGCTCAGTCGGTAGAGCACGTGACTTTTAATCATGGGGTCGTGGGTTCGAATCCCACCGAGCTCACCAGGTGTTTCACTGTCCTTTCAAACCCACGACTTGATTTCCGATCCACGGTCGGGTTTTGCCCGGAGTGGATCGGCAGAAGACCCGGGTTCGAATCCCACCGAGCTCACCAGGGTCCTCCAGCGGATTTCTCCACCGATCATGACTGACGCACCGACTGCCAACGGCGACGCCTCCAGTCCCTGCACGAAGGTCTGCACGCTCGACGGGGTGACCGGCTTCTGCCTCGGCTGCGGGCGCACGGGCGCGGAGATCGGCGGTTGGCTCGCCATGAGCGCCGAGGAGCGGATTGCGGTGAAAGCGCTTCTCCCTGAACGGCTGGCGCGGCTTCAGATCACCGCAGACCCGACCGAATAAGATACGAATCGAGCGTGTTCTCCAGCAGGCACGCGATGGTCATCGGCCCGACACCGCCCGGAACCGGCGTGATCGCGCCGGCAACCGCCTTCGCCGCCTCGAAATCGACATCGCCGACGAGCCGGCTCTTGCCCGTTGCCGGATCGGCGATGCGGTTGATGCCGACATCGATGACGATCGCGCCCGGCTTCACGTGTTCAGCACCGAGCAGCTTCGGCCGGCCGACGGCGGCGACGAGGATATCGGCCTCGCGGCAGACAGCGGTGAGATCGCGCGTTTTCGAGTGCGCGATGGTGACGGTGCAGCTTTCACCGAGCAGCAGCAGCGCCATCGGTTTGCCGACGATGTTTGAGCGGCCGACGACGACCGCGTGAAGGCCGGCAAGGTCCTTCCGAACGGATTTGACGAGTCGGAGCGAGCCGCGCGGGGTGCAGGGCACGAAGCCGCGCCCGCCGGTCGCGAGCCGGCCGGCATTGACCGGGTGGAAGCCGTCAACGTCCTTCTCCGGCGAAATCGCTTCGATCACCTTGTCGGCGTCGATATGCTTCGGCAGCGGCAACTGGACGAGGATGCCGTCCACCGCCGGATCGGCGTTGAGCCGGGCGATCAGCGCCAGAAGCTCGGCCTCCGGCGTTTCGGCCGGCAGCTTGTGCTCGAAGGAGCGCATCCCGATCTCGACCGTCTGCTTTGCCTTGGAGGCGACGTAGACCTGGCTCGCCGGGTCCTCGCCCACCAGCACCACCGCAAGGCCTGGCGGGCGCTGCCCCTTCGCGGTCAGGTCCGCGACGCGCGCCGCCATCTCGGCGCGGAGGGCGGCCGCGATGGCCTTGCCGTCGATCAGGGTAGCGGTCATGGGCACGGTCCTTCCGGTCGGTTTCCGGGAAGGCCCGTCTATACTCCATTGCCGTGCAAGGCCAAACGATTTGACGCGTTCAGACGAGGTCGTGCCGCGCCTCGACGATCATCGCCTCGAAATAAGGGCCGAACGAGCGCGTGACCTCGATGCGGAACAGCGCTGGTGCCATGCGCCAGACCATGAACTCGATCTTGTGGAACACGCTGCGCGTCGCCATGCCGACCGGAAACGCGCGCGGATCGAAATCGAGCGGGCAGCCGGACGAAAGCAGCGTCGCGGCATCCGGCCCGGCCAGCACGAACCCGACCTGCCGGTGCGAGACATCGACCAGCGAGGAGATCTGCCCCTTCAGCGCCGCCTCCAGCGCCGCGCGGACCGAATCGCCCTCGGCTTCCGGCACGATCAGCCAGAACTCGTCCGGCCCGAGTTTCAAGGCGACGCGCGCGCCCGGCTGGCCGCGCTCGCCTTTGGAGGCGCCGCTGTTGATCGCTGCGGGCAGGTCGAGACCGTAGGCCGCGCCGGCTCTGGCGGCCGTTGCCGCATCGGCCCGCAGGACGAAACGGGCGAGCGGTGGGGCGCCGGTCAGCGTGGTTGTCGCGGCGTCAGACATGGAGGCGCGCTCCTTCGGGATCGTGGAACACCGGCGAGACGACGCGGACGGCAATCGCGCCGCCGGGCATCGGCACGTGAAGGGTTTCGCCCATGCGACCGCGCCCGCCCGCGACGACAGCCAGCGCGATCGGGCGCTGCAGCGCCTCGCTCCAGTAGGAGGACGTCACATGGCCGAGCGCGGCGCTGCCGGTCGCCGGTGCGGCTTGCGCGGTGATCTGCGCGCCTTCTTCCAGCACGGCCTTGCCGTCGAGCGTTTCGAGCCCGACGAGCTGCTTGCGGCCGGGCGCAACGAGATCAGCCCGCAACATGCCGCGCTTGCCGACGAAATCGCGCTTGGCCTTGCCGATCGCCCAGCCGAGGCCGACATCGTCCGGCGTCATCGTGCCGTCCGTCTCCTGCCCGGTGATGATGTAGCCTTTCTCGGCGCGCAGTACGTGCATCGCCTCGGTGCCGTAGGCGCAGCCGCCGGCCTTCTCGACCGCGGCGAGCAGGATCGGCCAGAGCCGGCCGCCCTCGCCCGCCGGCACGTTGACCTCGTAGCCGAGTTCGCCGGTGAAACTCACGCGGAACACGCGCGCCGGAATGCCGGCGACACGGCCCTCGCGCACGGTCATATGCGGGAAGGCCTCGTTCTCCATCGCGATACCCTCGACCAGCGGCGCGAGCACTTCCCTCGCCTTCGGTCCCTGGATCGCGAAGGTCGCGAACTGCTCGGTGATCGAGGTCTGCCAGGCGTTGAGGTGCGGCCATTCGGCCTGAAGGTAATCCTCGAACATCGCGAAAACGCGCGCCGCGCCGCCGGTGGTCGTGGTAATATGGAACCGGTCCGGCGCAAGCCGCGCGACGACGCCATCGTCGATCACATAACCGGCCTCGTTCGTGAGCACCGCGTAACGGGCGCGGCCGACACCAAGCTTTGCGAAACTGTTGACATAGACCCGGTCGAGAAATTCGGCTGCATCCGGGCCGGCAAGCTCGATCTTGCCGAGCGTCGAGGCGTCGAACAGGCCGGCGGCCTCGCGCACGGCGCGGCATTCGCGGTTGACGGCGGCGTGCACGCTCTCGCCCGTTCGCGGGAAATGATGGACGCGCTTCCACAGGCCGACATCCTCGAAGACGCCGGCCAGCGCCTCGGCACCGGCGTGCGCCGGGGTCTTCCGCACCGGATCGAACAGGTCGGCCCGGTTCGCGCCTGCGAAAATGCCGAAAGTGACTGGTGTATAGGGTTGGCGGAAGGTGGTCAGCCCGATCTCCGGCACCGGCTTTTCGAGCGAGCCGGAGAGAATGCCGAGCGCATTCATGTTGGAGGTCTTGCCCTGATCGGTCGCCATGCCGGTCGTCGTGTAGCGCTTGACGTGCTCGACCGAGTGGAACCCCTCACGCGCGGCGAGACGGATGTCTCGGGCGGTGACGTCGTTCTGGAAGTCGACAAATGCCGTGGCCGCGCCCTTTTCGTCGGGGGCCGGCATCGCGCCGTTGTGGAATCCGCGCATTTCCGGCGGAAAGGCGCCGGCGCAGAGCCCGACAGAGCAGGTCTTCTGGCCAGGTGCGTCCGCGCCCGGCACATAAGCGCCGATCTCGATGTTCCAGATGAGTTTGCCGCGCGATTGCGAGAACAGATGCACGCTCGGCACCCAGCCGCCGGACATCACGACGAGATCGCAGGCGATGGAATCCGTGGCCTTGACCAGACCGCAAGGCTCGACCTTGCCGAGCCGCACCGACTGGACGCGCCGGTGCCCCTCGGTGCCGACGATGACTGTCGCGGTGTGGACCGGAATGCCGGCCTCCAGCGCGCGGGCGGCGAGCGCGGGGTCCGGCTTTTCGCGCAGATCAAGGATTGCCGCAATCTCGA
>JAVTWI010000004.1:0-21558 GCA_032229845.1 Rhabdaerophilum sp.
TTCGGAAGTGGACCGGCTGACCACGCTGGTGCCGCAGAACCCGGCCAATCCGTTTACGCTGGCGAAAGCCATCGAGGAGGAACCGCAACTGCGGGCCGCTGCCGAGGAAAACGAGGCCGTGGCACGGCTGCTCGACATCGCGCAGAAGCTCGAGGGGCTTTACCGCCACGCCTCGACCCATGCTGCCGGTATCGTGATCGGCGACCGGCCGCTCGAGGAACTGGTGCCGCTCTATCGCGATCCGAAATCCGACATGCCGGTGACCCAGTTCAACATGAAATGGGTCGAACCGGCGGGGCTTGTTAAATTCGACTTCCTGGGCCTTAAGACGCTGACAGTGCTTCAGGGCGCAGTCGATCTGCTGGCGCGGCAGGGCGTGGACCTCGATCTCCTCAAGATCCCGCTCGACGATCCTGCGAGCTATGCGATGCTCTCGCGCGGCGAGACGGTCGGCGTGTTCCAGGTGGAATCGGGCGGCATGCGGCGCGCGCTCGTCGACATGAAGCCGGACCGGATCGAGGACATCATCGCGCTGGTGGCACTCTACCGGCCGGGGCCGATGGCGAATATTCCGGTCTATTGCGACGTGAAGCACGGTCGGAAGGAGGCAGACTACGCCCATCCGCTGCTGGAACCGATCCTGGCCGAGACCTGCGGCGTCATCGTCTATCAGGAACAGGTGATGCAGATCGCGAAGGTCATGTCCGGCTATTCGCTCGGCGAGGCGGACATGCTGCGCCGTGCGATGGGCAAGAAGATCAAGGCCGAGATGGACGCGCAGCGCACGCGCTTCGTCGAGGGCGCGGTTGCGAACGGTGTCGCGGCGGCCGATGCCGATGCGATCTTCGATCTGCTCGCGCGCTTTGCCGACTACGGCTTCAACAAGTCGCACGCGGCTGCCTATGCTGTGGTGGCCTATCAGACCGCCTATATGAAGGCGAACTATCCGGTCGAGTTTCTCGCCGCGTCGATGAGCCTCGAACTCTCCAATACCGACAAGCTGGGCGAATTCCGGCGCGAGGCGCAGCGGCTCGGGATCAAGGTCGAGCCGCCGGACGTCAACCGCTCGGATGCGACGTTTGACGTCCGGGGCGGCGCCATTCTCTACGCGCTGGCGGCGGTGAAGGGCGTCGGCATGGAGGCGGCTCGTTCGATCGTGCGGGCGCGGAACGGGAAGCCATTTACCTCGCTGTCCGATTTCGCGCGCCGGATCGATCCGCACCACCTCAACAAGCGGATGCTGGAGCAGTTGATCGGAGCCGGTGCGCTCGACGCTCTTGAGCCCAATCGCGGCAAGCTGGTGGCCGGGCTCGATGCCATCATCGCAGAAGCCAACGCGCACGACGCCGAGGTCACGAGCGGGCAGGGCGGATTGTTCGGCGGCGAGGCGGGCGGGATGCTGGTGCTGCCGGATGCGCCGCCGCTCACGCTGCCAGAGCGCCTCCGCCGTGAACACGCGGCGGCGGGTTTCTATCTCAGCGGCCACCCGCTCGACCAGTTCGCGGCCCTGATCGAACGTGCCAAGCTTTCGACCTTCCAGGTTTTCCAGCAGGCCGTACGCAACGGTGCGAGCCATGCCCGGCTGGCTGCGACGCTGCTGGCTGTCGATGTCCGCCGCACGCGCAACGGCAACAAGATCGCGATCCTGTCGCTCTCCGACCGGACCGGGCAGTTCGAGGCGATGCTGTTTTCCGAGATGCTGGTGAAGCATCGTGCGCTTCTGGAGCCGGGGACGGCCCTGCATGTCGTTGTCGCCGGCTCGGTCGATGGTGAGGATCTCCGTATCCGCGTATTGGAGATGGAGGCGCTGGAGGTCGCCCTGCAGAAAACACAGAAGGGGCTTCGAATCTTTCTCGCCGAACCCTCGATGGGGATTGCCGGCAACATGGCCTCGCCCGTGGTCGCGGGGCTCGAGCGCGCGCTCCGGCGCGGCGGGGACGGCGAGGTCTCGTTCGATATCGCCCTGTCGGACGGGCATCATGTCGATATCCGCTTGCCGGGCCGGTTTTACGTCGGCAGCGAGCAGATGGCGGCACTCGCCGGCATCAAGGGCATCCTCGATGTGAAACCTTATTAGGTACGATGCCGCCGATCTTATCACGCTCCGGGCAGCACAAGGGCTTGCAATTTTCCACGGGATGCATTAGGCGCGCCCTATTCCTCACGCAGGGTAATCGATTTTCGATCGGTCCGGTGCCGTCGGTTGGCGGCTCATTGACCCTGCGGCGGCTCAACCGGAGATATGACGATGGCGCTTCCTGACTTCTCGATGCGCCAGCTTCTCGAAGCTGGTGCGCATTTCGGACATCAATCCCACCGCTGGAACCCGAAGATGGCACCGTTCATCTTTGGCACCCGCAACAACATCCACATCATCGACCTCGCACAGACCGTGCCGATGCTGTACCGCGCGCTCGAGGCGATTTCGGACACGGTGGCCCGCGGCGGCCGCATCCTGCTCGTCGGCACCAAGCGCCAGGCGCAGGACCCGATCGCGCAGGCCGCGAAGTCCTCGGCCCAGTATTTCGTGAACTCGCGCTGGCTCGGCGGCATGCTGACCAACTGGAAGACGATCTCGAATTCGATCCAGCGCCTGCGCAAGGTCGACGAGACGCTCGCCGGTGGCGCGGTCGGCCTCACCAAGAAAGAGCGCCTGATGCTTACGCGCGAGCAGGAAAAGCTCACCCGCGCGCTCGGCGGCATCAAGGACATGGGCGGCACGCCGGACCTCCTGTTCGTGATCGACACGAACAAGGAAGCGCTCGCGATCCAGGAGGCGAACCGCCTCAACATCCCGGTGGTGGCGATTGTCGATACCAATTGCGATCCGGACGGTGTGACCTATCCGATCCCGGCGAACGACGACGCCGGTCGTGCGCTCGCGCTTTATTGCGAACTCGTCGCCCGTGCGGCGATCGACGGCATCTCGCGCGGCCAGTCCTCGCTCGGCGTCGATGTCGGCGCGATGGACGCGCCGGTCGCCGAGGAGCTTCCGGTCGTTACGGGCGAGGGCTTCAAGCGCCTCTCCGCGCCGCAGGGTGCGCCGGACGATCTCTCGAAGCTTGGCGGTGTCGGCCCGCAGTTGGCCGCCAAGCTCAATGAGTATGGCATTTTCCACTTCTGGCAGCTTGCCGCCATGTCGGAAGCCGATGTCGCGGCGCTCGATGCCGAGTTGAAGCTCAACGGCCGCGCGGCCCGCGACGGCTGGCTCGATACGGCGCGGGCGCTCGCCGCCTGACTTCCGGCTTCGGCCGTCACTGCAATGACACAACGGGCCGCGACCTTCGGGTTGCGGCTTCGTGCTGAAATTTTTCAATTCTGGAAAGGGGTTCGATCATGACGGCGATTACCGCAGGCATGGTGAAGGAACTGCGTGAGAAGACCGACGCAGGCATGATGGATTGCAAGGCCGCGCTCAACGAGACGGGCGGCGACATGGAGGCCGCTGTCGACCTCCTGCGCAAGAAGGGCCTCGCCAAGGCCGCGAAGAAGGCCGGCCGCGTCGCCGCCGAGGGCCTCGTCGGCGTTGCCGCGGCAGGCACCAAGGCGGTTGTCGTCGAACTCAACTCCGAGACGGACTTCGTTGCCCGCAACGAGCATTTCCAAGCGCTGGTGCGCAATGTCGCCGGCGCGGCGCTCAAGGGCGGCACCGACGTCGAGACGCTGAAGGCGGCGGCCTATCCGGGCGGCGGCACGGTTCAGGAGGCGATCGCCAACCTCGTTGCCACCATCGGCGAGAACATGTCGCTGCGCCGCGCGGCCGCGCTGTCGGTCAATTCAGGGGTCGTCGCCTCGTATCTGCACAACGCGGTCGGTGACGGCCTCGGCAAGATCGGCGTGCTGGTCGCGCTCGAGTCGACTGCCGGCGCCGATGCGCTGATGGCGGTCGGCCGGCAGGTGGCGATGCACATCGCCGCGACCAACCCGGCGGCGCTCGATTCGGCCTCGATCGATCCGGCGCTGATCGCGCGCGAGCGCGGCGTGCTCACCGAGAAGGCCAAGGCCTCGGGCAAGCCGGACAACGTGGTCGAGAAGATCGTGGAGTCGGGCCTCAAGACCTATTTCAAGGAAGTGAGCCTTGTCGATCAGCCGTTCGTGCACGACCCGGCGAAGACGGTCGCGCAGGCCGTGGGCGAGGCCGGCAAGGCCGCTGGCGCGCCGATCGCCCTCAAGGGCTTCGTGCGCTACGCGCTCGGCGAGGGCATCGAGAAGGAAACTGCGGATTTCGCAGCGGAAGTGGCTGCCGCCGCCGGCGGGAACGGCTAAACTTTAGCCGGCGCGAATCACGGACGGAACAAGGCGGCGCGAGCCGCCTTTTTCATGAGGGCGGCGCGACGATGCGCCGGCCAACGACCAACGGAGAGACGACATGACGAACGGAACCGGGGCGCGCGGCGGCGTGCCGATCTTCGAGCGGGCGCTCGTCAAGCTCTCCGGCGAAGCGATGATGGGCTCCGAGGCCTTCGGCATCCATCAGCCGACGGTGCGGCAGATCGCCGAGGATCTGATCGAGGCGGTTGAACTGGGGGTCGAGATCGCGGTGGTCGTCGGCGGCGGCAACATCTTCCGCGGCGCGCAGATGCACGGCATGGGGCTCTCCCGCCCGGCGGCGGATTCGATGGGGATGCTCGGCACGGTGATGAACGTCATCGCGCTCGAGGCGCAGCTCAACTCGCTCGGCCAGCCGGCGCGCGCCATGAGCGCGGTGGCGATGCCGAGCGTCGTCGAGACCTACACCCGCCAGCAGGCGGCGGACCACCTCTCCAAGGGGCGCATCGTGCTGCTCGCGGGCGGTACCGGCAATCCGTTCTTCACCACCGACACCGGCGGCGCGCTGCGCGCGGCGGAACTCGATTGCGATGTGCTGCTCAAGGCGACGCAGGTCGATGGCGTCTATACCGCCGATCCGCGCAAGGATCCGAAGGCGACGCGCTACGAGACCGTCTCGTTCGATGAGGTGATCCGCAATGACCTCAAGGTGATGGACACCGCGGCTTTCGCGCTGGCGCGCGACGCGAATCTGCCGATCGCCGTGTTCGCGATCCAGGAGCGCGGCTCGATCGCTTCTGTGCTGAAGGGCGAGGGGCGTTCGACGCTGGTGACCGTTTAAGCGGTCCGCTTGATTCTTCGCCCCGCTTCCGACATGGAAGGGGCCTCGAATAATGCAGGGTTCGCGTAAATCGGGCGCAAAATGGACGCCGATCACGCGGACAGGGAGCCGGAACGGCTTTCCGAGCCAGGGAGACCAGAGATGAGCGGATACGACCTCAACGATGTGAAGCGGCGGATGACCGGCTCGGTGACGGCGCTCAAGAACGATTTCTCGACCCTGCGCACCGGCCGCGCCTCCACCTCCATTCTCGATCCGGTCGAGATCGAGGCCTATGGCGCGCGGATGCCGATCAGCCAGGTCGCGACCGTGACGGCGCCGGAGCCGCGCCTGCTCTCGGTCGCGGTGTGGGATCGCTCGATGGTCCAGCCGGTGGAGAAGGCGATTCGGGAATCGCCACTCGGCCTCAACCCGCAGACGGAGGGGCAGACCATCCGCATCCGCATGCCGGAGCTGAACGAGCAGCGCCGCAAGGAAATGGTGAAGGCCGCCCACAAGTACACCGAGGCCGCCCGCGTCGCCGCGCGCCATGTGCGACGCGATGCGCTGGATGTGCTCAAGAAGCTCGAGAAGGACGGCAAGATGAGCGAAGACGAAGCTGCCCGCCACTCGACCGAAGTGCAGAAAGTCACGGATTCGACCATCGCCGAGATCGACGCGGCGCTGGTGCAGAAGGAAAAGGAAATCATGCAGGTCTGACCGGTTCGCCGGAAAAATCTGCGAAAAAGCGCCTCAGCCCGCTTGCACGCGGGGGGCGCCGGGCGCATCCTTCGCGCCGCTTCGGCCCGTTACGTGTTTCTGTCCGCCATTTGCCCGGTTTGCGGGCCGGATATTCCAGCCAGCCTCCCTCGCGGGGTGGCATCCGCCAAATCGGGAGACGTTGTTTCCAGCATGCCCGGCTCGGCACCCCAGCGCACAACCGATGCCGCTCTCGACGGGAACCTTCCTGTGGCCGCGGGCTCGCATGGCGTGCGTCATCTCGCCTGCATCATGGACGGGAACGGCCGCTGGGCGACGCGTCAGGGGTTGCCGCGTATCGCCGGACATCGGGCCGGCCTTGAGGCCGTGCGCCGGCTGATCCGCGCCGCCACCGACCGCAAGATCGAATTCGTGACGATCTTCTCGTTCTCGACCGAGAACTGGTCGCGCCCGGTCGAGGAAGTCGGCGAGCTGATGGGACTGCTGAAGTTCTTCATCCGCTCGGATCTGGCGGACCTTCACCGCCGGAACGTCCGGGTGAGGATCATCGGCCGTCGCGACAACCTCAAGCCGGACATTCTCGATCTGCTCGACGAGGCCGAGGCCAAGACGCGCGCCAATTCCGGGCTGACGCTGGTCGTCGCCTTCAATTACGGCGCGCGCGCCGAAATCGCCGATGCCGTGCGCGCCCTTGCCGAGGATGTCGCGGCGGGCCGGCTCGCGCCGTCCGCGATTACCGAGGCGGCGATCGATGCCCGGCTGTCGACGCAGGGGATTCCCGATCCCGACCTGCTGATCCGCACATCGGGAGAGCAGCGGATTTCCAATTTCCTGCTCTGGCAATGCGCCTATACCGAATTCGTCTTCACACCCGTTCTCTGGCCGGATTTCGACGAGAAGGCGCTCGATGCCGCGCTGGGCGAGTTCGCGCGCCGTACGCGACGCTTCGGCGGCGTCTGAAGGGCAGGGGGCGTTCGTGACTCAGGAACTGCGCCTCCGGATTGTCTCCGCCGTTGTTCTTGCCGTGCTCGCGATCGGGAGCACCTGGCTCGGGGGCTGGATTTTCGCAGCCGTCTGGGGCGTGCTCGCACTGCTCGTCACGCAGGAATGGATGGCGATCATCCGTGGCAAGCCGGGTTTCGCGGTCTGGGGTCTCGGCGGCGTGGTCTATGCGGCGGGGCTCTATTTCTCGGTTCTCGTGCTGCGGATCGGCGGACACGACGACGAAAGCGCCTATCTCGGGCTGGTGGCGATCCTGTTCCTGTTCGCGGTCGTCTGGGCGAGCGATGTCTTCGCCTACTTCGCGGGGCGCACGTTCGGTGGGCCCAAGCTCGCGCCGCGAATTTCGCCGAACAAGACCTGGTCCGGGTTTCTGGGCGGCGTGACCGGCGGCATGATCGCGGGCTATCTGATCGTTGCCTTCGCGCTGCCGGAGCAGGCGGGAATTTATCACGTCGCGCTGGCGCTGGTGCTCTCCCTCGCCTCGATCGCGGGGGATCTGTTCGAATCGGCCTTCAAGCGCCGCTTCGGCGTCAAGGATTCGGGCCGGCTGATTCCCGGCCACGGCGGGTTCATGGATCGGCTCGACGGTTTCATCTTCGCGGCGGCGGCTGCCGCCGCGATCGGTCTTGCGCGGGGCGGCGTCGAAGTCGCCGCGCGGGGTCTGCTTCTGGCCGGGGGCGGGTCTTAACCATCCGGCGAGAATGCGCTGCGGCTCGCCTTGTCTTTGCCGCATCGAAATGGCACCCATGTTTAACGAAACGTTAATGCCCGACATCCGGTGCATCGACGGAAACGCGAACATTCCTGAGGTGCCTGCGTGCCATCTTTCCTGACCCAGGGTTTCGACCTGCTTTCGACCTTCATGGGCTACCTCTTGCCGTTTCTCTTCGTGCTGGCGCTGGTCGTCTTCGTGCACGAAATGGGGCATTTCCTCGTCGGCCGCTTGTGCGGGGTGAAGGTCGAGACCTTCTCGCTCGGCTTCGGCCCGCGCATCGCCCGTTTTTATGACCGCAAGGGCACGGAATGGGCGCTTTCGGCCATTCCGCTCGGCGGCTACGTCAAGTTCAAGGGCGACCTCAACGCGGCTTCGGTGCCCGATCACGCCGCAGCGGAGGCGATGAACGCCGCCGACCGCGCCGATTCCTTCCCGCACAAGTCGATCGCGCAGCGTGCCGCGATCGTCGCCGCCGGTCCGCTGGCGAATTTCGTCCTGGCGTTCGTGATCTTCTCCACCAGCTATATGCTGGTCGGACGGACGCTGGTCGAACCGATCATCGGCGCCGTCAATCCCGGTTCGGTTGCGGAAACCGCCGGGTTCAAGCCCGGCGACCGCGTGCTCGCGATCGACGGCCTGAAGATCGAGAGCTTCGACGAGATCGCCCGGCAGGTCGCGCTGAGCGAGGGCAAGACCCTGACCTTCCGGATCGAGCGCGCCAGCCGCGAGATGGAGATTTCGGCCATGCCGGCCATCGTCGCCCGCAAGACCGTGCTCGGCACCGACCGCCGGCCGGTGATGGGTTTCGTCAACTCCAGCGATCCGCGCCATTTCTTCGCCAAACACTATGGGCTGGCGGAAGCTTCCAGCACCGCGGTCGGCGAGATCCTGTTCGTGATCGACCGCACCGGGCACTATGTCTCGGGGCTGTTCGCCGGGCGCGAGAAGGCCGACCAGCTGAGCGGGCCGACCCGGATCGCCTATATTTCCGGCAAGGTTGCCGAATCGGGCTTCGCCCCGCTTCTGATGCTGGCCGGCATTCTTTCGATCTCGATCGGCCTCATCAATCTCCTGCCGGTGCCGATGCTCGATGGCGGCCACCTTGTCTTTTACCTGATCGAGGCGCTGGTCGGCCGGCCTGTCAGCCCGCGCGCGCAGGAAATCTCCTTCCGCGTCGGTTTCGCGCTGGTCATCATGTTGATGTTGTTCTCGACCTGGAACGATATCGCGCACCTTACCGGACTGGTGCTTTGAGCGGTAAGACCCCGTTTCAGTGCATGGAGCCGCCCTTTCAACCGGGCGGTTTCAAGCGTTGCGGCGGGGTCACGCCGGTGAGGAATTCGTAACCATTTCCGCCTTCGCGGTTGCAATGAGCGCCCGATTGGCTAGAAGCAGACTCGGATGGTGTTGTATCTTCGGATACAGGGCTGTTATTGCGCGTATCAGGCAATGCCGGGTCCTGCGCGGGTGGAATGAGAATTGGGGTAGTGGCGGGATGTCGATCCTTTCTATTTGCAGCAGCATGAAGTCGGTGTTTCGGCGCACCCTCGTCGCTTTCTCCCTGCTTCTTGTGGTTGCCTCGGTTGCTCCCGCAGCCGCGCAGTCGATCAGCGTGTCCGGCAACAAGCGGGTCGAGGCGGAGACGATTCGCTCGTTCGTGACCCTCGCGCCGGGCGAGAGCTACACGCAGGCCCGCATCGACCGGGCGATCAAGGACCTCTTCGCAACCGGCCTGTTCTCGGATGTCCGCATTCGCCGCGCGGGATCGGGGATCGCCGTGCATGTCGTCGAGAACTCGCTGATCAACCGCGTCACCTTCGTCGGCAACTCCAAGGTCAAGTCCGATGCGCTGTTCGGCGAAATTCAGTCGCGGTCGCGCGGCCCTTTCAGCCAGACGATCGTTGATCAGGACGTCGCCCGCATCCGCGAGATCTATTCCCGCGCCGGCCGTTCCAACGCGCAGGTCGATGCCCAGATCACCAATCGGGGCGATGGTCGGGTCGATGTGACCTTCCAGATCAAGGAAGGCGACAAGACCGGCATTTCCGCCATCCGTTTCCAAGGCAACAACGCGTTTTCGGCCTGGAAGCTGAAGAGCGTGATGCAGACGACCGAATCGAACTTCCTCAGCTTCCTGAAGAGCAGCGACATCTACGATCCGCAGCGCATCGCCGCCGATCTGGAACTCATCCGCCGCTTCTATCTCAAGAACGGCTACGCGGATTTCCGTGTCGTTTCCTCGAACGCCGAGCTGGACGCCGCCGGCAAGGGCTACATCGTCGACATCGTGGTCGATGAAGGCCCGCGCTACACCGTCGCCGGCACGGACGTCGAATCGCACATCGCTGACGTCGATCCGGCGCGCCTGCGTGGTTCGGTGCGCACCAAGTCCGGCCAGACCTACAATGCCGAGGACGTCGAGAAGTCCGTTGATGCGATCAGCCGCGAGGTTGCCCAGCGCGGCTATGCCTTCGCGCAGGTCCGTCCGCGTGGTGACCGCGATCCGGTCAGCCGCACCGTGAAGATCGTCTATTCGGTCGAGCAGGGGCCGCGCGTCTATGTCGAGCGCATCGTTGTCCGCGGCAACACCCGCACGCGCGATTACGTGATCCGCCGCGAGTTCGATATCGGCGAGGGCGATGCCTACAACAAGGCTGCCGTTGACCGCGCCGAGCGCCGCCTGCGCAACCTCGGCTTCTTCAAGACCATCCGGATCACCAACGAACCCGGCTCCTCGCCGGATCGCGTGGTTATCAATGTCGATGTCGAGGATCAGGCCACCGGTTCGTTCTCGATCGCGGGTGGCTACTCCACCTCGGAAGGTTTCCTCGCGGAAGTGTCGCTGCAGGAGACCAACTTCCAGGGCAAGGGCCAGTTCGTCCGTATTTCGGCCTCGAACGGCCAGAAGTCGCGTGGCGGCGAGTTCTCGTTCACCGAGCCGTTCTTCATGGGGCGCCGCCTTGCGGCCGGTTTCGATCTCTTCACCAAGTTCACGGACACGACGAGCTACTCGCGCTATCAGTCGCGCAACACCGGCTTCACGCTGCGTCTTGGCGTGCCGATCACCGAGGAATTCTCGGTCGGCACCCGTTATACGCTCTACCAGCAGAAGATTCGCGTGCCGAACTCGCTGTCCTATCCGTATAACAACTGCCCGCCGGGTGCGCTGGCTGGCCATGCGTGTATCGCCGACGGCGAAGCGTCGATCGCGATCAAGCAGGCGCAGGGCACAACCTTGACCTCGCTGGCAGGGCTGACCTTTGCCTACAATACGCTCGACAACAACAAGGATCCCACTTCGGGCATTTTCGCCGACTTCAAGCCGGAAGTTGCCGGTCTCGGCGGTGATTCCCGCTTCGTCCGCGCCGTGGCGACCGCCCGTTACTATCACAGCTTCACCGACGATTTCGTCGGCATGCTGAAGGTGCAGGGCGGTCATATGTTCGGCTACGGCGGCAACAAGCTGCGCGTGATCGATCACTTCTACATGGGCCCGGATCTCGTTCGCGGCTTCGCGCCGTCGGGTATCGGCCCGCGTGATCGCGGGGGCGATTCCTCGGCGAACTCCGTCGGCGGCACGACCTATTTCGGCGGTACGGCCGAGGTCACCTTCCCGTTCTTCGGGCTTCCGCGTGAGCTTGGCCTGCGCGGTGCCGTGTTCGCCGACGCCGGCACGCTGTTCGGCTATCGCGGCCGCAAACAGATCGACGTGAACGGCGATGGCCTGATCAACGGCGGCGCGGGATGTATCGCTGGCCTTGCCCAGTCGGAATGTCTGGATGTCCGCGACGAATCGAAGATTCGCTCGTCGGTCGGTGCGGGCCTGCTCTGGGCCTCGCCGCTCGGGCCGATCCGCTTCGACTACGCCTATGCGCTGACCAAGGTGAAGGGCCCGGGCGGCGACAGGACGCAGGCCTTCCGCTTCTCGGGTGGCGCGCGCTTCTAAGCGCGGAGTGCGGGGCGGTCGTCCGCCCCGCCCAAAAGACCATGAGCAACCCCTGCTTCTTCCTGGCGCCTGCCCCGGTCACTCTGGCGGATCTGGCCGAAGCGACCGGCGCGAAGCTCTCGGACCCTGCCTTCGGCACGAGGACTGTCCGGGCCATCGCGCCGCTCGAAGGCGCAGGCGAAGGCGATCTCGCCTTCCTCGACAATCCTGCCTATGCCAAGCACGCCGCGACGACCGGCGCGACAGCCTGTTTCGTCTCGCCGAAATACAGGGAATCGCTGGCGGCCGATTGCGCGGCGCTTGTTTCGAACGATCCCTATCGCGCGTTCGCCAAGGCGGCTGCGCGGCTGTTTCCGACCTCAACGCGCCCGCAATCCCTGTTCGGTTCGACCGGCATTTCACCGGGCAGCCATGTTCACCCCGAAGCGCGGCTCGAGCCGGGCGTTATCGTCGATCCTGGCGCAATGATCGGCCCCGGCGTCGAGATCGGTCGCGGCACGTTGATCGGCGCGCATGCCGTCATCGGCCCCGAGGTCCGGATTGGGCGGGACTGTGCGATCGGCGCGCATGCCACGATCACGCATGCGCTGATCGGCAACCGCGTCATCGTTCATCCGGGTGCGCGGATCGGTCAGGACGGTTTCGGTTTCGCGATGGGGCCGGCTGGCCACCTCAAGGTGCCGCAGATCGGTCGCGTCATCCTGCAGGACGATGTCGATATCGGTGCGAATACGACGATCGATCGCGGCGCCAATCGCGATACGGTGGTGGGCGAGGGCACCAAGATCGACAACCTTGTCCAGATTGGCCACAACGTGGTGATCGGACGGCATTGCGTCATCGTCGCTCAGGCCGGCATCTCCGGTTCCAGTGTGCTGGAGGATTACGTGGTGCTGGCCGGTCAGGCCGGCATTGCCGGACATCTTCGCCTTGGCATGGCGGCGCAGATCGGCGCCAAATCCGGAGTGATGACCGATGTTCCCGCCGGCGCGAAGTATCTCGGTGCGCCTGCAAAGCCGGCGCGGCAGTTCTTCAGGGAAGTTGCGGCGGTTGCAAAGCTCCTGCAAAAAGGCGAAAGCGAGAAGAACTAGCGTCCGCACGACGGACGCCTTGAGGGGCTGCGCGCCTCCGCCCGCAAGCCGGGCGGCGCGAAAGGCCGATCCGGGCAAGGAAGACAGACGATGACGGACAAGATCATGGGCAGCGGTACCGAGGACGCGAAAGTTCAGGCGCTCGACATCAGCGGGCTGATGGAATGCCTGCCGCACCGCTACCCGTTTCTGCTGGTTGACCGCATCGTGCGGATGGAAGGAACCGGCTACATCATCGGCATCAAGAACGTGACGTTCAACGAGCCGCAGTTCATGGGCCACTTTCCGGGCCAGCCGGTGATGCCGGGCGTGCTGATCGTCGAGGGCATGGCGCAGACGGCGGGCGCGGCCTGCGTCGCTTCGGGCGAGGCCGGCGGCAGGGCGAAGCTCGTCTATTTCATGACAATCGACAAGTGCAAGTTCCGCAAGCCGGTGGGGCCCGGCGACCGGATCGAATATCACATGCGGCGCATCAACCGCCGCCGCAACATGTGGTGGTTCAAGGGCGAGGCGATCGTCGACGGCCAGCTCGTCGCCGAGGCGGAACTCGGCGCCATGGTCGTCACGGAGTGAGAGACAACATGGCAGCGACAATTCATCCGGGCGCAGCGGTCGATCCGGCCGCGCGGCTTGGCAACGACGTCCGGGTCGGGCCGTTCTGCGTGGTCGGGCCGGATGTCGTCCTCGGCGACGGGGTCGAACTCAAGAGCCATGTCGCCGTTGCCGGCAACACCACGATCGGCGCGGGAACGCGCGTGTTCCCCTTCGCCTCGCTCGGCCATGAGCCGCAGGATCTTAAATTCAAGGGCGAGGCCTCGCGGCTTGAAATCGGCGCGCATTGCACGATCCGCGAAGGCGTGACGATGAACCCCGGCACCGAGGCCGGTGGGCTCCTGACCAAGGTCGGCGATCATTGCACCTTCCTGGCCTACAGCCATGTCGCGCATGATTGCATCGTCGGCGACCACGTCATCTTCTCGAACAACGTGATGCTTGCCGGGCACTGTCGCGTCGGCGATTTCGTCATCATCGGCGGCGGTGCGGGCATCCACCAGTTTGTGCGGATCGGCGATCACGCTTTCGTCGGCGCGATGTCGGGCATTGCCAACGATGTCATTCCATACGGCATGGCGATCGGCGAGAACCGGCAGGCCCAGCTTGCGGGGCTCAACATCATCGGCCTGAAGCGGCGCGGTTTTTCTCTGGAGCAGGTCCACGATCTCCGCCGCGCCTATCGTCTGCTGTTCGCGCCGGAAGGCACACTGAAGGAACGTGTCGAGGATGTCGCGACAGAATTCGACGCGCACCCGCTGATCCATGAAATTCTCGATTTCATCCGGGAGGGCGGCGACCGGTCGATTTGCACCCCGCGCGAGGCCCGGTCCGGCGAGCAGGCGGGTTGAGGTGCGGCGCTTGCGCATCGCGGTCATTTCCGGCGAGGCGTCGGGCGACGAGCTGGGCGCAAGCCTTCTCCGGGCCCTGAAGGAAAAGGGCGTCGCCTTCGAGGCGATCGGGGTTGGCGGCCCGGCGATGGCCGCCGAGGGGCTGATATCCCTGTTTCCGCAAAGCGATATCGCAGTGATGGGCCTCGGCCCGGTGATCCGGCGCCTGCCGCTCATTCTCCGCCGCATCCGCGAGACGGCCGCGCATATTGTCGATGCGCGACCGGACATTCTCATCACCATCGATGCGCCGGATTTCTCGAAGCGGGTCGCGAAGCGCGTACACCGCGCGGCGCTGGGCCTTCCCATCGTCCACTGGGTTTGCCCCAGCGTCTGGGCGTGGCGGCCCGGCCGGGCGCCGGCGATGCGGGCCTATATCGACCACATCCTCTGCCTGCTGCCGTTCGAGCCGGCGGCGCTCGAGCGCCTCAAGGGGCCGGCAGGAACCTATATCGGTCATCCGCTGGTCGAGCAGATACCGGCGATGCGTCCGCGCGAGACCGGCGAAACGGCGGCACGTGCGGATGTCTCCCAACCTCACTTGCTGGTGCTGCCCGGTTCGCGTCTGTCGGAAATCCGTCGGCTGTTGCCGCTTTTTCTCGATGTGCTCGACCGGCTGGAACCGGCTCATCCGGGCCTCCGCCCCGTCATTCCGACCTTGCCGCACCTCGTGCCGACCATCGAGGCACTGCTCGGATCGTGGCGCGATCGCATTCCGCTGCTCACCGATCCGGAGGCCAAGCGGGCGGCGATGCGGAGCGCCCGCGCGGCGCTTGCGGCCTCGGGAACCGTCACGCTGGAACTTGCGCTCGCGGGCATTCCGATGGTCGCGGCCTACAGAGTGGCGAACTGGGAGGCTTTCATCGCCCGACGGTTGATCACGGTATCTTCCGCGATCCTGCCGAACATCATCCTCGGCGAAAACGTGGTGCCGGAGTTCATCCAGGAGGAAGCGACGGCCGAGAAGCTGACGGCGGCGATCGGCCCGTTGCTTGCCGCGAGCCCGGAATTCGAGCGGCAGAAGCAGGCATTCGCCCGGCTTGAAACCGTGATGCGGGCGACCGGGAGGCCGCCGAGCGAGCAGGCGGCGACGCTCGTGCTTGACCTTGCGGCAAAAGCCCGCGAAGGAAGAGGGCACGAAGGACCCGAGGATGAGCAAGCCCGAGAACGAAATTGACGCGGAGGAAGCCATTCCGCACGCGCGTGGCTTGACGGCAGGGCAGCGGCTCCGCAACTATTTCCTCACGGGCATCGTGGTTTCCGGGCCGGTCGTCATCACGATCTACCTGTCGCTCTGGATCATCAACTGGGTCGATGGCTGGATCAAACCGATCATTCCGTCGATTTATTTGCCGGAAACCTATCTTCCCTTCGCGATACCGGGCTTCGGCATTCTCGTTCTGGTGTTCGGGCTGACGATCCTCGGCTTCCTCACCGCCAACCTCGTCGGGCGGACCCTGCTCGATTTCGGCGAGACGCTGCTGGCGCGGATGCCGGTGGTGCGGGGGCTCTATCGCTCGACCAAACAGATCTTCGAGACCGTCTTCTCGCAATCCGGCACGTCGTTCCGCACAGTCGGGATCGTCGAGTATCCGTCGCCGGGCTGCTGGTCGATCGTGTTTCTCTCGACACCGCCGAGCGCCGAGGTCTCGACGGGCCTGCCGAAGGGCGAGGATTTCATTTCCGTCTTCCTGCCCTGTGCGCCGAACCCGACGACCGGCTTCTTCTTCTACATCCCGCGTGAAAAAGTCATCGAGGTGCCGGTTTCGGTCGATGACGCCGCCAAGATCGTGATGTCGCTCGGCCTGCTGCGCCCCGAGGAGGTCGATCCGCGCAAGGCGGCGATTCTCGCCGCGGAGAAGCTGAAAAGCGCTGGGCCGCTACCGCCGCCGGGGCGGTGAACGCACGCGCTGATCATCCCGCCCGGATCATGCGGATCGCCTCGTCGCGCTCGAAGAGGTAGAGCAGCAGCCTGAGCGCCTCGCCGCGTGGCGAGGTAAGGCCGGGGTCACGGCTGAAATGGAGGCGCGCGTCGTCGTGCGCCATTTTCAGGAGATCCTGATGCAGGTCGAGCCGCGCGATGCGGAAACCCGGCATGCCGGATTGCTGGGTGCCGAGCACGTCGCCCTCGCCACGCAGCTTGAGATCCTCCTCGGCGATGCGGAAGCCGTCCTCGGTCTGGCGGATGATGTCGAGCCGGGCGCGGGCGGTTTCGGAAAGCGGGCCGCGATAGAGCAGGATCGCGGTCGAGCGCTCGCCGCCGCGGCCGACGCGCCCGCGCAACTGGTGCAGCTGGGCAAGGCCGAAACGCTGCGCTTCCTCGATCACCATGATCGTCGCCTCGGGCACATCGACGCCGACCTCGATCACCGTGGTCGCGACGAGGATCGAAATCTCGCCGCGCGCGAAACGGGCGACCACCTCGTCCTTGAGCACGCCCGGCATCTTGCCGTGCACCAGCCCGACGCGGCCCGGGAAACGGGCATTGAGATCGGCATGGCGCTCCTCGGCGGCGGCGAGGTCGAGCTTCTCGCTCTCGCCGACCAGCGGGCACACCCAGTAGACGCGCGCGCCGCCGGCGATGGCGCGGCCGATGCCGTCCACCATCTCGCCGAGCCGCTCCTGACTGACGACACGCGTGTCGATCGGCTTGCGACCCGGCGGCTTCTCGTCGAGCTGCGATACGTCAAGATCGCCGAAGTAGCCGAGCACCAGCGTGCGCGGGATCGGCGTCGCGGTCATGATGAGGAGATCGACCGCCTCGCCCTTACGCGCCAGCGCGAGCCGCTGGTTGACGCCGAAACGGTGCTGCTCGTCGACCACGGCGAGGCCAAGTTTCGCGAAATGGACGTCGTCCTGAAACAGCGCGTGGGTGCCGAACACGATGTCGATTCCATGGCTCGCGAGCTTGCCGAGCAGGGCGCTGCGCTCGGCAGCGCCCGCGCGTCCGGTCAGCAGCGCGATTCTCAGGCCGGCGGCTTCGGCCAGCGGCGCGAGGCGCTCGTAGTGCTGGCGGGCGAGAATTTCGGTCGGCGCCATCATCGCCGCCTGTGCGCCGGCCTCGACGACGGTCGCCATCGCCAGCAGCGCGACGATGGTCTTGCCGGCGCCGACATCGCCCTGAACGAGGCGCAGCATCCGCTCAGGCTTGGCGAGGTCGGTGTTGATTTCGGCAAGGGCGCGCTGTTGCGCGCCGGTGAGGCGGTAGGGCAGGGCGGCGATGATCCGGCTGCGGATCGCCCCGTTTCCCTGCCAGGACTGGCCGCTGGGGCCGCGCTCGCGGGCGCGGACGAGCTGCAGCGCCATCTGACCGGCGAGCATCTCGTCATAGGCGAGGCGGCGGTAGCCGGGCGATTCCGCCCCGAACGGCACGGATTTCACCGGATCGTGCTGCGATTGCAGCCCTTCGAGGAAGCCGGGCCAGCCCTCGCGCTTGAGGATCGTTTCGTCCTGCCACTCGGGCAGCGCATGCACCGTTTCGAGCGCCGCGAGCGCGGCATTCTGCACGCGCCGGGCGGTCAACCCTTCCGTGAGAGGGTAGACGGGTTCCAGCACCCGCTCCTCGGAGAACTTCGCCAGTGGCAGGATGCGATCCGGGTGGACCATCTGGCGCTGGCCGTCGAATAGTTCCATGCGCCCGGAAACGACGCGGCTCGCGCCGAGCGGGAGCATCGATTCGATCTGCGGCTTCGGCAGGCGGAAGAACACCAGCGTCACGTCGCCGGTTTCGTCGCCGACGATAACGCGATGCGGCGCCTTGGCACGGCCGGGCGGGGGCGGGCGATGCTCCTCGACAACGACCTTGATCGTCGCGATTCCCTCGCGCGGTGCCTCGGCGATCGTGGGCGAGAGCGAGCGGTCCACGAGATCGATCGGCAGATGAAACAGGAGATCGACAAGCCGGGCCGGCTCCGGCGCGCGCCCGGTGAGGGTGTCGAAAAGCTGGACGAGCTTCGGCCCGATGCCGGGAAGCCGGCCAACGCTCATGAAATAGGGGTCGAGAAGGGTGGGCCGCATGGTGCGGGCATCGTAGCACCGACTCGCGGCTCCGCGCGACAGGCCCGTCACCGGGGTTTCGCCTTGACATCTCGGGCGCGCCGCCCTTTTTCGCTAGGCGCGGCAGTCCACCGTTCGACAGGGCCGCCCCTCGACATTCCGGAGTTCCCATGACCGGCCTGACCCGAACGAGCGCGGACCTCGATCCGCGGCGCAAGCGTATCCTGTTCCGTGCCTGGCATCGCGGCATCCGCGAGATGGACCTGATTATGGGCCGCTATGTCGAGAGCGTGATCGCCGACCTCGGCGAGGCTGATCTTGCCATCCTCGAAACGCTGATCGAGATCGAGGATCGCGATCTTTTCGCCTGGATCACCGAGGATCGCCCCGTGCCGCCGGAGCACGATACGCCGGTCTTCCGGGCGATGAAGGCGTTCCACACGCACGACAAGCCGATCGATCTCTGATCCATGCTGTTTCCACCGCTCGCCCTCACCGGAATCCGCCACGCGCTCGAAAGCAACGCGCCGCTCGTCATCGGCGATGTTGCCGACGGCGCGACCGCGCTCGTGCTGGCTGAACTCGCGGGGTTGCGGTTCGGCAAGGGCGACGACGTTCCGGCGCTGGTGACCTACATCGCGCGAGACGGGTTGCGACAGGCGGAAGTACAGGGCGCGCTGGCGGCCTTTTCGCCCGAGATCGAGGTGCTCTCGCTTCCGGCCTGGGATTGCCTCCCCTACGATCGCGCCTCGCCCAACCCGAGCGTGCTGGCGCGGCGGATGGAATGCCTCGCGCGGCTGGTGCGCTCGCGTGGCGGGGCCCGGCCGCGCGTGCTTGTCACCACCGTCAACGCCGCGCTGCAGAAGCTGCCGCCAGCGGCTTTCGTCGCCCGTCAGAGCTTCTCGGCCGCGCCCGGTAACGCGCTCGACCTCGACGATATCGCCCGCTGGCTGGAGGCGAACGGCTTCCAGCGCGGCTCGACCGTGCGCGATGTCGGCGAATACGCGGTGCGCGGCGGCATCGTCGATCTCTACCCGCCGGGGTTCGCCGAGCCGGTGCGGCTCGATTTCTTCGGTGATACGCTCGAATCGATCCGTGCCTTCGATCCAGAGACGCAGCGCTCCTCGGCGCAGTTGCGTGCGCTCCATCTTGTGCCGATGAGCGAATTCCAACTCACCACCGAGACCATCAAGCGTTTCCGGCAAGGGTATCTCGCGGCGTTCGGCGCCAATTTGCGTGGCGACACGCTCTACGAGCACGTCAGCGAAGGCCGGCGGCACGTCGGCATGGAACATTGGCTGCCGCTGTTCCATGCCGGGCTCGATACGCTCGACGCCTATCTGCCCAGCACGACCTATGTGATGGACGCGCAGGCCGACGCCGCGACCGAGGAGCGGTTCACGCAAGTTGCCGACTACTACGAAGCGCGGCGCGAGGCGCTCGAAACCGGCGCGCCGGGCATTCCCTATCGCCCGCTGCCGCCCGAAGCGCTCTACCTCGCGCGCGGCGAATGGCAGGCGATGCGCAAGGGCGCGGTCGAGCTTTCGCCTTTCGGCATGGCGCAAGGAGCGGTTTCTGGCGGCGAGCGGACGATCCTTTCCGCCAATACCCGCAAGGGACGGAACTTCGCTGTCGAGCGCAACGATCCGAACGCCAATGTGTTCGAGGCGGCGGTGCTTCACGCCCGCGCGCTCCAGAAGCAGGGCAAGGCGGTGGTGTTCGGCGCGGCGAGTGAAGGCGCGCGCGACCGCCTCGGCCATGTGCTCGCCGATCACGGGCTGAAGGCGCAGCGGATGCTGGCGAGCCTCGCCGGGCGCGCCGAACTCAAGGCCGGAGAGGCGGGGTTGCTGACCCTCGCAGTGCAGGGGGGGTTCGAGACTGCGGACCTCGCCGTCCTCTCCGAAGAGGACATTCTCGGCGAGCGCCTGACGCGGCCGAAGAAGGCCAAGAAGCGCGCCAAGGATTTCATTTCCGAGCTGACGAGCCTCAAGGCCGGCGACATCGTCGTCCATGTCGATCACGGTGTCGGCCGGTTTGTCGCGCTCAACACCATCACGGTCGCTGCCGCGCCGCACGACTGCCTCGAAATCCACTACGCCGGCGGTGACAAGCTGTTCCTGCCGGTCGAGAACATCGAACTCCTGACGCGCTACGGCTCTGAGGAGGCCGAGGCCAATCTCGACCGGCTCGGCGGTGGCGCCTGGCAGGCGCGCAAGGCCAAGCTCAAGGCGCGCATCCGCGACATGGCGCGCGCGCTCATCAAGATCGCGGCTCAGCGCATGACGCGCGATGCGCCGCGGCTCGTGCCGCCCGAGGGCGCCTACGAGGAATTCGTCGCGCGCTTCCCCTTCGACGAGACCGAGGACCAGCAGGGGGCGATCGACGCGGTGTTCGACGATCTCGCCTCCGGCCGGCCGATGGACCGGCTGGTGTGCGGCGATGTCGGCTTCGGCAAGACCGAGGTCGCGCTGCGCGCGGCCTTCGTCGCGGCGATGGGCGGCAAGCAGGTGGCCGTGGTGGTGCCGACGACCCTGCTCGCGCGCCAGCATTTCAAGACCTTCCAGAGCCGGTTCGCGGGCCTGCCGCTGCAGATCGCGCAGGCCTCGCGGCTCGTGCCGGCGGCGGAACTGAAGCAGACCCGCGTGGAAATGCAGGAGGGCAAGGTCGATATCGTCGTCGGCACGCATGCGCTGCTGGCGAAGAACGTGCATTTCAAGGATCTCGGCCTGCTCATCATCGACGAGGAGCAGCATTTCGGCGTCGCGCACAAGGAACGGCTCAAGGAACTGCGCGCCGAGGTGCACGTGCTCACACTCTCTGCGACGCCGATCCCGCGCACGTTGCAACTCGCCATGACCGGCGTGCGCGAACTCTCGATCATCGCGACGGCGCCGGTGGACCGGCTCGCGGTGCGCTCGTTCGTCGCGCCGTTCGATCCGCTGGTGGTGCGCGAGGCGCTGCTGCGCGAGCGCTATCGCGGCGGGCAGTCGTTCTACGTCGTGCCGCGCATCGACGACCTTGCCGAGGTGAAGGCGTTTCTCGATGCCAATGTTCCGGAAGTGCGCGTCGGCATCGGCCACGGCCAGATGTCCTCGACCGATCTCGAACAGGTGATGGGCGATTTCTACGACGGCAAGTTCGATGTGCTGCTCTCGACCACCATTGTCGAAAGCGGGCTCGATATTCCATCGGCCAACACGCTGATCATCCACCGCGCCGACATGTTTGGCCTGGCCCAGCTCTACCAGTTGCGTGGGCGCGTCGGCCGCTCGAAGACGCGCGCCTATGCGCTTTTCACCCTGCCGGTCAACAAGCCGCTGACGGCAAATGCCGAGCGGCGGCTCAAGGTCCTGCAGTCGCTGGACAGCCTCGGCGCCGGTTTCCAGCTCGCGAGCCACGACCTCGATATCCGCGGCGCGGGCAACCTGCTCGGTGACGAGCAATCCGGGCATATCAAGGAAGTCGGCTACGAACTCTACCAGCAGATGCTGGAGGAGGCGATCGCCGCGCTCAAGGCCGGGATCGAACTGCCGGACGAGGAGGCCTGGTCGCCGACC
>JAVTWI010000005.1:0-3601 GCA_032229845.1 Rhabdaerophilum sp.
CAGCCTTATTCTACGTAGCCCCGTAACTGCGCCAGCGTCTTCATCACGCCGCGCAACTCGGCGAGACCTCGCAGCCGGCCGATCGCCGGGTAGCCCGGATGCCCCTTGCCGCCGATGTCGGTGAGGATCTCGTGGCCATGGTCGGGGCGCATCGGAATGCGCCAGTTCGCCCAGCCGGCCGCGCGGCGGCGTTGTTCCTCGTCCATCAGCGCCGCGACGAGATCGACCATGTCGGTATCCCCGCCGAGGTGGTCCGCCTCCATGAACGAGCCGTCGGCGTCTTTCCTGACGTTGCGCAGATGCGCGAACCAGATCCGGTCGGCGAAGCGGCGCGCAATCGCGGGCACGTCGTTGGTCGGATGCGCGCCGAGCGAGCCGGAGCAAAGCGTGAGCCCGTTCGCCGGGCTGTCGACCATAGCGAGAATTGCGGCGATATCGGCTTCCGAGGAGACGATGCGCGGCAGGCCGAACAGCGGACGCGGCGGATCGTCCGGGTGGATGCACATGTTGATGCCGACCGCCTCGGCGGTCGGCATCACAGCTTCGAGGAAGCGCGCGAGGTTGCCGCGCAGGGTTGCGGCGTCCATGCCGGCGTAGCGGGCGATCAGGCGGCGGAAACCCTCGATATCGTAACGGTCGTAGGCGCCCGGCAGGCCGGCATTGATGTTCGAGACAAGCCGCGCGCGTTCCGCTTCCGAGGCATTCGCATGCCAGGCACGGGCGCGCTCCAGCACGTCGGGGGCATGGCCGTCCTCGGCGCCGGGGCGCTTGAGCATCAGCCAGTCGAAGGCGACGTATTCGTGGATGTTGAAGCGCAACGCGCGCGCGCCGCCCGCGACCGGCGCGTCGAGCTGGGTGCGTGTCCAGTCGAGCACCGGCATGAAGTTGTAGCAGACGGTGGTGAGCCCGCAGGCCGCGAGATTGCGCAGCGACTGGCGGTAGTTCTCGAAGATGGTTTCGAGCTCGCCTTCGCCGATCTTGACGTCTTCGTGGATCGGCAGGCTCTCGATGACCGACCACCGAAGGCCGTGGCCGGCGTCCGCGATCTCGCGCTTGCGCTTCTCGATTTCCTCGATGCTCCACACAACGCCATAGGGAATGTGGTGCAGGGCGGTGACGATCCCGGTCGCACCCGCCTGCCGCGCGGCATCCAGGGTCACCGCGTCACCGGGGCCGAACCAGCGCCAGGTCTGTTCCATTCGATCGATCTCCAGAAACCGGAACTACATGAGAAGATTGGGAAGCCAGAGCACAAGGCCGGGCATGAAGGCAAGGAAGGCGACGACGGCGAGGATCGCCGCCACGAACGGCAGCGACTCGACGAAGTATTCCTCGATCGGTGTATCAAGGATCGAGCACACCGTGTACATCGCCACGCCCACCGGCGGGGTCATGCCGCCGAAGGTGACGATCGACATCATCAGGATGCCGAAATGCACCTCGTCGATGCCGAGATCCTTGATGATCGGCACGAAGATCGGCGTCAGCAGCAGCACCAGCACCGTCGCCTCGACGAAAAGCCCGGCGACGAACAGGAAGGCGAGGATCAGGAATACGATCACCAGCGGGTTTTTCGAGAGGCCCAGCATTGCCTCGGCGATGTTCTGCGGCGCCTGCTCGAAAATCAGTGCATAGCCGACCATGCCCGAGAGCAGGATGATCAGCATGATCACGCCGACATCGAGCACCCCCTCGCCAAGCGCCTCGACGAGTTTCTCCCAGGTCAGCTCCCGGTGAAACAGGACGCCGACCACCGCCGCGTAGACCACGGCGAACGCGCCCACTTCCGACGGCGTGAAGATGCCGCCGCGAATGCCGATCAGCAGTGCGATAGGGAAGAGCAGCGCCCATTTGGCCTCGACGACCGCGCGCCACACCTCGGCGGCCTTCGGCAGTTCCCGGCGCGCCGCCTGATAATTGCGCTTCTTCGCGATGACGGCGACAACCGCCATCAGCGCCGCCATCATCAGCAGGCCGGGGATGACACCGGCAAGGAACAGCCGCCCGATCGAGACATTGCCGACGAAGCCGTAGAGGATCAGCCCGAGGCTCGGCGGGATTGTTGCGGTGATGAGCGAGCCGCAGGCGATCACCGCCGTCGTGAAGCCGCGCGAATAGCCGCGCTTGATCATGTCCGGCCCGAGGATGCGCGCTTCCATCGCCGCATCGGCGACGGCCGAACCGGAAACGCCGCCCATCAACGTCGAGAGCAGGATGCAGACCTGTGCGAGACCGCCGGACATCCACGAGACCAGCACGTTCGAGCAGGTGATGAGCCGTGAGGTGATTCCGGTCTTGTTCATCATGTGCCCGGCCAGCACGAAGAACGGCACCGCCAGCAGCGGGAAGCTCTGCGAGGCGGAGGCGACCTGCTGCACGCCGATGCCGACCGGGATGGAGCCGGAAAACAGGAAGAAGCTGAAGCCGGCGATCCCGATCGCCAGTGCGATCGGCATGCCGAGGAAGGTCAGCAGGAAGAAAAGGACGGCAAGCAGGGTCATCGGCTCAGCCCAGTTGGGTTTCGGACCGGTCGACCTCACTCGCCTTGTCGGCGTAGAAGACCAGCTTCCGGTCGCGGATCGCGCGGACGAGGTTGATCAGAACAGTCACCGACAGCAGCGCGCAGCCGACAGGTACAGCGCCGGTCACCCAGGCGTAGGAGATGCCGCTGTCGCCGTAGACGCGCTGCCAATTGAGGAGGGTCAGCTTGTAGCCGGTGTAGGCCAGCGTCATCAGGAAGCCGAGCGTCAGCAGCCCGAGCACGATTTCGAGAAGCCAGCGTGGCGTCAGCGGCAGCTTGCGGACGAAAAAGTCGACCCCGATATGCGCCTTGATCCGCATGGCGCGGTTGGCGCCGAGAAAGCACAGCCAGACGAACAGCAACTGCGCGAGATCGACCGACCAGATCATCGGATCGCCCAAAGTCCGCGCGATCGCCGCGACGAAGACCAGCAGCGTGATGATGGCGAGCAGCAGCTTGGAGACCGCATCCTCGATGCGGATGTAGAATTCCGACATGTCGTTCTCCGGGAAACGGAAGCCGGACAGCCTTCGGGCTGCCCGGCTTTGCCAGCACGGGAAGGGGGCTTATTTCAGCAGGGCCTCGACCTGCTTGCGCAGATCGCCATAGCCGAGCTTGTCATAGACGGCCTTCGTCGCGTCGACGAACGGCGTCTTGTCCACCTCGGAGATCGTCACGCCCTTTTCCTTGAACTTCGCTTCCAGTCCGGCAAGCGAATCCTGGGTCATCTGCGAAGCAAAATCGCCCGCCGCCAGCGATTCCTCCTTCAGGATCTTCTGAAGGTCGGCCGGCAGGGTGTCGAACCACTTCGCCGACGTCACGATGCCGGTGATCAGGTTGAAGTGGCCGGTCTTGGTGATGTACTTCGTCACTTCATAGAGCCGCGAGCCGTAGCTGGCCGGGTGCTGCGCCTCTACCGCATCGATCGCCTTCTGCTGGAGCGCCGGATAGACTTCGGCCCAGCCCATCGGCGTCGGCGTCGCGCCCATCGCGCGGATCGTCTCCATCCATACCGGCGCACCGGGCGTCCGCATGCGGATGCCGGCGAGATCGGCCGGAACCTTGACCGCCTTGTTCGTC
>JAVTWI010000006.1:0-3589 GCA_032229845.1 Rhabdaerophilum sp.
AAACCAACAAGGCGACCATCGAGGCGCTCGGCAAGCACGTCATTCCCGTCATGGAAACCTGGCCGGATCGTCGCCCAGAACAACGCTTCGGAGCTGCGCTCTGATGAATCGGTTCGCCGTGGCAGGTCCTTCGCTGCATCTGACGCAGAACTGGAACGTCACCAAGCCGTCTGCGTCTGGCTCGAATGGCGTCGTCGTCTCCCAATCCCGGGAGGCGAGCCTCGCTGGTTGCGCCATGCTCGAGATGGGCGGAAGCGCTGCCGACGCCGTGGTTGCCGCCGCGCTCGTTCTGGCGGTCGTGGAGCCATGGAACAGCGGGCTCGGCGGTATCGGCTATGCAGTGATACGAGAACCCGACGATGCCGCCTGGTCGCTTGACTTTGGGCCGGTGGCCCCGGCCGCGGTGGATATCGCCGACTACCCTCTGAGCGGGGGCTCGTCTCCGGAGATTTTCGGCTGGCCAAAAGTCGAGAGCGACCGGAATGTTCACGATCCACTGAGCTTTTGCGTGCCGAAGGCCGTTGCCGGCCTGGGACGGCTTCATGATCGCTTCGGACGTCTGCCTTGGGCGGAGGTCGTCGCTCCAGCCGTCGCCTGCGCCAAAAGGGGCATGCCGAAGGATTGGTTCTCGACGGTCAAGATCGCCCAGATGGGACATCTGTTGCGGCAGTACGAGGAGGCCGCACGGATCTATCTTCCGAACGGCTTGCCACCTGTCGGTGCTGAAAAGGGCAACCCGTCGTTTCTCGCGCAAGGCGCACTTTCCAGCACCTTGGAGATGCTTGCGCGAGACGGGTGGCGCAGCTTCTACGAGGGGGAACTCGCCTCTCTTCTCGTTGACGACCTGGCAGCCGTGGGGTCACGGATGTCGTCCGCGGATCTGCAGGCGGCCGACGCTTCGTTTGACGCTGCCGAACACCTGGACCGGGGAGGCCATCGCCTCTTCCTGCCATCCTCCGATTGCGGCGGCGGCATGTTGCGCGAGGTTCTACCGGAATTGACGGTTCCCTCGGCCCGGAATGCCGAATGGTTTTCCGATCTGGCTGGTGTCCTCACGCAGGCTTCACGCCGGCGGATCGAGGGGATCAAGGCGGAAAACGAGCGTCAAACCTGCACGACGCACCTGAACGCGTGCGATTCAGACGGGCTGACGATCGCCTTCACGACTTCCTTGCTCGGTTTGATGGGCAGCGCAGTTGTCCTGCCCAAGACTGGCATCCTCATGAACAACGGCATGATGTGGTTCGATCCGGTACCTGGCAAACCGAATTCGATCGGTGCCGGCGTTCGCCCCCAATCGAACATGTTGCCAGTGATCTGTCGAACCGCCGCGGGCGACATTCTCAGCCTCGGTGCCTCGGGTGGGCGGCGGATTCTGCCGGCCGTGCTGAGCCACCTGGCGGATCTCGCGGTTTTCTCCCTTACCCCGGAGGAAGCGGCGCACCTTCCGCGGATCGACGTTTCCGCGACCGAACAGATTGTCGTCGACCGACGCATCGCCGAGGATGTCAAACGAAGGCTTGCGGAGATCAACAACGTCACTGTTTGCGAACACGCCGCGGCGCCGCTCAACTTTGGATGCCCATCCGTCCTGAAGATCACAAATCATGTCGCGACAGGCCAGCCGGATGTAATGACGCCCTGGAGCGCGGCGTGTGCTGCAAGAGACATGAACTGAACCACAGCACGACCGATACAAACTGAGGAGGAAAAATGACGATCTCACGTGTGCTATCGACCAGTTTGATGGCGGCCACATTCTTTGGCTTCGCATCAGCCGCAAGCGCCGAGCCGGTGCGCTTTGCTTGGCCGTCGGCTATCAATTCCGGCGTCGCGCCGCTCGTCTTCGCCGAAAAGCTTGGTCTTTTCGAGCGAGAGGGCCTGGAACTGGACATTGTCGTCTTGACGGGTTCGGGCGTGATCGTCCCGCAACTCCATGCCGGAGCCATCGACGCCGCCTATTCCGGGCTTGAACCCGCCATCCTGTCCCATCAGCCGAACGCAGCCGATCTCGGTGTCTTCTTCATCTACAACTACATTCCGAACTCGATCTGGGAGCTGGCGGTTCGTGAGGATTCGGACATCAAGTCGCTCGCCGACCTGAAGGGGAAAACGATCGGTGTTCTTGCGCTAGGCTCGTCCAACGTGCTGACCACAAAGGCGATCTTGCAAGGGGCGGGAATTTCTCCCGACGAGGTCAGCTTTCAGGCCGTGGGTGTCGGCGCCGCGGCATATGAGGCTTTGAAGAGCGGCCAGATCGACGTTCTGAACCTTTTTGATACCGCCCATAAGCGGCTCGAGCTTGCAGGAACGTCGATCCGCTTGCTGGAAATGCCTGGAAACTTTGCCGGGTCCAGCCACGGGATTTCCGTCCTGAAGTCCGGCTATGCCGAGCGCAAGGACTACTGGACGCGTTTCGGCCGGGTGTTGGCCGAGTCGAACGTTGCCTGCCAGGCAAACATCGAGGGCTGTATTCGCGCCTACTGGGAGGCTTATCCCGAACTGGCGCCGACTGCGGACAAGGAAAGCGCGGCCCTCGAGACCGAGAAGAAGGTTCTTGAAGCGCGCCTGGCCAAGCTGCTCGATATCCCGGGTCAGTACGGTGAATTCTCGAAGGGCGACTGGACGAGCCTGGTTGAGGCTCTTGAACTGGGCCGTCTCGTGACGGACCCCAACGTATCGCTGGATCTCTACTATACCAACGAGCTGGTTCCCGCCTTCAACGACTTCAACAAGGACGACATCGTCAAGCTCGCCAAAGAGGTAAAGTAGTGCCAACGGCCTTGACCGAAAACCCCAACCTTGCCGGCTCGTTTCTTAGCCTTTCCAACGTCGGCGTCACCTATTCCACGAGGCGCGGGGAAACCCGCGCCATCGACAACCTCACCCTGGAGGTCGAGGACGGGCAGTTTGTCGCCGTGCTGGGTCCTTCCGGTTGCGGCAAGTCGACGATGCTTCGGCTCATAGCAGGCTTGCTGAAGCCGACCCTTGGCCAGCTCCTTTTCAAGGGGCAGGAACTGGACGGTCCGAACAAGGAGGTCGGGATCGTGTTCCAGAACCCGACGCTCCTGCCTTGGAAGACGGTTCGGGACAATGTGATGATGCCGATCCGGGCGCTGAAGCTGCCCGCGGAGAAGTACAAGGACTGGTGCGACGAACTCCTGGAGATCGCAGGCCTGACCGATTTCGCGCTGGCCTATCCGCATGAACTGTCGGGCGGCATGCAACAGCGCGTAGGCATCTGCCGCGGCCTGATACACAAGCCGAAGCTGCTGCTCATGGACGAGCCTTTCGCGGCGCTGGACGCCATGACGCGTGAGCATATGGGTGCTGAGCTCCAGCGGATCTGGATGAACACGCGCAAGTCGGTGTTCTTCATCACCCATTCGATCCAGGAGGCGATCTTCCTCGCCGACCGCATCGTCGTTCTCTCCGCCCGTCCGGCCCGGGTGGTCGAGATTATCGACGTGAACCTGCCTCGTCCTCGCAACGCCGACACCCCGTCCCTGCCGGAGTTCGGGCAGCTCAGCAGCCATTTGCGCGCGCACTTTCTCGGGGATCACAAGAACCAGACGGACGCAAGACCATG
>JAVTWI010000007.1:0-3576 GCA_032229845.1 Rhabdaerophilum sp.
CTCGGACGGCATTGACAACGTCTGGAGTTGAGACGCCATTCGTTGTGGGGGACGTAACAACAAGCTCGATTTTATTCCGCATCGCAAACAAGGACTTTTGGGTCATCAGGTGACTCCCAAGCGCAAGCATGTTCTAGTTTTGTATTAGATTTATTGGAACAAAATGTCCACACGGCGAGCAGTATCTGCTGTGGATTGGGGTGTCTACGGCTCATGCCCGTGCCTTCGAGATCAGCCGGCCGGAGGGAATCGGCAGGTTGTTGAGCGCGCTTTCGGCCTTCGGCCGGCGTTCCTCGTCGACGAGCCAATGCGTTGCGCCGGCCCCGAGCCACATGCCGATCAGCGCGAGCCAGGCGGTGAGCGCGAAGATCGCGCCCCCCGAGACGCCGGCGCCGACCGCGCAGCCGCCGGCCGCCATCGCGCCGAAGCCCATCAGCGAAGCGCCGACCATGTAGCGCAGCATGCCGGACTTGGTGTCGAACACTGTCAGACGCCATTCCCGCGCGAGAATCGCCGCCACCGCCGAGCCAAGAAACACGCCCGGCACCAGCAGCGTATCGAAGCCGGCCGGCTTGTCCGACTGCTGGAGAAGGCGCATCAGCACCTCCGCCGAGGGGCCGGAAAAGGTGATGCCCTTGGGGTCGCCCGGCTCGATCGCCGCCAGCGCGATCTGGCTCGTGAGGTAATAGGCAAGCGCCACCGCCAAGCCGCAGCCGATGCCGCCGATCCAGCCCCAGAGCGGAATGCGACCGCGCACCGCGAACAGGAACGCGATTACAAGCCAGAGCATTGCCAGCGGCAGCTTGTCGTTCTCATGGCCGCCGAGACGCAGCACGAGGTCGCGCGCGGTGCCGCCCTCGACCATCCACAACGCGGAGAGCCAGAGCCGCGCCGGTTCCAGAATGCCGTGAAGCGAGGCCTGCGCGACGACGACGAACACGAGGCCGGCAATCAGCGCCCGCAGGTTTCCCGTGGCCGAAAGCACCAGCAGCCTGCTCGCGCAGCCGCGGGCGAGCACCATGCCGCAGCCGAACATCAGCCCACCGACGATCGCACCCGACATCGAGCCCGGCGCCGCGATCGCACGGGTGGAAGCGATGTCGATCGCCTTCTCGGCGATCAGGAACTGCACGCCCGTGATCGCGACGCCGAAGGTCAGCAGCCAGATCGCCAGCTTGGTGCCGAAATGCCCGGTGATGAATTCGACCGTCGCCGCGCGAAGGCAGAACCGGCTCTTCTGCGCCATAAAGCCGAACAGGATGCCGACAGCGAGCCCCGCCATCGCCATCGCGCCGGAAAGCCCGAAGCTCTCCACGAGCCGCTCGATCCACTGGACGATCATGGGCCGATCATTCCCGCTCCTGCCCGCTCGCGGAGCACCCGCGAACATATTCAGGATAGAGAATTCAAGGTCAAGCGCCCTTGATGAGCGTCAAGTGCTCAGGTGATGACGATACGCGCCGCGCCGGGTCCGTGGCTTTTCACGAGGTTGTAGAGCGTGCGGGCATGCGCGGTCGTAAGCCGGATGCAGCCATGCGAGGCCGGCCGTCCGAGCGCCTTCACCGCATTGGTGCCGTGGACCGCGTAGCCGCCTTTGAAGAAGATCGAATAGGGCATCGGCGAGTTGTAATACTTCTTCGAGAAGTAGGTCTTGTGCATGCGCTTCGGCGCATAGACCCCGCGCGGCGTCACGAAACCCTTGCGGGCAGTCGAAACGCGCCAGACATGCGCGACCGCGCCATCGACCTTGACGACCATTTGCTGGGCTTTCACGTCGATCCGCGCCTCGACGCGCGCCTGCGACGGGTTGATCTGAAGAAGGACGCCGAACACCACCATCAGGGCCGGCATCAAGCGACGGAGCCAAAGGGAAACCATGATCCACCTCCTGTAGGTTATTTTGCGCCTGTTTTGCCGCGCGAATGCCGAGAAAATCCTGAAAAGCCAGGGTGAACGAACCCTTGCCGCTTCTGGCTGGTTAACCTTTGGCTGCGAGATTACACTGAAATTTCCTGATTCCGACGGGGAAACTCGATGCCACGCCCGTTCGCCGCTTCCGCCCTGACGATCGCTCTCGCCCTTGGAATGATCGCGGCCTCCGCCCGGATCGCCACCGCCCAGCAGACCCAGACCGAGGAGATGGAGCGGCGCGCCAAGGTGCTCTCGCTTTTGCCGAACAACGCCGCCAAGCGCATTTTCGGCACAACGTCCGGCCCGGCGCGGCTCGATGCGCGCGCCATCGGCTCATACGCGCGCGGCTGCCTCGCCGGCGCGACGGCGCTGCCTGTCGATGGCGAGACCTGGCAGGTGATGCGCCTGTCGCGCAACCGCAATTGGGGGCACCCGGATCTGATCCGCCTCGTCGAGAGCATCGCCAAACGGGCGCCAAAGGAAGCCGGCTGGCCCGGTCTTTTGGTCGGTGACATTTCCCAGCCACGCGGCGGGCCGATGCTCACCGGCCATGCCTCGCATCAGGTCGGGCTCGATGCCGATATCTGGCTGACGCCGATGCCGCCGCGCACGCTGACGCGCGATGAGCGCGAGAACATGAGCGCGACCAATGTCGCGCGGTCCGACTGGATGGATGTCGATCCCGCCGTCTATTCCAGGAAGCATCTCGCCCTGATCCGCCTCGCGGCGCGCGAGAAGGCGGTGACGCGCATCTTCGTCAATCCCGCGATCAAGGTCGCGCTGTGCCGCGATGCCGGCACGGATCGCGCATGGCTTTCCAAGGTGCGGCCGATGTGGGGTCACAACTACCATTTCCACATCCGCATCGCCTGTCCCTCCGGCGATGCCACCTGCACGGATCAGCCGTTGCCTGCCGACGAGGACGGCTGCGGCAGCGAATTGCAGGGCTGGCTCAAGAAGCAATACGCGGCGATGCACCGCCCGAAGCGGCCGGGCTCGGGCAAGGGCAAGCCAAAGCCGCCGCCACGCCCCTGGACGCTCGACGATCTGCCGGACGAGTGCCGTTCGGTGGCGGTCGCGCGCTAAGGCATCATCCCATCAAGTGGGCACCGGTTGGTGGATAAGATGATGCGGCCAAGCAAAAAGGGGATGAGCATTCGATCTGATCGAATCAGATCGGAGAATGCTAGACCTTCAGCTTAGCGAAGCGCTCCAGCGCGGCATCGAGCGTCGACCGCTTCTTGGCGAAACACAGTCGGACGATGGTTTTCACCGGGTCCGACGCGTAAAACGCCGAGACCGGGATCGCCGCGACGCCGTGCTCCGCGACGAGCCGCTGGCAGAAGGCCACGTCGTCGGTCTCGCCGAGCGGCGCGATGTCGATGTTGAGGAAATAGGTCCCGCGCGAATTGAGCACTGGCAGGCCGAGCGCGGAGAGCCCGTCAGCAAGGTAGTCGCGCGCGCTCTGGAAATCGGCGCGCATCACATCGAAGAACACATCCTCCTTGCCGAGCCCGTAGGCGACGGCGGCCTGAAGGTTCGGCGGCGTCGTGAAGGTGAGGAACTGGTGCGCCTTGGCGAGAACGCGCATCAGGTCCGGCGCCGCCATCACGAAGCCGACCTTCCAGCCGGTCAGTGAGAAGATCTTGCCGGCGGATGAGATTT
>JAVTWI010000008.1:0-21198 GCA_032229845.1 Rhabdaerophilum sp.
GAAGATCAAGAAGATCACGACGCTCGCCGACATGGCGAAGCTCTACGCCAAGGGTGCGCTCGATCCGAAGGTCGCCTGAAGTCGGCGAAGCCTGAAGGCCGTCTTGCGGTGGCCTTCGGCAAGCGCGAACGCGCGCCCGAGCTTATGCGAGGAACTTTCACTCAGGATAAGGCGGATGCCGCGCGGCATTCGCCCTTTTTCGCGTTTTATGGCATAGCAGGCGCATGATCCCGCAATTCACGCTCATCACCCCCGCGATCGACGACCCGCTCGCCTTCCGCCCGAAGCTGGAGGCCGTGCTCTCGACCGAGGCGATTTCCGTCGTCCATGCCCGTTTCGCCGCCTCGTCGGATCAGGACCTCAAGAAGCGCGCGACCGCGCTGGTGGCGCTGGTGCAGGAGAAGGGCGCGGCCTTCATCATGGACTGCCCTGATGATCCGCGCATCGCCGCGCGGCTCGGGCTCGACGGCGTGCACGTCCGTGCGCCGGGCGCCCTGCTGGACGAGGCGATCGGCAGCCTCAAGCCGGACCGGATCGTCGGCATCGGCGGCCTCAGGGCCCGCCACGACGCGATGGAAGCCGGTGAACGCGATGTCGATTACGTGATGTTCGGCGAACCGCGCGCGGATGGCTCGGTTCCCGCCCTCTCCCAGACTGCCGAGCGCGCGCAGTGGTGGGCTGAGATCTTCAACGTGCCCTGCGTCGCCTATGCCGCCGATCTCGCCTCGGTCGAGACGCTGGCACCCACCGGCGCGGAATTCATCGCGCTCGGCCCCTGGGTGTTCGACACGCCCGACCCGGCGGAGACTGTCGCCGAAGCGCGGCGCATCGCCAAGGCCCGCTTGCTCACGATGGCGCAACCCGGCTGAACCGCCGCTTGCTTTCGGGCCAAAAATCCCGCAACACCCCTTTCCGACTTTCCTGCCCCGCTGTTTAACCGGATTGCCCCATGCTTCGCTCCCCCATCATGAACGTGATGACGGCTGCCGCCATCAAGGCCGGCAAGAGCCTCAAGCGCGATTTCGCCGAGTTGCCCTCGCTCACCATTTCGCGGAAAGGTCCCGGCGATTTCGTCACCGAAGCGGACAAGAAAGCCGAGCGCATCCTGTTTCAGGAACTCTCGAAGGCGCGGCCGGGCTACGGCTTCCTGATGGAGGAGGAAGGCACCTTCGAGGGCACCGACAAGTCGCATCGTTTCATCATCGATCCGCTCGACGGCACCACGAACTTCCTGCACAACATCGCCCAGTTCGCGATCTCGATCGGCCTTGAGCGCGACGGCGAGATCGTCGCCGGCCTCGTCTACAATCCGGCGACCGAGGAAATGTATGTCGCGGAGAAGGGTCAGGGCGCCTTCGCCGTCGGCGCCGACCAGCGCGGTAACTACCGCCTGCGCGTCTCCCCGCGCACCGATTTCGCCGATGCAGTGATCGGCTGCGGCATTCCGCACATGGGCCGGGGCGATCATGGCCAGTTCATCCGCGAACTGGCCGCCGTCATGCCGCGCTGCTCGGGCGTGCGCCGCCTCGGTGCCGCCGCGCTCGACCTCGCCTATGTCGCCTCGGGCCGTCTCGAAGGCTTCTGGGAGCGCAACCTGTCGCCGTGGGACATGGCGGCCGGCATCCTGCTGATCCGCGAGGCCGGCGGCTTCGCCAGCGCGATCGACGGCTCGGACCGCATCTTCGAGACGCGCGCCATCATCGCCGGCAACGAGATGGCCCATGCCGCGTTGCGGACGGCGATTTCATCGGCCTGACATCCCGCCCGCGCAAAGCTGTTGCCATTCCCGCCCGAACGGTCTTGATTAGCGCCGGCGAGGAAAAAGGAGTGGGAATGGCGAGCACATCGACACGCCGAAGACTGACATCGCCGGGGCTGTTCCTGTTCCGGATGATCGTTTTCCTCGTCCTGGCCGGCTTGATCCTGCTGGTCATCCAGAATCAGGTGATGGTCGCGTTCTGGGCCAACCCGGCGCTCAACGGGCTCATCCTGCTCGTGCTGGCGCTCGGCATCGTCTTCGCCTTCGCGCAAGTCGGCCGACTGTTCCGCGAGATCCGCTGGGTGAACTCCCTCATCACGCCGGACGAGACCAAGTCCGTGCCCGAACCGCTGCTGCTCGCGCCGATGGCCGCCCTGCTCGGCGACCGTGTCGGCCGCAACGCCATCTCCACGCTCACTCTGCGTTCGGTGCTCGATTCGATCGGCGGCCGCCTCGACGAGAGCCGCGAGATCGCGCGCTACCTCACCGGCCTGCTCGTCTTTCTCGGCCTGCTCGGGACCTTCTGGGGCCTGATCGAAACCGTCTCGTCGATCGGCTCCGTCATCGAGAAGCTGCCCTCCGGCGGCGAGAACAATGCCCTGTTCGACGAGTTGAAGCGCTCGCTCGCAGCCCCGCTCGGCGGCATGGGCATCGCGTTCTCGTCCTCGCTGTTCGGCCTCGCCGGCTCGCTGACGCTCGGCTTCCTCGACCTTCAGGCCGGGCAGGCGCAGAGCCGCTTCTTCTACGAAGTCGAGGAATGGCTTTCCGGCCGCGTCGACGACCAGCCGCTCCCGGCCGGCGCCTCGCCGGATCTGCAGCAGGCACTCGACGGCATTTCCCGCGCCGTCACCGATGCCGGCGCCGGGCGCAACGCCAGCCAGTCGATCGCCCAGCTCGCCGAAGGCATCCAGGCGATGGTCCAGCATATGCGTAACGAGCAGCAGATGATCCGCTCCTGGGTCGAGGCCCAATCTGCCCAGCAGACGGACGTGAAGCGCCTGCTCGAACGCCTTGCGCGCGAGATGCCGCCTCTGCCGCCCTCCGCGCCGCCCGAGGAAAGGAAGGGCGAATGACGGGACGGGACGCCTGACATGGCGCTGGGCCGCACGCGCAACCGGGAGCGGGGAATCGACTACTGGCCGGGCTTCGTCGACGCCCTGTCGACCCTGCTGCTGGTCTTCATTTTCCTGCTCGCCGTCTTCATGCTCGGGCAGTTTTTCATCAGCCGCGAGATCGCCGGCAAGGACGATTTCCTCCAGCAGCTCAACCAGCGCATCGCTGCGCTGACCGATCTGCTGGCGCTCGAAAAAAGCGCGAAGGAAAGCGCCGAATCCCGCATCACCTCGCTGACCGCGACGCTGGCGACCGAGAAGGCGGAGCGGGAGCGCCTGCAGGGCCTGCTTGCGGGTTCGCAGACGGATCAATCGAAGCTCGACGCCCTTGCCCGCCGCGCCGACGAGGAGAAGGATGCCGCAGGCCGCGCCCTGCGCGAGGTCGAGCTGCTCAACCAGCAGATCCGTGCCATGCGCCAGCAATTGCAGGCGCTGGAGAATGCGCTCGCCGGCGCCGAGACGCGCGAGAAGGACGCGCAGCTGCGCATCACCGATCTCGGCAGCCGGCTGAACGTCGCGCTCGCCCAGCGCGTCCAGGAACTCAATAAGTATCGCTCCGATTTCTTCGGCCGGCTGAGAACCGTCCTGTCCTCGCGGCCGGACGTGCGCATCGTTGGCGACCGTTTCGTGTTCCAGTCGGAGATTTTCTTCGGCTCCGGCGCGGACGAACTTGAAAATGCCGGCAAGGAGGAACTCGACAAGCTGGCGACCGCGCTGGTCGAGCTCGAACGCACCATCCCGCCGGATATCACCTGGGTCGCGCGCATCGACGGACACACCGACAAGAAGCCGCTTTCGGGCGCCGGCAAGTTCAAGGACAACTGGGACCTTTCCGCCGCCCGCGCCATCGCGGTGGTGCGCTACCTGATCACGAAGGGTGTCTCGCCGCAGCGGCTCGTCGCGGCCGGGTTCGGCGAGTTCGCCCCGCTCGATTTCGGCGATACGCCCGAGGCGCTCTCGCGCAACCGCCGCCTCGAACTCAAGCTGACCGAACGCTGATCGAAACCGACGCGGATTACCCCGCGCTGAATTGCAGAGCAGCAAGGCGCGCGTAGAGCCCGCCTGCAGCGGCAAGGCTTTCGTGTGTGCCTTCCTCGACGATCCGGCCGTGATCGAGCACCACGATGCGATCCGCGTTGCGGATCGTCGCGAGGCGATGGGCGATGACGAGCGCGGTGCGCCCCTGCATCGCCTTGTCGAGCGCTTCCTGCACCGCGCGTTCGTTCTCGGCATCGAGCGCGGAGGTCGCCTCGTCGAGAAGCAGGATCGGCGCGTCGCGCAGGATCGCCCGCGCGATGGCGATGCGCTGCCGTTCGCCGCCCGAAAGCGTGACGCCGCGCTCGCCGATTTCCGTCGCGAGCCCCTGCGGCAGGCGGTCGGCGAAGCGCGTCACCGCCGCCTGTTCGGCCGCCGCGCGCACGGCCTCATCGCTCGCCGCCGGCCGGGCGATGCGGATGTTCTCGGCGATCGTCTCGGCGAAGATCGCCGCATCCTGCGGGACGATGGCGATATTGGCGCGCAGGTCCGCAAGGCTCATCGCCTGGATCGGCGTGCCGTCGACGCGGACAACACCGGTGCTCGGATCGTAGAAACGCAGCAGGAGCTGGAAAAGGCTGGTCTTGCCGGCACCGGAAGGCCCGACGACTGCAACCCGTTCACCGGACTTCACGGCAAGGCTGATCGGCCCGAGCACCTGACGATCGGGCGCGCCGGGATAGGCGAAGGTAACATCCTCGAACACGATCTCGCCCCGCGGCGGGACAACCGGAACCGCCGGGGTGGCGGGGTCCTGTACACGCGGCTCCGTCGCGAGCAGATCGGCGAGGCGCTGTGCCGCGCCAGCGGCCTGATTGAGCTGGCCGAACACCTCCGAGAGCTGCCCGAGCGAACTCGCCGCGAACACGGCATAGAGCACGAACTGCGAGAGCCGCCCCGCCGTCATGTCGCCGGCGATCACGGCTTTCGCACCGGTCCAGAGGACGAAGGTGATCGAGGCGAAGGCGATGAAGATGATGATGGTGGTGAGGAACGCCCGCGCCTTGGTCGCGTCGCGCGCGGCCTGATAGGCGCTCTCCACGGCCTCGGCGAAGCGTACCATCGCGGCCTTCTCGCCGCCGAAGCCCTGCACCACGCGCACCGCGCCGATGCGCTCGGTCGCGAAGGAGGCGGCACTTGCCAGCGTGTCCTGCGCGCTCTGGCCGCGCTTGCGCACGCCCCGCCCCGCCGCGACCAGCGGCAGCACGATCAACGGGATCGCGAACAGCACCAGCACCGAGAGTTTCGGCGAGGTCACGATCATCATCGCCACGGCACCGACCAGCGTGATCGCGTTGCGCAGCGCGACCGAGGCGCTGGCGCCGAAGGTCGATTTCAGTTCGGTCGTATCCGCTGTGAGCCGCGAGACGATCTCGCCCGAGCGGGCGGAATCGAAAAACGCGCCGTCAAGGCTCATCACGCGCTCGAACACCGCCTGGCGGATCCGGGCGACGACCCGCTCGCCCACGGTCATCACGTAGAAATAGCGGATACCCGCCGCCACCGCGAGGCCGCCCGTCAGCACAACAATCATGCCGAAATAAGCGTCGACGATGCCGCTGTTCTCGCTGGAAAAGCCGAAATCGACCATCCGCCGGACCGCGAGCGGAACCGCAAGCGTCAGACCTGCCGCGACCGTCAGCGCGACCAGCGCGATGAGGATGCGCAGCCTTTCCGCCTTGGCGAAGGGGATCAACACCCGCAGGGAGGAGAGATCGGGACGAAAACGCCGCGCCGGGTTCTTCTGCATCGTCTCGGAACTCATTCGCCCGTCCTGTTGGCCTTGGCACGGATCGCAAAACTTGCGAGAAAACTTACACGCGTCGTTTGGACGCTCAACGCTTGTCCCGTCAAGCACTCTCATGTATAGGGGCGCTCTCACGAACAGGGTTCTGGCGTCTTGGCGGCCCCGAACGCGGCTGACGAGACGGTTTTTTTTTGCGCACGAAAGGCTTTCCCCATGAAGGCGGATATCCATCCCGACTACCACTTCATCAAGGTCGTCATGACCGACGGCACCGAGTTCCTCACCCGCTCGACCTACGGCAAGGCGGATGACCAGCTCAACCTCGACATCGACCCGAAGACCCATCCGGCCTGGACCGGCGGCACGCAGACGCTGATGGATCGCGGCGGTCGCGTCTCGAAGTTCAACAACAAGTACGCCGGCTTCTCCTTCGGCAAGAAGTGAGCGCGGGCGGCTTGCGCCGCACCCGGCACGGCAACATATAAAAAAGGCCCGCCATCCGGCGGGCCTTTTTCGTTTCGGAAGAGGCGGGCTCTTACTTGCCCGAGAACGCGGCGGCCAGCCGATCGAGTTGCCCGGCGATCGGGTTGAGGGCCGGCACGACGGGCGCCTTGCCCTTGAGATCGTCGTCGATGCGGCAGATGCGCGCCTGCAGCGATTGCGACTGGGCGATAAGGTCGCGCAGGCGCTGGGGCAACTGGCCGTAAACATCCGGCGCGATGTTGGAATCCTGCATCGCGAGCACGACGCGGCTGTGCTCGCGTTCGGCATCGGCGCGGGTGAGTTCGCCCTCGTTGACCGCGCGCTGGAGCAGCAGCCAAGAGGTGAGCTGCATCAACCGCGTCGTCAGGCGCATGCTTTCGCTGGCGTAGGCGAGGCCGATCGTGCGGTCGAGCGTCTTCGAATCATTGCGCCCGTCCCCGTCGAGATAGGCCGCCGTCGCCTCGACAAGGCCCATCCCCTCGCGGAACAGCGCCATGAACCCTTCGGACGCCAGCATGCGCTCGGTGAACGAAACCGCAGCCACCGGCCCGCTCGCCCCGGATTTGCCAATTCCTGTCATCGACGTGTCGCGCGTCTTGTCCTGCATGGTGTGCCTCCGTCATCCGGTGTGCCGCAACGAGACATCGCGGCTGATGGGAAGCGTTGCTGCAAGACTAACACCAAACGCGCATGTCGATATAAAGGCGCTGGGAACATGGTTAACGCGGAAGGACAAAAAAAGGACCGCCGAAGCGATCCTGATTGAAGTCCAACAGGGAGGCGTCAAACAGAGTAGCAGGAGCCACTCGGGATCCGGCGAACCGGAACAGTCACGAATTTACCCTAAAGAGTTTAACGACCCGTTAATTTGAGACAATTTTCATCAAATGCAGCGCAAGTTCCGCTAACCTTATGATTTGAATCGATTTTCGTGATGCGAGCCTGCCACAGACCTATTGGCGGAACAGCGCGTCGGCGGCGGCTTGCGTCTTCATCTTCCCGACCCGGGCCTCGACGAGGCGCTCGATCTCGGCTTTCAGAAGCTCGATCCGCGCATCGATTTCCGTGAGCGAGAGCGGAGCGAGATCCTGGCCGATTTCATGAACTGTTTTCTTGCGTGCCGGCGTTTCCTCATCGAACATCCCGCTCTCCCTTCATGGTGCGACATGCACGGTTGCATGAGCCAATTGCGGACAGTATAAGGGCGCATTCCCAAATTGGCATCGAGTCTTTCTCGTTGCGGGCCGCCCGGGGAAGGCGGCGCGAACGAAGAGACGTATCCGCAGAACCCAGAACCGGTGCCGCCGGCCCCGACAAGACCCGAGGAGAACCGATCGATGGCAACGCTGCTCATGCCCAAGGCAACCGCTGTCTGGCTGGTGGAGAACACCGCGCTGACCTTCGATCAGATCGCCGCCTTCTGCAGCCTGCACCCGCTCGAGGTGAAGGGCATCGCCGACGGCGACGTCGCGGCCGGCATGAAGGGGCTGGACCCGGTTCAGGCCGGACAATTGAGCCGCGACGAACTGGAGCGCGCCGAGGCCGATCCGGACTACCGCCTCAAGCTGCTGGAACCGAAGGTGCGCCTGCCCGACCTCAAGCGCACCAAGGGCCCGCGCTACACCCCGGTCTCCAAGCGGCAGGATCGCCCGAACGCGATCCAGTGGCTCCTCAAGAACCACCCCGAACTCAAGGATGCGCAGATCATCCGCCTCGTCGGCACCACCAAATCGACCATCCAGTCGGTTCGCGAGCGTTCGCACTGGAATTCGGGCAACCTCCAGCCGCTCGATCCGGTGACGCTCGGCCTCTGCTCGCAGATCGACCTCGATCTCGAAGTGAGCCGCGCCGCCAAGGATCGTCCGGCCGCCGCGGCGCCGGATGTCGGCGCGACGCTGATTCCGGCGGAAGTCACCACCGCGCCGGAAGCGCCGAAGAAGAAGGTCGAGCTCGATGCCGAGCACGTCTTCGCCAAGCTCAAGGACCTCAAGCCGCTCGACGATCAGGAATAAGATCGCCCACAGGTTGTGCAGGAAAACAATACACGGAATAGTAGTATTTTGCGGTAATGCTCCCTCGGCTTGCATTGAGGGTCTGTTCCGTGCCGTTCCTGATCGATACCTGCGTCCTGCGGGAGTTGCATCTCCCGCGCCCGTTCTGGCGCGTTCGCCGTGCCGTCGACGATCTCTGGATGGAAGATGTCCATATGAGCGCCGTCACCTTCGCCATCATGGAGGGCGGCGTGCTGCACCTGCCGCAGGAGTTCAAGCAACGCCGCGTGCGCCTGTGGATGCAGGATATCCGCCGCAAGCTCGGCCAGAACCTGCACGGGGTCGATTACGAGACCAGCATCATCTGGGGCCAGATCATGAGTTCAGCCGCCCGGCGCCGGTTGAAGCTGCCCTATCACGATAGCCTGATCGCCGCGACCGCCAAGCGCCACGAACTGACGGTCATGACGCAGAACATCGGCTATTTCGCGCCGTTCAGCATCGAGGTCTTCAACCCCTGGGCCGATCCCAAGGAGAACAAGTACGACTTCGGCGAGGAACCCGAGGACAAGTCGGTCCAGCCGGGCTCCACCAGCGCCGAATTCGTCATTCCGGGTGGCGACGACGGCGTGCTCGAGAACGCCGCCGCCTGATCCGTTCAGCCCTTCAGATGCGCCTCGTCGAGCGCCTTGGCGATCTCGTCGAGGATCACGGGGTCGTCGATCGTCGCCGGCATCGTCCAGGTATCGCCGTCGGCGATCTTCTTCATCGTGCCGCGCAGGATCTTGCCCGAACGCGTCTTCGGCAGGCGGTTGACGACCAGCGTATGCTTGAACGCCGCCACCGGGCCGATCTGATCGCGCACCAGGCGGACGCAATCCTTCTCGATATCGGCAGGGCTGGCGTTGACGCCGCTCTTGAGCACGACGAAGCCAAGCGGCACCTCGCCCTTGAGCGTGTCCTTGGCGCCGATCACCGCGCATTCCGCGACGCTCGGATGCGAGGACAGGACTTCCTCCATGCCGCCGGTCGAGAGGCGATGCCCCGCGACATTGATGATGTCGTCGGTGCGGCCCATGATGAAGAGGTAGCCGTCCTCATCGCGATAGCCGGCGTCCGAGGTCGAGTAATAGCCGTGGAACTCGTTGAGATAGCTGGAGACGAACCGGTCTTCGGCGTTCCACAGCGTCGGCAGGCAGCCTGGCGGCAGCGGCAGCTTGATGGCGATGGTGCCCATCTTGCCCGCCGCGACTTCCTTGCCGGCCTCGTCGAGGATATGCACTTCGTGGCCCGGCATCGGCACGGTCGGCGAGCCGTACTTGACCGGCAGCATGCCGAGCCCGAGCGGATTGCCGGCGATCGCCCAGCCGGTCTCGGTCTGCCACCAATGGTCGATGACCGGAACCTTGAGGATATCCTCCGCCCATTTCACGGTATCCGGGTCGGCACGCTCGCCGGCGAGGAACAGCGCCTTGAACCCGGCGAGATCGTATTTCTTGAGGTATTCCGCTTTCGGGTCTTCCTTCTTGATGGCGCGGAAGGCCGTCGGCGCGGTGAACAGCACCTTGATCCTGTGCTCCGAGATCATGCGCCAGAACGCGCCCGGATCGGGTGTGCCAACCGGCTTGCCCTCATAGACAACCGTGGTCGCGCCGCGCAGCAGCGGCGCGTAGACGATGTAGGAATGGCCGACGACCCAGCCCACGTCCGAGGCCGCCCAGTAAACATCGCCGGGGTTGATGTCGTAGATCGCGCCCATCGTCCAGTTGAGCGCGACCATGTGGCCGCCATTGTCGCGCACGACGCCCTTCGGCTTGCCGGTCGTCCCCGAGGTATAGAGGATATAGAGCGGATCGGTCGCCTTCACCGGCTCCGGCGCCAGCGGACCGACGCCTTCGGCCTTGAGCGCCTCGCAGGTCGCGGCCCAGTCGTGGTCCCGCCCATCGATCAGCTTCGCCGGCTCCTGCGGCCGCTGGAAGATCATGCACGTGGACGGCTTGTGCTTCGCCTCCTCGATCGCGCGGTCGAGCAACGGCTTGTAATGCACGACGCGGCCGGGCTCGAGCCCACAGGAGGCGGCGAGGATCAGCTTCGGCCGGGCATCGTCGATGCGGGTCGCCAGTTCATGCGCTGCAAAGCCGCCGAACACCACCGAGTGGATCGCACCGATGCGGGCGCAGGCGAGCATCGCCACCACCGCTTCGGGAATCATCGGCATGTAGATGATGACGCGGTCGCCCTTGGCGACATCGAAGCGCTTGAGCGCATGGCCGAGCACCTCGACCTCGCGCAGCAGCTCGGCATAGCTCAGCACGCGCTGGGTGCCGGCGAGAGGAGAATCGTAGATCAGCGCCGCCTGATCGCCGCGCCCGGCTGCGACATGGCGGTCGAGACAGTTCGCGCTGGTGTTGCAGACCCCGTCCGGAAACCAGCGACCGTAGACACCGGCCTTGGCGTCGAACGCCGTCTTCGGCGGTGTGATCCAGTCGAGCGCGCCGGCCTGTTCGCTCCAGAACCCCTGCGGATCCTTCATCCAGCGCGCGTAGATGTCCTGATACCGGCTCGTTCCCATCGCGTCCTCCCAAACGAATTCCAGGGTTTGGCCATTCTATAACCACGATCGACGCCGATTTTCGCTTATCAATTTGTGGAATGGCGATCGCTTGGCCGGCGAGGATCATGCGCCCGGGCATATTGACCTGACAATGCCCAGTTGCCAAAGTTCCTGCTTTCAACCGCTTGATTTGCCGGCCTTCCGATGGTTAGTCCGCGTGCAATCAGCAGCAGGAAACGGATTTGAGCGAGATCATCAAGGATTCGCTGGCGCGTCTCGGCACAGCGCTCGACCGTCTCGACGCGGCGGCCCTTCGGCATGCCGACGGCGATCGCGCCCGTGCGACCCTTGAGGCCGAACTCAACCTGATGCGCGAGGACCGCCACCAGCTCGCCCGCCTGCTCGACGAGGAAAAGGCCGCGCGGGCGGATGCCGACGCCGGCCTGAGCGAACTCGGCCCGCGCATCGACCGGGCGATCGCCGCCATCCGGCAGGGCATGGCGGAAGGATAACGCATGGCCCAGCTGACCGTGACCATCGACGGCAAGCAGTTCCGCATGGCTTGCGAGGACGGACAGGAGCCCCATCTCGAAAAGCTCGCCGACCACCTCGACCAGCGCGTGAAGACCATGCGCGAGAATTTCGGCGAGATCGGCGACCTCCGCCTCACGGTGATGGCAGCCCTGATGGTCTGCGACGAATATTACGAGGAAAAGCGCCGCAACGAGACGCTTCAGGAGGTTGCGCAGCATGATCGCGCGGCCCGCAGCGAGGCTGCCGAGAGCGTCAACCAGCGCGACGCCACGATCGCCGCGGCGATCGACGGGCTGACCCACCGTATTGAGCGCATCACACGCAGCCTGACGAGCGCGCCGGACGAGAACTGACCCCTTCTCTTTCGCTGCCGAACCGCCTACATTGGCGGTGCGGGGCTGCGGGATGCGGCAGGTTATACGTATTCCCCGGGGCCTTAACGATCCTTAGGGAGCTGTTCCTATCCGGACCCGTGGGTCCGGGTACACGGCGCCCACCTACTTATGTAGGTTCCCGGGATCGACACTCCACCGGTCATCGTGGCTCCGCACTTTCCTCTTTTCGGCAGGACCGGGATTTCATGCGTATTCTTTTTCTCGGCGATGTCGTCGGCAAACCCGGCCGCCGGGTCGTGGCGGATCGCCTGCCCGGCCTCCGGCAGAAGTGGAACCTCGATTGCGTGGTGGTCAACGGCGAGAATTCCGCCGGCACCATCGGCATCACCGAGGCGATCTGCAACGAGATCCTCGATGCCGGCGCCGATGTGGTCACCCTCGGCAACCATTCCTGGGACCAGCGCGAAGCGCTTGTCTTCATCGAGCGCGAACATCGACTGATCCGCCCGGCGAATTTCTCCGTCGGTACGCCCGGCCGCGGCGCGGCGCTGGTCGAGGCGCGCAACGGCGCACGCGTGCTGGTGGTCAATCTCATCGGCCGGGTCTTCATGCAGCTCTCGGACGATCCCTTCGTCGAGATCGAGCGGCAGATTGCCGCCTGCCCGCTGGGGCATGGCTGCGACGCGATGCTGATCGACATGCATGCCGAGGCGACCAGCGAGAAACAGGCTATGGCGCAGTTCGTCGACGGCCGCGCCTCCATCGTCGTCGGCACGCACACCCATGTCCCGACCGCCGATCACCACATCCTCGCCGGCGGCACGGCCTATCTCACTGATGCCGGCATGTGCGGCGACTATGATTCGATCCTCGGCTGCCAGAAAGAGGCGCCGATGCATCGCCTGATGCACTCGACGCCGTCCGGCCGCTTCGAAAGTGCCGAGGGCGAGGCGACGCTCTGCGGCTTCGCGGTCGAGACCGACGACAAGACCGGCCTCGCCACGAAATGCTGGGCCGTGCGCCTCGGCCCCATGCTGGAGGAAAGCCGGCCCAAGGGTTGGGAGTGATCGGGTTGGGAGTGATCGGGTTGGGAATGATCCTGACGCGGTCCCTGATCGTGGCGCTCGTGTTCGCGCCCGCGCTTACGCTGGCCCAGACCGACCGTGTCGTGGAATCGCCCGCCCTCTGGCGTCAGCGCGAGGAAAGCCGGATCGCCTCCCAGCGTCGCGATTGCGAAGCGCAGTGGGCCGGCATGGAGAAAGCCGGAAAAGCCGGTTCCGCCAGCCGCGATGCCTTCGTCGAGGGCTGTCTCGCCGAAACGCGGATCGCCCGCTGTCATCCGCCCGGCAACAACCCGACCTGCCGCTATCTCCGCCGCGAGGAGCGCAAGGCGCGTGAAAGCGGCCTGCCAAATTGAAGCCGGAACCTCGCTTCACGCCTCCGGCCGGCGTCGGCTCTTCGCTGAGCGCGGTTTCGGACCGGCAAGCGCATGCGCCTCCCGCAGCGCGGCCTCGGCTTCCGCAGGCGTAGCGGTGTCGAGATTCATCACTGTCCACCCCATGCGCCCCCAGCCGCCGGGAACCGGCTGGAACACGGCCGGCGCCATCATCACCTTGAAGGCCTGATGTTCCGGCGCGAACTTGAGGTTGACGCTCCGGCCGTCCGGCGCCAGCGTCGCGAAGGTGATGCGCGCCTTGAACGCCACCCTGTCGAAATGCGGTTCCGCCCGCGCATCCGGCAGGGAAAGGGCCAATCGGGTGACCTCTTCGGCGCTGATCATGAGGCTTCCTTGATTTTCATGCCCCGCCTTTGATAAGAGCGCCCATTCCGTAAATTCGCTTCAGGGACGCCCCGCATGGCTGGTCATTCGCAATTCAAGAACATCATGCACCGCAAGGGCAAGCAGGATGCCGTGCGCTCCAAGCTGTTCTCGAAGCTCGCGCGCGAAATCACCGTCGCCGCCAAGATGGGCACGCCCGATCCGGCGATGAACCCGCGCCTGCGCATGGCGGTGCTTGCCGCGCGCGCAGAGAACATGCCAAAGGATAACATCGAACGCGCGATCAAGAAGGCCTCCGGCGGCGACAGCGAAAATTACGAGGAAGTGCGCTACGAGGGCCGCGGCCCTGGCGGCGTGATCCTGATCGTCGAGGCTCTGACCGACAACCGCAACCGCACCTCCGCCGCCGTGCGCAGCTATTTCACCAAGGCCGGCGGCGAACTCGGCGCCACCGGTTCCGCCACCTTCATGTTCGACCGCGTCGGCGAGGTCACCTATCCGGTCGAGGCGGGCGATGCCGACAAGGTGATGGAAGCCGCCATCGAGGCCGGCGCCGAGGACGTGATCTCGGACGAGAATGGCCACACCATCTACTGCGCCTTCGAGGATCTTTCCGAGGTTTCCAAGGCGCTCGAAGCCTCACTCGGCGCGCCGGCCTCGGCCAAGGGCATCTGGAAGCCGCAGAACAACGTCGAGCTTGATTTCGACCGGGCGCAGTCGGTCATGAAGCTGATCGACAACCTCGACAACGACGACGACGTGCAGAACGTCTTTTCGAATTTCGAGGTTTCCGACGAGGTCATGGCCAGGCTGACGGCCTGACCTACCGCAGCCAGCGGTCCAGCACCGGCAGGGACAGCACCGCCGCCATCGCGATCACGAGATAGGCGATGCGGCGGAACGTCGCTTCGCTCGCGATCCTGTAGCCGCGCGTGCCGAGCAGCAGCATCAGGCCGTAGATCGGCATGACCGAGAGCGCGATCAGCAGGGTCTCGCGCGTGAAGATGCCCTTGTAGGCGAGGATCGCCCCGGACACGAAGGTCGAGAACAGGAAGTAGGTCTGCATATCGGCGCGGATTTCCGCCGGGCGCCGGGTCTGGCTGGAGAGCCAAAACAGCGCGAGCGGCAATCCGCTGAGACTGGCGAGACCGTTGAACAGTCCCGACAGCGAGCCAACCGACAGGGTCAGTCCCACGCCCGGCCGGCCGTGATAGCGCCAGCCGCTCGCAAGGCCAATCACCGCCGCGATCACGAGACCGGAAATCATCCAGCGGATGATGTAGGGATCGACGTGGATGAGGACATAGAGCCCTACCGGGAACAGCAGCGTCGCCGCCGCCAGCAGGAGGAAGACGCTGCTCTTGTCGGCGGCCCGGAAATTCCGTCCCCCGAGAAACAGCGCGAACGGCGCGTCGATCGCCCAGATCACGGCCAGCGCAGCCTGCGGCGACAGGACGCTGGCCGCCAGCGGCATGAAGATCATCGCGAAGCCGAAGCCGGTGAAGCCGCGCGTCAGGCCGCCCACCACCGCGCCGAGTGCGATCACCAGCCAATCATTCTGGGGAAGAGAGGAAAACATGCCGGAGAAACCCTGTCGGTCGAAACGACACGGCTAGCATGCCGGCGCGTCCGGCACTACCGATAGGCCATGAACAGAGCGGTGCGAATCATCGGGATCGATCCGGGCCTGCGCCATACCGGCTGGGGCATCATCGAGGTCGAGGGCACGCGGCTCGGTTTCGTCGCCTGCGGCGCCGTCGAGCCGACGCCAAAGGCCGATCTCGCGGATCGGCTGGCCGCGATCCACGAGGGCCTGCGCCTCGTCATCGCCGACCATGCGCCCCAAGAGGCCGCCGTGGAGGAAACCTTCCTCAACAAGGACCCGCGCTCGACCCTCAAGCTCGGTGCCGCGCGCGGGGTCGCGATGCTGGTGCCGGCGCAGGCCGGGCTGAAGGTCGCGGAATATGCCCCGAACCAGGTGAAGAAGAGCGTCGTCGGCGCCGGTCATGCGGAAAAGGCGCAGATCCGCATGATGGTGAAGACGCTGCTTCCCAAGGCAGAGTTCCGTACCGACGACATGGCGGACGCGCTCGCCATCGCCATCTGCCACGCGCACAATCGCGGGCGGGGGTAACGAATGAGCAACCCTGAGACGCGACAGTCACGCGAAGCCCGAACAGGCGACGGGCAACCAGCCCGCTCAGCGCAGAAGGCGCAAGGGGAAATTAGATGATCGGCAAGCTCAAGGGCGTGATCGACAGCTACGGCGACGACACCGTGATTCTCGATGTGCATGGGGTCGGCTATCTGGTGCACTGCTCGAGCCGGACGCTGCAATCCCTGCCGCAGCCGGGCGAAGCGGCGATGCTCTTCATCGAGACCATCGTCCGCGAGGACATGATCCGGCTGTTCGGTTTCGCGAGCGCCCTCGAGAAAGACTGGTTCAACATCTTGCTCGATGTGCAGGGCGTCGGCCAGAAGGTGGCGCTGGCCATCCTCTCGACCCTGCGCCCGGCGGAACTGGCGAGCGCCATCGCCATGAAGGACAAGGCCGCGATCGCGCGGTCACCCGGCGTCGGGCCCAAGCTCGCCGAGCGCATCTGCGTCGAACTGAAGGACAAGGCGCCAGCCTTCGGGAGCATTGACCCCGCCGTCGTCAAGCTTGCTGGCGATGTCGAGGAGGGCCGCGCGAAAGGCCCGGTTCGGGATGCGATTTCCGCCCTCGTCAATCTCGGCTATGCCCAGCCGCAAGCCGCCGCCGCCGTCGCGGCTGCCACCAAAACCCTCGGCGAGAGCGCCGAGACCGGCGCCCTCATCCGCCAGGGCCTCAAGGAACTTGCCCGTTGACCTCCGACCGCACGACACCTACTGGCCTCATTTTCCGGGCAATCGAGGACAAGCAGATCCTCGCCGATTTCATGATCCGTCATTGGGGTTCTCCGCGCATGCTGGTCGGCATGCACACCTATGACGTGACCGAGATCGAGGGGCACGGCCTCTACGACGCCGAGGGGGAACTTCTCGCCTTTGCCAGCTGGAAGCTCAGGGAGCGGACGATCGTGCTCTGCGCGCTCCATGCGCTCCGGGAAGGCAACGGTTTCGCGACCCAGATGCTCAACGAGATCAAGAAACTGGCCCGGCAAACCGGCGCGCGCTCCATCCGGTCGATGGTGACGAACGACAATATGCCGGCGCTTGTCTTCTACCAGAAGAACGGCTTCCGCTTCGCCACACTCTACGTCGGCGCGGTCGATGCCTATCGCCCTGCCATGCCAGGCATGATCCGGCACGGCTATCTCGGCCTGCCGATCCACGACGCGCTGGAACTCGAATGCCTGATCTAGGTCCTCGCCGGGCAGCCGCAATCCTGTCGTGCACACCAGAACGACGCATCCCCCCGGTTGCATTTCCAGACCTATTGCTGGCCGAAGGGTTGAATTAGGACCCCAATTGCGCACCAATCGCCGCCAACCGTGCCGAATCAGTTCGCGATAGAAGGGGGATCGACGTGGGCAATACCCCGTTCCGGATCGAACCGCTGACCGACACCGAGCTTCTCAAGGCGCTGCTTTCGCGTCGTTGGGGCGAGGACCTGATGATGTTCGGGCGGACCTGGAAGAGGGGTGAATACCAAGCCATCGTCGCGCGCGACAAGAAGGGCGAGGTTCTGGGGCTAGCGACGCATGCCCTCCAGAAATCGACCATTCTCGCGCTGACCATCGACAATTTTTCCGAAAGGCGCGGCATCGGCAAGGCCCTGCTCGATCATGTCGCCGAGATCGGCCGGCAGCAGGGTGCGCGCGCCCTCCGCGTGCTCACCACCAACGACAACACCCCTGCCCTGCGCTATTTCCAGAAGCTCGGATTCCGCATCGTTGCGCTTTATCCCGGCGCGGTGATGATCTATCGCACGGTGGCGCCCAACCTGCCGGAGATCGGCGTCGACGGCATTCCGGTGCGCGACGCCATCGAACTGGAGATCGACCTTTGAGCCGCCCCGGCCTTCTGAACCCCGAAAAGCGCGGCGACGATTTCGATCAGTCGATCCGGCCGCTCGCGCTCGGGGAATTCATCGGCCAGCAGCAGGCGCAGGAAAATCTCAAGGTCTTCATCCAGGCCGCGAAGACGCGCGGCGAGGCGCTCGATCACGTCCTCTTCGTCGGGCCGCCGGGTCTCGGCAAGACGACGCTGGCGCAGATCGTCGCCCGCGAACTCGGCGTCAATTTCCGCTCGACCTCCGGCCCGGTGATCGCCAAGGCCGGCGATCTTGCCGCCCAGCTCACCAATCTCGACGAGCGCGACGTGCTGTTCATCGACGAGATCCACCGCCTCAACCCGGCGGTCGAGGAAATCCTCTACCCCGCGATGGAGGATTACCAGCTCGATCTCATCATCGGCGAGGGGCCGGCCGCCCGCTCGGTGAAGATCGACCTGCCGAAATTCACGCTCGTCGGCGCCACAACCCGCGCCGGCCTGCTGACCACCCCGCTGCGCGACCGCTTCGGCATTCCGATCCGGCTCAACTTCTATTCCATCGAAGAACTGGAGCTGATCGTCACGCGCGGCGCGCGGGTGCTCGGCATCGGTGTCAGCCCGGATGGCGCCAACGAGATCGCCCGCCGCGCCCGCGGCACGCCACGCATCGCCGGCCGCCTCCTCCGACGCGTCCGCGATGTCGCCATCGTCGATGGCGCGCCGACCATCACGCGGAGCATCGCCGACAAGGCGCTGACCATGCTCGATGTCGATTCCATCGGCCTCGACCTGATGGACCGCCGCTACCTCCTCACGATCGCCGAGAAGTTCATGGGCGGTCCGGTGGGGATCGAGACCATGGCCGCAGCGCTCTCCGAACCGCGCGATGCCATCGAGGATATCATCGAACCCTACCTGCTCCAGCAGGGCTTCCTCCAGCGCACCCCGCGCGGCCGCCTCCTCACCGACGCCGCCTTCCGCCACCTCGGAATGGCCGTGCCAACGCGGCAAGCGCCGCAGTTCGGCCTGTTCGACGGGAACGAGGAGGCGTGAGCACTCACACCATGTTGAGTTTTTCCTGCGGCGCGCGCCTGCGCCGCGCCAGGATGCGCATCCCAAGCGCAAGTACGAACAGCGCGAGAAACGCCCAGTAGACCGGGCCGACCGCAGCGCGCTTGCCGAACGCGAACACAAATTGCAGCCAGAGCCAGTAGATCCCGCTTGTGTGCAGCCGCCGCCACGCCACGGGGCCGATCCACCGCGCGGCGGGCGCGAACGAGGTCGCGGCCATCAGGATGATGAAGGTGTAGCCGATCGCGCCGGCAACGACCATCACCGGCGTGATGGCTTCGGCATATTGTTCCGGCCCTTGCGCCGAGAACGCGATGATGAACCCGGCATGGACGAAATGCGAGAAGGCGAAGGCCAGTCCCAGCATCCGCCTGTTGTCGCGTTGCCAGCGTGTGAAGGCCGAAGGTGCGAGCCTTGCCGCAGCGCTGGCAGTCATCGCCAGCAGGAATAGGACCGCCGAGGTCCGGGCGGTCACGCGCAGCGCCCACCGCAGCGATTCCGTCGAAAAATTCTCGACGACCGGCCCCTGAAACGCCGCGACCGCGACGCAGGCCGACAACAGCCAGAACAGAGGCCAGCCATTGAAATAGCGCGCAAACCCATTCATATCCTGCTCCCTGACGACCAAAGCGGCCCGAATGGGCCACACATCCGGAACACGGTCCGTTCACAAACAAGTGTTTTGCGTTCGATCCGCTATCCTGATGCCGGATCGCGAGGAAGACATGTCCAAACTGGGTTTGCGCATCTACTACGAGGACACGGACTTCTCCGGCTTCGTCTATCACGCCCGCTATCTCCACTTCTTCGAGCGCGGGCGGACGGAAGCGCTGCGCGATCTCGGGATCGACCAACGCATCCTGTTCGAAGCGGATGACGGACCCTTCGCCTTCGTCGTCCGGCACATGACGATCGACTTCAGGAGCCCCGCCCGGATGGACGATCTCGTCGAGGTCGAGACGAGCATCGCCCGCATCGCCGGCGCGAGCCTCGTCATGGATCAGACGATGCGACGGGGCGAGGATATGCTGTGCGAAGCGAAGGTCACGATCGCTTTTCTCGCCAAGGGCCGGCCCGCGCGCCTGCCACCGCGCCTGCGCGACAAACTTGTTGCATTGCACAATTCGTGAAATATACCGAACATTAACCATAATTTCCGATTGATGAATTGGGGCAGTTTGATCCGGCCGGATCGGGCGTGCCCCCGGCGCGATGCCTCAGTTTGGTCGCAAAACAGGGCCATTGCCGCTGGATAAACGAGGCTGGGCGCAAAAATAGCCAAGCGCCGGCCGGAAGGACCCGACATGCCGACAGCCGATGCGCAAACCGATCTCTCGCTGATCTCGCTGTTCCTCCATGCCCACTTCATCGTCAAGCTGGTGATGCTGGGGCTGCTCAGCGCGTCGATCTGGTCCTGGGCGATCATCATCAACAAGTCGATGATGCTGCGGCGGATGAAAAGCCGGATGGACAACTTTGAGGATACCTTCTGGTCCGGCCAGAGCCTCGACGAGCTTTACCGTTCGCTCGCCGACAAGGTGCCGGACGGGTTTGCGGCCCTGTTCGTGGCGGCGATGGGCGAATGGCGACGCGCCTTCGAAGGGTCGGGCCGCGGCTTCGCCTCGCTGCAGACGCGTATCGACAAGGTGCTCGACGTCTCGATCGCCCGCGAGGTCGAGCGGATCGAATCGAAGCTGCTGGTGCTCGCGACCATCGCCTCTGTCGGGCCTTATGTCGGCCTGTTCGGCACGGTGTTCGGCATCATGACGACCTTCCGCTCGATCGCCGCCTCGAAGAACACCTCGCTCGCCGTCGTCGCGCCGGGTATCGCGGAAGCGCTGTTCGCCACCGCCATCGCGCTGGTGGCGGCCATTCCCGCCAACATCTTCTACAATAAGTTCGTGAAGGACGTTTCGCGGACGCAAGGACGGCTCGAAAGCTTCGCCGACGAGTTTTCCGCCATCCTCTCCCGCCAGATCGACGAGCGCGCCGGCCAGGTGCGCGAGCGCGGCGCGGCGTAAGGAGCGCGGGATATGGCGATGGCAATGAACGCAGGCGGAGCGGGAGGCGGCAAAAGGCGTCGCTCCCGCCGCGCCGCGCCGATGGCGGAAATGTTTGCAGTCAGGGCCGATATCGGGCGCTTGGATGATTGCCTGAAGGCGCTGGACACACCGAAACGCAACAGCATCCTGTACGCCTACGTCGACGGCTGCTCGCACGGCGAGATCGCACAGCGTCTCAACGCGCCCCTCGGTAGCGTCAAGGCATGGATTCGCCGCGGCCTGCTGTCGTTGCGGGAGTGCATGGCGTGAACACCAACGTGCGCGACTCTGACGACATCCAGCATCTCGCAGGCGAGTATGTGCTGGGCACGCTCTCGGCGGCGAGTCGCGCGGGCGTAGAAGCGCGCATGAAAAACGACGCAGCGCTGCGCACCGCCGTTGAACAGTGGCAGGAAAAACTGGCCCCACTCACAGCCATGGCCGAGCCGATTGAACCGTCGCCACAACTATGGACGCGCATTGAAGCCTCGGTTACTGCGCATTCGGAAGCGGCAAAACCTTCTGCGACTACAACCCGCGCAGCGGAGCCTGCAGACAACGCTGTTACCACCTGGTGGAACAACCTGCGACTGTGGCGCGGTCTGGCTGCAACCGGATTTGCCGCGACGGTCTTGATGGGTTTTGTTGTCGTCACCAGGCTCACGCAACCACCGGCCCCAGGCTACATGGTGGTGCTCGTCGGTCCGCAGGACAAAGCGCCAGGCTGGGTCGTTCAGGCAGGTACCAATTCGCAACAGGCCCGCCTCATTCCACTCGGCA
>JAVTWI010000009.1:0-3567 GCA_032229845.1 Rhabdaerophilum sp.
TAAAGATGGTCTTCATGGTATCGTTCCTTTCTCATCCAGGCGGGTCCGGCTTTCGGCTCGGCACCCGCCGCGTTGTTCGATGAGGGAGAAATAGGCGCAGGCCCGGGAACGTTCCAATCAACAGGCAGTGTAATTCCGATCACGGCGATCACCGCTTTCGTGATCGCCTTTCACGGATACTTGAGCGAACCGATGCATCCAATCGCCGCATTGCTGCGTAGCGATTGCAGGTCTGCCACAAAGTTGCCGCGATTACAGCGATTTCGCGCGTTCCCGCAGGACATACTTCTGGATCTTGCCGGTCGATGTCTTGGGCAGATCGCCGAAAACCACCGTGCGCGGCGCCTTGAACGCGGCAAGATGTTCGCGCGCATAGGTGATGATTTCGGCTTCCGTCGTGTTCGAACCCTGCCGAAGCTCGACGAAAGCGCAAGGATGCTCGCCCCATTTTTCGTCCGGCCGCGCGACCACCGCCACCAGCATCACCGCCGGGTGCTTGAAGAGAACCTCCTCAACCTCGATCGACGAGATGTTCTCGCCGCCGGAAATGATGATGTCCTTCGAGCGGTCCTTGAGCTGCACATAGCCGTCCGGGTGCATCACCGCGAGGTCGCCCGAATGGAACCAGCCGCCGGCGAAGGCCTCGTCGGAGGCCTTCGGGTTCTTGAGATAGCCCTTCATGACGATATTGCCGCGGAACATCACCTCGCCCATCGTCCTGCCGTCGGCCGGCACAGGCTTCATCGTGTCAGGGTCGAGCACGGCGAGATCCTCGAGGCCGGGATAGTTGACGCCCTGCCGCGCCATGCGCGGCGCCCGCTCGGCTTCCGGGAGGCTATCCCATTCGTCCTTCCATTCGTTGACGACCGAGGGGCCGTAGGTCTCGGTGAGCCCGTAGACATGGACGACATCGAAACCCGCGCCCTTCATCGCCGCCAGCACGCTCTCGGGCGGCGGGGCCGCGGCGGTGATGAATTTCACGCGGGCAGTGAAGGCAGCCTTCTCCTCCAGCTTTGCGTTGAGCAGCGTCGACATCACGATCGGCGCGCCGCACAGATGCGTTACGCCATGGTCGAGGATGGCATCGAAGATCGCCTTCGCCCGCACGTGGCGCAGACAGACATGCGTGCCGGCGACGGCGGAGAGCGTCCAGGGAAAGCACCAGCCGTTGCAATGGAACATCGGCAGGGTCCACAGATAGACCGGGTGGCGGCCGATATCGGTCGCGAGGCTGTTCGCGAAGCACATCAGATAGGCCGAGCGGTGCGAATAGACGACGCCCTTGGGGTTCCCCGTCGTGCCTGAGGTATAATTGAGCGCGATGGCGTCCCACTCGTCCGCGGGCCGCGCATAACGGAAATCAGCATCCCCGGTTTCACGAAAGGTGACGGCATCCTCCCCGAAAAGCCGCGGCGGGGCCATGTCCTTTCCCCCGTCGAGCCATTCGCCATCGCGGAATTCGACGATGCGCGGCGCATCCGCCATATCCTCGACCGCCGCCTTGAGCAGTGCCGAGAACTCGGTATCGACGAAGATGATTTTCGCTTCGCCATGTTCGAGAATGAAGCGCACCATCGGCGCGTCGAGCCGCGTGTTGATCGTGTTGAGCACAGCGCCGAGCATCGGGGCGGCATAGTGCAGTTCGAGCATCAGCGGGATGTTCGGCAGGATCGCCGCGACCGTATCGCCCTTGCCGATGCCCGCCTTCGCGAGTGCCGAAGCCATCCGGCGCGCGCGCGTGTAGAAATTGGCGTAGTCGACGCACTCGCGGCCGTGGATGATCGCAATGCGTTCGGGAAAAACCCTGGCCGCCCGTTCCAGGAAAGAGATCGGTGTCAGCGGCTGGAAGTTAGCTTCCCGCCGGTCGAGATCGCGCGCATAGGCTTTGGCCGACATAGGTTCCTCCCTGCGAAATGTCCCGCTTTCCTGCCGGAATTTCCGTGTTTTTCTGTCGCCGGAACGACAAAGTGTCGCGCATCGGAATTTTCCGCACAAGATGGCGTCGGAAACCATCTGATTTGATTGACTCGATGGCGCGGGCTGCTAACGAAGGCCGCATTGAAAAATCAGGTCCATTTTGAAAGGACGTCATGCTCGATCGTGCCAAACACGACGCGATGGCCAACGCCATCCGCGCGCTCTCGATGGACGCGGTGGAAGCCGCCAAGTCCGGTCATCCCGGCCTGCCGATGGGCGCCGCAGACATCGCCACGGTCCTTTTCCGCGACCATATCAAATACGATCCGGCCGACCCGAAATGGCCCGACCGCGACCGCTTCATCCTGTCCGCCGGCCACGGCTCGATGCTGCTCTATTCGGTGCTGCACCTCATCGGCGTGAAGGGTGTCGGCCTCGACGACATCAAAGCCTTCCGCCAGCTCGGCTCGAAGACGCCGGGCCACCCGGAATTCGGCCACACCGAAGGCGTCGAGACCACCACCGGCCCGCTGGGGCAGGGCCTCGCCATGAGCGTCGGCTTCGCGCTGGGCGAACGCCTGCTGGCGCACCGCTTCGGCAAGCTGGTCGACCACTATACCTATGTCCTCGCCTCCGACGGCGACCTGATGGAAGGCATCAGCCAGGAAGCGATCACGCTCGCCGGCCATCTCAAGCTCAACAAGCTGATCGTGCTGTTCGACGACAACGGCATTTCGATCGACGGCCCGCTCTCGATCTCCGACACGACCGACCAGCTGAAGCGCTTCGAGAGCGCCGGCTGGAACGCCGTCCGCGTCGACGGCCATGATCCGGAAGCGATCTCCGCCGCCATCGCGCGGGCGAAGAAATCGGACAAGCCTTCGCTCATCGCCTGCGTCACCACCATCGGATTCGGTGCGCCGACCAAGGCCGGAAAGTCTTCCTCGCACGGCTCGCCCCTCGGCGCCGAGGAACTCAAGGGCGCCAAGGAAAAGCTCGGCTGGAAATACGGCCCGTTCGAGGTGCCGGACGACATCCGCAAGTTCTGGGGCGAGACCGGACGCCGTGGCGCACCGGCTCGCGCCGAATGGCAGAAGAAGCTCGATGCCAAGCCCAAGGCGAAGGCCGCGTTCGAGGCGGCGATGGCCGGCGAACTGCCCAAGGCCTACGCCAAGGCGATGAAGGCCCTCAAGGCCGAAGCCGCCGCCAAACCGCAGGAGATCGCGACCCGCCGCGCGGGCGAGATCACCCTTGAGCATATTTCTCCCGTCCTGCCGGCGTTGATCTCCGGTTCGGCGGACCTGACCGGCTCGAACAACACCCGCACCAAGGACATGGGCATCGTCAAGCCGGGCGATTACGCTGGCCGCTTCGTCCATTACGGCATCCGCGAGCACGCGATGGCGGCGGCCATGAACGGCATGGCGCTGCACGGCGGTCTCATTCCGGCCTCCGGCACCTTCCTCGTATTCTCGGATTACTGCCGCCCCTCGATCCGCCTGTCCGCGCTGATGAACCAGCGTGTCGTCTACGTGATGACGCATGATTCGATCGGCGTCGGCGAGGACGGCCCGACCCATCAGCCGGTCGAGCATGTCGCGGCCCTGCGCGCGATCCCGAACTGCGACGTCTTCCGCCCCTGCGATCTCA
>JAVTWI010000010.1:0-3561 GCA_032229845.1 Rhabdaerophilum sp.
CCGGTTAATCGCGAATAAGCATGCTCTAACTTATGGATATCGATCACGTTGCCTGTTTTTTGATTGTTCCATCAAAAAACAGCGTGATCTAGGCGCGCTTGCGGCGGCCGTTCCGTCCTGTCGGACGTTTGGCCGCGCCTGCCTCCTCCTCCGCGTGGCGCTCGTAGCGAACGCCTGTGAAAAGAAGGATCTCAGCGCCGCCCGCCGGCACCGCATTCCGTGCGGAATGCGCCGTTCCTGCTGGTCTGGCCTCCTGACGAGGCCGAAAGCGGATCAATTCGCCCATGGCCATGCTCCTTCGATGCCAACGACGCGAGGCGCCGAATCAGACATCTCGAACAAATTCGGCCAGAACGGGTTAAGCTTTTCCTAACGGGCGTACCGTTTCGAATCGCACATTCCGTTTGCTGTCGCGGCAGAGCGTCAGACGACGTGCTGGAGGAAGTGCCGGCCCTGCCGGTCTTCGACCTCGACGATCCAGCAATCCGGATCGAAGCGGATTTCCTTCTCGAGCCGTGTCTCGATGTCTGGCCGCTCGATCGTCTCCGGCTTGTGCAGCCGCGCGAAGGCGCGCTCCTGCGGCTTCTCATCGTAGCTCGATTGCGGCGCGGGGCCATACAGCGTGCCGGTGCCGTCGAGCCGATCGATCACGATGAAGATGGCGCCCGCTTCCGCGCCGCCGCGCCGGCGCAGGGCCGCGAAGGCGCCTTCGATGCTACATTGCCGGAGATAGGCCGAGACGAAGAAGTCGCTCGTCAGCCGCATGGCGGGCTCACGGCTGCCGGAGCGAGATACCCGTCGCCGAGGCCAGCAGGTTGAGCACCGGGCCTTTCGGCTCGCCGCGCGGCGGCAGCTTCTTGTCCGCCTCGAAACGGGCCAGCGCCTGCTTCGTCGAGGGGCCCATGTGGCCGTCTTCCTCAAGCGGGCCATAGCCGGCCTTGTTCAGCGCGCGCTGGATATCGACGACCGGGCCTTTCGGCGTTTCGGGCTGGCCGGCCTTGCGGACGAGATCGAGCAATTCGTCCTTCATCGTCACCTTGGTCGCGAGCACGGATTGCAGCAGCGCCTCGCTCGGCCGGCCGTCGATCGCGACGCGCTGGGCGAACTGGAAATCGCGGATCGCCTGCGTGGTGCGCGGGCCGGTCTTGCCGTCCGGGTCGCCCTTGTAATAGCCGCGCTTGGCCAGTTCGCGCTGGATTTCGACGAGCAGCGCCTCGCTCGGGTCATTCATCGCCGGCGCTGCGGCCGCGGAGCGGTCGATTGGCATCGGCTTGGCGGCGTTCATCGCCGTGGGCGTGAAGGCGGCATTCCGTACCGCCGGATTGGAACCGGGCCGCAGCGGCGGCATCGGGAAATCGGGGGAAGCAGCGATCGTGCTGCGGAACATCGGTGCCGGATGCTTGCCGGTCTGGAGCAGCAGCGCATTGGCGACCACCGCGCCGCCGAACAGGCAGGCTGCCGCCAGGATGACCTTGCGGCGCGTGACGAACCCGCCACGCGAGCGTCCCCGCGGCGCGTCATGTCCGGCCGATCGCCGGCCATCCGGCACATGGGCTGGAAATTTCGCTCTCTCGTTCATGAAATCCCCCTTCCCCGTCAGGATGCCAGCCGCCGGATTTCGGCCACGTCACCCGCGCCGGCCGGAATTTCCTTCCCCACCGCGCGTTCGAAGGCATTCTCGAAACGCAACTCGCGCCCACCGTCGAGGTCGGTCCCGAACCGGGCGGACGGCATCGCGGCCGCGACCGCGTCCTCGATCACCTTGCGGAACACATCCTCGTTGCCCTCGCCTTCGGGCGGCGCGGGCTGGCGGCTCGTCAGGACGAGATCGTTGTTCTCCCGCGAGATCGCGACTTTTACGGGGCCACCGTACTGGGCCTCCCGAAGGAAGACCTCGACCGCAAATCGCGCCAGCGCCGGCGGCAGCGATACGGCGGGAAGGGTTTCGGCTTCCGAAATCCGCAGTTCACCCCGATCCTCCGCCTCGCGCAGGCTGAGCGCGCGAACGGCGTCGTTGACCATGCGGCGCGGCATCAGGCTGCCGCGCTCAAGCCGCTCGTCTGGCGGGCTGTGCAGCAGCTTCAGCCAGCGCCCGAGCAGCAGTGAGTTGCGATAGGCCTCCAGCACCGACTTGTGGGCCTGGGCGGCGAACTCGCGGTAGGTGTTCACATCCCGCGGCGCGAGGCGCGGATCGGCGATCATCTCCAGATAGCCGAGACCGGCATTGAAGGGCGCGTTCGAATCATGAAGCGCCCGCGCAAGAACCGGAACGAGGCTCGGCGCCCCGGAAGCCGGCACGTTCGGCTCCTGCGCCGTGCCTTCAATCGCCTCGATCATCACGATCGTGCGGTCTTCCACATCGGGCAGCGGCTGCACCGCCACGCGGTGCGGCACGTAGCGCGGCGGGGCCGGAAAGCCCGCGCCGGCGGGTTCGAGACGCAGCCGGATTTCGAGATTGTCGGTCCCCTCGCGCCGGTGAATGGCCCGGGAGAGCGCGTCGAGCAGAAGCACGCGGTCGGCAATCAGAACCGCCGAGACCAGCGAATTGTCCGGGAAGTCCTGTGCCGTCAGCAGACGCGAAAAAGCCGGATCGGCCTCGTTGTCGATGACGCCGACTCCATCCGTCACGAAAAGGCGCCGGCTGCGCGTGGCCAGCGCCGCGTCGAGAAGCGCGTTGAGACGAATCATCGGATCGGCATGCGACAAGGCCGGTTTCGCCGGCGGCGGCAGAAAGGCCGCCACGGCCAGCGGCACCAGCGCGGCGACCAGCACCGCCACCGCGCCAAGCGCAAAAGCGGAAACCCACAGCGAGAAGCCGACCACCGCGACACCGGCCGCCAACAGAATGCGCCGGAGGCCGCGTCGTTCATGCGCGAGCATCGCCGCCGCGTCGAGCGCCAAAACCAGCCCGAGCGCGATGACGATATTCACGTCGAATCCAGCCAGCGTGGCGAAAGGAAGCGCAAGCAGCGCGCAGACAGCGGCGGCATGAAAGCGCGAGCGTTCCGGCGCCAGCAGGAAAAGCCCACTCGCCTGCGCAAGCAGCAGGCCGGAGAGCGCGAGAATATCGGTGGAGGAAATGGTCGATCCGCGCGCCGGCAGGGCGGCGATGGCGATCCCGATGAAGAGCGCCGCGATCAGGATGCCGCCGATGCGCATGGCGCGCGCAGCCCGCCCGCCGTCCGCTTCGGAACGGTCAGCGGCCATCTGCCCCCGGGGGGTCAAATCCCCCAACAGCGTCTGGGTCCAGTCGATACGCATCACCCGGCGGTTTCCCGTTCTTGTCGTGCCACCCTTGATGCCCGACGATGGCCCGGCGCTCCTTAAACAGGGCCTAAGAACCGCCGGCCATTGCGTGACATTCGGGCCCGGACCGGCTCAGCCGGGCGGGTATTCGTCGCTATGGTGAACAAGCCCTCTCCAAATCGCCGCAGCGGATGCCGAAGCGGCTTTCGGCTCCGGCAGATGCGGCGGACAGAACCGGCGATCGCTAAAATGCGATGCAATTTTCGAACGGCCCCGAGATATCTTCCCGCTATGCCTCTGCGCCGGGGAATTTGA
>JAVTWI010000011.1:0-3552 GCA_032229845.1 Rhabdaerophilum sp.
CCAGTCGCCGGTATGGACGATGGTGCCGTGCAGCGTGCGGATCGCCAGCGCCATGCTCTCGGGAATCGAATGCGCGACCGGAATGGTCTCGATGTCGAACGGGCCGAGCGTGAAGCGCGTCGCCTGCGCGATGCCGCGCACCGGAATCCGCGGCGCGCCAGGCTCGGAAAGCCGCCGGGCTTCGAGAAGGTTTGCCGCGAACGGCGTCATGTAGACCGGCGCACCAAGCCGCGGCCAGAGATCGGCCAGCGCCCCGAAATGATCCTCGTGCGCATGGGTGATGACGATGCCGAGGAGGTTCTTCTTTTCGGCCTCGATGAAGGCGATGTCGGGGAACAGCATGTCCACCCCCGGCACATCCTCGCCGGCGAAGGCGACGCCGCAATCGACCATCAGCCACTTGCGGTGCTTGCCCGAACCGACGCCGTAGAGCGCCATGTTCATGCCGATCTCGCCAAGGCCGCCAAGGGCCGCGAAAACCAGTTCCCCGCCCTTCATCAACTCGCCCTCGCCGCCTGTTCGAGATCCGCTCCGGTCGCAAGCGGGAAGACATCGCCCACCATGATGGTCTCCACCTTGCCCTCGCGCGCGACCAGCAACTGCCCCTCGCCGTCGATCCCGGCGAAGCTGCCGGTGATCTCGCCGGCAGGCAGCTTCACCCGCACGGGCGAACCGACGGGGATGGCATGCGCCAGCCAGCGTTCGCGAATCGTCGCGAACCCGGTTCCTTGCGCAAAAAGATCGAGATTGGCCGCCATACGTTCCGAAAGCCGCTCGAACAACCCGTCGACCGTGAACGCGCGGCTGTGCCGGTGGAGCGCCGTCACCGGCTGATCGAGCCCCTCGGGCGCAACGCGTACGTTGACGCCCATGCCGATGACGACGGCGCGGCGCCCGTCCGGCCTGTTCGAGCCTTCGAGCAGGATGCCGACGCACTTCTCGCCGGCAACAAGGCAATCGTTCGGCCACTTGAGCCGCACGACCGGCTCCAGTGCCGGCGCCAGCGCAAGAATCGCCTCGGCGAGGCTGAGGCCTGCGACGAAGCCGAGCAGCGGCGCCTTGGCGGGTGGGCAGGGATCGGCAAGTCCAAGGCTTGCATAGAGATTGCCGCGCGGTGAAGCCCAGGTCCGGCCATGCCGGCCGCGCCCCATGGTCTGTTCTTCCGCGACCAGCCAGAAGCGGTCCGCCCCGGCGAGCACCGCCTTGAGCGCCGCCTCGTTGGTCGATTCCGCCCGCGTCACCGCAAGCAGCTGGAAACCGGCCTCGACGGCCTCCTCGGAAAGCGCGACCTGCGCCTGTTCACCCATCAGAACAGCGACTTCGCCGCCGCAGCCGCCATCGAGCGGATCGGGTTGGCGATCACCGCGAAGACGAGCACGAAAGCCGCCGCCGCATACATCACGCCGCGGATCTCGACCGGCGCGCTCTGGAAGGCCGGCGCGGGCGCGTCGAAATACATCACCTTGATGATGCGCAGGTAATAGAACGCCGACACCACGCTCGCGACAATGCCGATCACGGCCAGCGCAAACAGCTTGGCTTCGATCGCCGCCGCGAAGACGTAGAACTTGCCGAAGAACCCGGCGAGCGGCGGGATGCCGATCAGCGAGAACATCAGCACCGCCATCACGAGCGCGAGCGCCGGGCTGGTGCGCGAGGCGCCGGCGAGGTCTGCCACCGTCTCGACGCGCTTGCCCCCCGTCTGCATCGCGAGGATCACCGCGAAGACGCCGAGCGTCATGGCGAGGTAGGTCGTCATGAAGATCACGACGCCCTCGACCCCCTGCACAGTGCCGGCAGCGAGACCGACCAGCGCGTAACCCATGTTGCCGATCGAGGAATAGGCCATGAGGCGCTTGACGTTGTTCTGGCCGATGGCCGCGAAGGCGCCGAGCACCATCGACATGATCGCCGCGAAGGCGATGATCGGCTGCCAGTCCTTCACGATCGGCAGGAAGGCGTCGATGAGGATGCGCGTGGTCATCGCCACGGCCGCCATCTTCGGCGCGGTGGCGAAGAAGGCCGCGACCGGCGTCGGCGCGCCTTCATAGACGTCCGGCGTCCACATGTGGAACGGCACGACGCTCATCTTGAACGCGAGGCCGGCGACGATGAACACGAGGCCGATCATCACGCCCGAGCCGTGCCCGCCGGAGACCGCCTTGGCGATGGTCGGGAAGGTCACCGAGCCGGTGAAACCGTAGACGAGGCTCATGCCGTAGAGCAGCATACCGGACGAGAGCGCGCCGAGCACGAAATACTTCAGGCCCGCCTCGGAGGATTTCGCGTCGTCGCGGTGGATCGCGGCGACGACATAGAGCGCCAGCGATTGCAGTTCGACGCCGAGATAGAGCGAGATCAGCTCGTTCGCCGAGCACATCATCATCATGCCGATGGTCGAGAGCAGGATGAGGATCGTGTACTCGAACCGCGCGATCTTCGCTTCGACCAGAAAGCGCGAGGAAAGCAGGATCGCCGCGATCGAGCCGATCAGCGTCAGCACCTTCATCGCCCGCGCGAAACCATCGACGACGAAGGCATCGTTGAAGGTGGAGACGCGGCCCTGCCCCTCGAGCAGGATAAAGCCGGCGACGACGAGCGCGCCGATCGCGATCCAGTCGATGAGGCGCTTGGCGCCGTCGCCCTTGAGCGCGCCGAGCAGCACGAGGCCGAGCGCGGCAACCGCCAGCACGATCTCCGGGAGCGCCGGGCCGAAGGCGGGAATCGGGGAAATAACCTGGTTCATCGTTCTCTCCCCTTCAGTTCAGCAACGCGAGCTTGCCGGAAAGGCCAGCCTGCACCGCGGCGATGATGCCGTCGACCGAGGCCTGGCTCATCGCCAGGATAGCGTTCGGCTGCACGCCGAAATAGACGACCAGCAGCGCGAGCGGCACCAGCAGCGCGAGTTCGCGCCGGTCGAGATCCGGGATCGCCTCCAGCTCGTGCTTCTCCAGCTTGCCGTAGACGACGCGGGCGAACAGCCAGAGCGCGTAGCAGGCCGAGAGGATCACGCCCGTGGTCGCGAAGAACGCCACCCAGGTATTGGCCTTGTAGGAGCCAAGCAGCGTCAGGAACTCGCCGACGAACCCGCTCGTCCCCGGCAGGCCGACATTGGCCATCGTGAACAGCAGGAACACCAGCGCGTAGAGCGGCATCCGGTTCACGAGACCGCCGTAGGCCGCGACCATGCGCGTATGCATCCGGTCGTAGACGATGCCGACACAGAGGAAGAGCGCGCCGGAAACGAGGCCGTGGCTCACCATCTGGAACACCGCGCCCTGCACGCCCTGCGGGTTGAGCGTGAACAGGCCCATCGTCACGAAGCCCATGTGCGCGACCGACGAATAGGCGACGAGCTTCTTGATGTCCTCCTGCATCATCGCCACCAGCGAGGTGTAGATGATCGCGACCACCGAAAGCGCGAACACAAAATTCGCGAAGTAATGGCTCGCCTCCGGGAACATCGGCAGCGAGAAGCGGATGAAGCCGTAGCCGCCCATCTTCAGCAGCACCGCCGCCAGCACCACCGAAGCCGCCGTCGGCGCCTCGACG
>JAVTWI010000012.1:0-3550 GCA_032229845.1 Rhabdaerophilum sp.
GCGCCTTCGACGAGGTCCTTGGCTTCCTTGAGGCCCAGGCCGGTGATGGCGCGGACTTCCTTGATGACCTCGATCTTCTTGTCGCCGGCAGCGGCCAGGACAACGGTGAACTCGGTCTGCTCTTCCGCGGCGGCGGCCGGAGCACCACCGGCAGCGCCCGGCGCAGCGGCAACGGCGACGGCGGCAGCGGCGGAAACGCCCCACTTCTCTTCGAGCATCTTGGCGAGCTCGGCGGCTTCGAGGACGGTGAGGTTCGAAAGCTCGTCAACGAGCTTGGTCAGATCAGCCATGGTATGTTCCTTCGGCTCTATATCAGGTTTCGTTTTCGGTTCTCATGAGGCGGCCCGGAACGCCGGGCGGCCTCGCATCGGGTATTTCGTCTCAGGCTGCTTCGTCTCGCTTGGCATAAGCCCCGAACACGCGCGCCAGCTTGGCGGCGGGCGCGGTCGAGAGCTGCGCGAGCTTGGTCGCCGGGGCCTGGATAAGGCCGACGAGCTTGGCGCGCAGTTCATCGAGCGACGGCATGGTGGCAAGCGCCTTCACACCATTCGCATCAAGGGCCGTCTTGCCCATCGCACCGCCGAGGACCACGAACTTTTCGTTCGCCTTGGCGAATTCGGTGGCCACCTTCGGAGCCGCGACCGGGTCCGCCGAGTAGGCGAGAATGGTCGGGCCCTTCATGAGGCCGGCGATGGACGCAACGTCAGTGCCATCGAGCGCGATCTTCACGAGGCGGTTCTTCGCAACCCGAACCGTGGCGCCAGCCTGCTTCATCTCCTGGCGGAGCTTCTGCATCTGGGCGACGGTCAGGCCGGAATAATGCGCGACGACGACAACGCCGGTGTCCTTGAACACCGCGTTCAGCGTCGAGACGAGCTCTTCTTTTCCAGCTCTATCCACGTGTCTTCTCCGGATCGGGAAGAAATCTTCCCTCTCTGCGCTCTGCCATCCTCTGGCGGCGCGTCATGGACGGCTTGACCAGAAGGACAACGGTTGAAAGGCAGGTCTCCCTGCCCCGAGCCCCTCCCCCTTTCGGAAAGACGGACCCACCTGTCCCCCTGGAACGCGTAGGAACAACCCCACGAATACCCAAGGCCGAGAAAACGAAACCCATTCCCCCGGAACTCCCGGCGGCGATGAATTCCCCTTCCCCATCTATGCAGGCTCCACGTTCGGGGATCGGCTATCCCCGGCGCGCCGCCCTTCCCGCAGGAAGAAACGGATGATTAAGCGATTGCGTCAAAAACCTCTCCCTGATCGCTCGCGCGAACCGGATGGACAGGATTTTTCTGGCAACCTTTGCACCTGCAGTCTCGGACAGGATTGACTGTTACCGGCAACGGGCGCACCTTCCGATCCGCCCACCCGCAACAGCTCGCCGGCCACTGGACCGACGACAAAAAAGAATCGTGGAAAGCCCACGATCCTTCTCTGCAAGCTGTGCTCAATAATGCCTTGCTTGCGCGAGCGCAAGAGGGGGACTTGACAAAATCCCAAACTTTGTTCCGGGCGAGGCTTACGCCATCGCCGGCTGCGTCGCGCCCTCGCCGGTCGCCTTCTTCGAGCCGGCAACCATGAACGGCTTCTCGATGAAGCGGTAGGTCTTGGACGAAATCACGATCGTCACCGCCAGCAGCACCGCGATCACCGCGAGATCGATTGCCGTGCCGCCGAAGGTGAAGATGCGCTCGTTGCCCGCGCCGGACGCCGTGAGCGGCCATTTGGTGATCTTCTCGACCATCACCAGCGCGAGGCGCAGCCCGTAATAGAGCAGCGCGTGCACGAGATAGATCGAATACGACCAGCGGCCGAGCGCCTGCACCGGCGTGCTTTCGAGCGCCGCCGTCAGCCAGCCGCGCCCCTGGCTGAAGATGATGATGACCGCCGCGAAGACGAGCGGCGCGAACAGCGAGGTCGCGTTCACCCCGGTCGAGATCAGATAGCTGACGAGCGCCAGCACCGCCGCGACTTCCGTACCCGTGCTGCTCGAGACCTCGAAGCGCTCCGAGGTCACCAGCCGGTAGGTCGCCGCGCCGACGAAGAAACCATAGATGGCCCGCAGCAGGCCGAAATCATGGGTCGCGAACAGCCAGATCGGCGAGAAGCTCGCGACGCCCACGAGACCGACAAGCGCGACGGCCACGAGCGCGAGCGTGTTGCGGGTCCTGAAGAGCAGCATCGCCGCCGCGAAGATCAGGTAGGTCCAGAATTCGACCGAGATCGACCAGGCCGGGCCGTTCCACGTCGTTGTCCCATGAAGGTTCAGCGACTGTGTCATCGTGAGATTGGTGAGCAGCGCCGCCCAGGAGCGCGAATTCGTGAACGGACCGTCGTCGATCGGCAGCGCGACGAAGGTGCCCATCGCCGCCTTCAGCAGTTCGATGCCGAAGAACGCGAGCAGGATCGAGAAATGCAGCGGCCAGATGCGCCAGAAGCGCTTCGCGACGAATTCCTTCGCCGAATCCGCGCCGTCGAGGCGCTTGCCCCAAGCGTGCATTATGACGAAGCCGGAAAGAACGAAGAAGAAATCGACGAACAATTCCCAGTTCTTCCAGCCCGCCATCTCCCGCAGCGGGTTGGCGATCGGGGCGTGATAGAAGGCAATCGCCAGCGCCGCGATGCCGCGCCAGCCGTCCAGTGCCTCAAAACGTTTCGCGCTCATGTTCCACTCCGGGACAAAACTGATCCGATGGAGTCATGGGTGCAACCTAAGGGCCAAACATGAAAAAACCCCGCGCTTGCGGCGCGGGGTTGATCAAATGCTGGTGAGGCGTCCGGTGTCAGGCGACGACCGAAGCGACTTCCACCTTCACGCCAGGGCCCATCGTCGAGGAGACGGCGACGCGCTGGAGATAGGTGCCCTTGGCGCCGGTCGGCTTGGCCTTGTTCACGGCATCGACGAACGCCTTGATGTTCTCGATGAGCTTGCCCTCGTCGAACGAGGCCTTGCCGACGCCGGCATGGACGATGCCCGCCTTCTCGACGCGGAACTCGACGGCGCCGCCCTTCGACGCCTTCACCGCGCCGGTGACATCCATGGTCACGGTGCCGACGCGCGGGTTCGGCATCAGGCCGCGCGGGCCGAGCACCTTGCCGAGGCGGCCGACGAGGCCCATCATGTCCGGAGTCGCGATGCAGCGGTCAAACTCGATCTTGCCCGAGTTGACGATCTCGACGAGATCTTCCGCACCGACGATATCGGCGCCGGCGGCCTTGGCTTCATCGGCCTTCGGCCCCTTGGCGAACACGGCAACACGCACGGTGCGGCCCGAGCCGTTCGGCAGGTTGCAGACGCCGCGGACCATCTGGTCGGCGTGGCGCGGATCGACGCCGAGGTTGAGCGCGACCTCGATGGTCTCGTCGAACTTCGCGGTGGCGCGCTCCTTGACCATCTTCACGGCCTCGGTGAGCGGATAGAGCTTGGTGCGCTCGATGCCCTCGCGGGACTTGGCGACGCGCTTGGCGAGCTTCGGTTCGTTCTTTGCTTTGGTCATGTTCTTAGCCCACCACCTCGAGGCCCATCGCACGGGCGGAACCACGGATCTGCTCG
>JAVTWI010000013.1:0-3550 GCA_032229845.1 Rhabdaerophilum sp.
TGCAGGCAGCCGACCGAGGCATGGGCATACCAGGTTCCGCGCGTTCCGTGCCGGGCGAACACCGCGTTCATCGCATCGGTATAGGCGGCAAGGTGGTCGAGCGGCACCGCGCAATCCTCGATGAAGGAGACGGGTTTTCCGTCGCCTTTCATCGACATCATGATGTTGAGGCAGGCTTCGCGCATCTCCCAGACACGGCGCTGAAACGCGGCATCGGTCACGGGTACCACGCGGTCCGGATAGCCGTGATCGGCCATGCAGGTTTCGAGGTCGCGGAGCGCGCGGGCCAGTTGCGCGTGATCCTCACCCGCGAACTCGACCAGCAGCAGGCAGTCCGTTTCCGGCCCGGTAATCCGGTCGAGCGTCTGGCGGAAGATGGGGATTGCCACACCGAGTTCGAGGGCGTTGCGATCGACGAGTTCGACCGCGGCAGGCCCGAGCGCGACGAGATGGCGGGTGATGTTCATCGCGTCGCGGAAATCCGGGAACCGGCACACACCCATCACGCGGTGCGCGGGCAGGGGGGCCAGCGCCAGCTCGATCTCGGTGAAGGCGGCTAACGTCCCCTCCGAACCGACGAGGAGATGCGCGGGATTGGCGGTTTCGACGAGCAGCGCATCGAGATTGTAGCCGCCGACGCGCCGCTGCACCTTCGGGAAGCGAGCGAGAATCTCGTCGCGCTCGCGTGCTGCCAGCGCCAGCATCTGCTCCGCCAGCGGAGCGTTCGGTCGCGCCGGGTCGAAATCCAGCCGGATTCCGCTCGCATCGAGCGCGGAGATCGCGCGGACATTGTCCACCATCTTGCCGTAGCGCAGCGAGCGCGCGCCGCAGGAATTGTTGCCGGTCATGCCGCCGATCGTACAGCGCGAGGCGGTCGAGGGTTCGACAGGAAAGAACAGACCGTCTGCGCGCAGGCGCGCATTCAGGCGTTCCAGCACCAGCCCCGGCTGGACACGGACGCGCCGGCGGGCGGGATCGTAGTCCAGCACCTTGTCGAGATGGCGCGAACAATCGACGATCAGCCCGGCGCCGAGCGGCTGCCCGTTCTGCGAGGTGCCGCCGCCGCGCAGGATGACCGGCGTGCCGTCCTCCGCAGCGATGGCGAGGGTCGCGGCGAGATCCTCGGCGTCGGCGGGGAGCACGATTCCCTTCGGCATGATCTGGTATATCGAGGCATCTGTCGCGTAGAGTCCGCGATCGACCGCTCCGAAGCGGACTTCCCCGCGCAGCGCCCCCGCGAGGCGTCGCTCCAGTCCCGTATCGCGCGTGGCCGCTGGAGCTGGCATCGATGTCTCATCTCCGGGGCGCAGGGGCAACTAAGCTGGATATTGTATGCATAATACATTCGGTGCAAGATGCGATCTGCGCCACACCGAACCTGATCACCGCCGGGAGCCATCATGCAGACGGGCCGCCATTTCCTCCAAATCCCCGGTCCGACAAATACGCCGCTGGCGGTTCTGGCCGCGCTCGCGCGTCCGGTGATCGATCACCGTGGACCGGAATTCCAGAAGCTCGCGAAGGATGTTCTCCAGCGTCTCCGGCTGGTGTTCAACACGCGCCAGCCTGTCGTGATCTATCCGGCTTCCGGCACCGGGGCGTGGGAGGCGGCGCTGGTGAACACGCTCTCGCCCGGTGACAGGGTGCTGATGGTCGAAACCGGCTGGTTTGCGACCCTCTGGCAGCGGATGGCGGCGCGGTTGGGCATCGTCACCGAATTTATCCCCACCGACTGGCGGCAGGGCGCCGATCTTGCTGCGCTGGAAGCGCGGCTCGCGGCGGATGCGCGCCACGAATTCAAGGCGGTCTGCGTCGTCCATAACGAGACCTCGACCGGCTGCGTCAGCGACATCGCCGCCGTGCGCAAGGCGCTCGACCGGGCAGGGCACCCCGCGTTGCTGATGGTCGATACGATTTCCTCGCTCGCCTCCATCGATTACCGGCACGACGACTGGGGTGTCGATGTCACGGTCGCCGGCTCGCAGAAGGGACTGATGCTGCCGCCGGGCCTTTCGTTCAACGCGATCTCGGACAAGGCGCTGGCGGCCTCGAAAGCGAACCGCTTTCCGCGCTCGTTCTGGGACTGGGGCGAGATGCTGGCCGCCAACGAGAAGGGCTTCTTCCCCTATACGCCCTCCACCAACCTGCTGCAGGGCCTGAAGGTCGCGCTCGATCTTCTGGAGGAGGAGGGGCTGGAGCAAGTCTTCGCCCGGCATGACCGCGCCGCCGAGGCGACCCGTCGCGCTGTGCGGCATTGGGGTTTCGAGACCGTCTGTCGACTGCCGGGCGCCTGGTCGTCCTCGCTCACGGCCGTAATGCTGCCCGATGGCCATTCCGCAGATGCCTTCCGCAAGGCCGTGCTGGAGCGCTCCAACATGAGTCTCGGCAATGGGCTCGGCAAACTCGCCGACAAGGTGTTCCGCATCGGCCATCTCGGCGATTTTTCCGATCTGTCCGTCACCGGAACCCTGACGGGCGTCGAGATGGGGCTGGCGGTCAGCGGCATCCCCTATCGGCCCGGCGGTGTTCAGGCCGCAATGGATTATTTGCAGGGAAATGCCGGTCCGAATGCGCGTGCCGCGCCCTGATCGCTTGACTTTAGCCCGATCCGGCCCACCAAGGCCGGATGAAAGCGTCTTCTCCGAACAATTTCCGCGTCGCCATCGTCGGCGGCGGCCCCGCGGGTCTGATTGCCGCCGAAAAGCTGGCGGAAACCGGCTGCACGGTCGAGCTTTTCGATCGCATGCCGAGCGTCGGCCGCAAGTTCCTGATGGCCGGACGCGGCGGGCTCAACCTCACGCATGCGGAACCGCTGGCGGCGTTTCTCCGCCGCTACGAGCCGGTTTCACCACACCTCATCGACGCGATCCGGGCTTTTCCGCCCGAGGCCCTGCGCAATTGGTGCGAGGGATTGGGCCACGAAACCTTCGCCGGAACCTCCGGCCGGGTGTTCCCGCGCGAGATGAAGGCTTCGCCGCTGCTGCGCTCGTGGCTCCGGCGGCTGGCGGCAAAGGCGATCGTCATCCATCTCCGTCATGAGCTCGCAGGGCTCGAGCCCGACGGGACAATGCGCTTCAAGACGCCCGAAGGCGAGAAAACGGTACAGGCCGACGCGATCCTGCTCACGCTCGGCGGGGCAAGCTGGCCGCGCCTCGGTGCGGATGGCGGCTGGCAGGCTGTGCTGGAGAACCACAACATCGACATCGCACCGCTGCGTCCCGCCAACGCCGGCATCCGGATCGACTGGACGCCGCATTTTCGCGACCGGCAGGCCGGGCAGCCGCTTAAACGTGTTCATATGCGGATAGGCCAGCACGAGGCTTTGGGAGAGGCCGTCGTCACGACAACCGGGCTTGAGGGCGGCGTCATCTACGCCCTGTTCTGCCCGATCCGCGAGGCAATCGAAAAGCACGGGGAGGCCCGCCTCCTGCTCGACCTTCGCCCGGATTTCCGCCCGGAGTTCATTGCCGCCCGTTTCGCCGCCACCAACCGCAAGGAAAGCTTCTCGTCGCGCCTGAGAAAGGCCGCCGGGTTGCAACCGCCCGCCGTC
>JAVTWI010000014.1:0-3523 GCA_032229845.1 Rhabdaerophilum sp.
AGTCATCATCATGTCGTAGCGCGCCTTGCGGTTGGCGCCGTCCTTCACGGCCGTCTCGATGCTGCGCGCGGCGAGGCGGGCGCATTCGAGCGCGATGGCGCCTCCCGGCGGGTTCTCGACGTTCGAGATGAAGCACTCGATGCCGTGCGTCAGCGCGTCCATGCCGGTCGCGGCGGTGAGATAGGGCGGCAGGCCGAGCGTAAGTTCGGGATCGCATATCGCGCGCCGCGGGATCATCAGCGGCGAAATCACGGTGAGCTTGCGCCCGTCGCGGAAGCTCATCACCGCCCCGCGCCCCACCTCCGAGCCGGTGCCGGAAGTCGTCGGGATGGCGATCACCGGCGCGATTTTCGCGGTGATCTTCGGCATGCCGCCATAGATCATCACGTAGTCACGCAAGGTGCCGCCGTGGGTCGCGAGGATGGCGGCGGATTTCGCGAGATCCATCGGCGAGCCGCCGCCGAGCGCGACGATGCCGTCGCAATCATGCGCCTTGTACAGATCGACTGCCTCTTCCGTCGCCTCTTCGGTCGGGTTCGAAGGCGTGCCGTCATAGATCGGCGTCTGCCCGCCCATCGGCATCAGCGCGGCGACCTTGGCCGCGATTCCGGTGGCGACGACGCCCTTGTCCGTCACCAGCAGCGGGTTCTTCATGCCGCAGGCGGCAATTTCGTCGGCAAGCGCGGCCACCGCGCCGAAATCGAAGCGGATGGTCGTCAGGTAGTTGATGATCGGCATGGAAGAATCCCGGAAGGTTGAGTTGCCGGGAGACTAGGATGCAAAATTCAGTTTCGCAAATGCCTTGCGCTGCGGGTGCGCATCGTCACCAGCTCTTCCGCCGCCGTGGGGTGAACCGCCATCGTCGCGTCGAAATCGGCCTTGGTGGCACCCATCTTCAGCGGGATTCCGAGCAGTTGGATCATCTCCCCCGCGCCCTCGCCGAGGACATGCACGCCGAGCACCTTGTCGGTCTCGCCATCAACGACGAGTTTCATCATCACGCGGTCCTCGGCGCCCGAGAGCGTCGCCTTCATCGCACGGAACGAGGTCCTGTAGATATCGACCACTGCGAACTTGGCGCGTGCCTGTTCCTCCGTGAGCCCGACCGTGCCCATCTCGGGTGTCGTGAACACCGCCGTGGGGATGAAATCGTAATTCACCTGCCAGGGCGCGATGCCCTTCGCCCCGCCGAACAGCGTATCAGCGAGCGCATGGCCCTCGCGGATCGCGACCGGGGTGAGGTTGACGCGATTGGTGACATCGCCGACCGCGTAGATGCCCGGAACATTGGTCGCCGAGCCGGCATCGACGACGATCGCGCCGTCGCGCCCGGTCTTCACGCCGGCCTTCTCCAGCCCGAGGCCCTCGACATTGGGCGCGCGGCCGATGGCGAAGAGGATCTGGTCCGCCTCGATCGCGGTGCCGTCCGTGAGATAGCCCCTGAGGCCCTCGGCGTGCTTCTCGATGCGGGCGAAAACATCGTTGTAGATGAAGCGGATGCCCATGCGCTCGTAGGCCGCCGTCAGCCCGTCGCGCAGGTCCTGATCGAAACCGCGCAGCACCTGCGCGCCACGATAGATCACGGTCACTTCCGCGCCGAGCAGGCGGAAGATGCCGGCGAATTCGAGCGCGATATAACCGCCGCCCGCGACGACGATACGCTTCGGGAAGGTCTTGAGGTCGAACACCTCGTTCGAGGTGACGACATGCTCGATGCCCGGCACGTCGGCGTCGAGGTTGGGGCGGCCGCCGGTCGCGATCAGGATATTCCGCGCGCGGATAAGGCGGTTATCCGCAACAAGACGCACGAGACCCGGCCCCTCGATCACCGCGCGCGACTTCACGACGGTGACGCCGGCGCTTTCCTGCCCCTTGGCGTAAAGCCCTTCAAGGCGGGTGATCTCGGCTTCCTTGGCGCCGACAAGCCGCGACCACTCGAATTCGCGGTTGCCGAGCTGCCAGCCGAAACCGCGGGCCTCCTCGAAATCCTTCGCGAAGCGCGAGGCCATGACATAGAGCTTCTTGGGCACGCAGCCGCGGATGACGCAGGTGCCGCCCATGCGGAATTCCTCCGCCAGCATCACCTTCGCGCCGTGCCCCGATGCGATACGCGCCGCGCGCACACCGCCCGAACCGCCGCCGATCACGAAGAGATCGACGTCATATGCCCCATCCGCCATGTCAGGCTCCGTCTTCCATTTGCTGTTGCGCCTAATCTAGGCAAGGCGCCGGCAAATGTGCACCCCACGATGCCGCCACACTTGCGTGAACGTTCCGTCATACCGGGGGCGGGCGCCGAAAGAAAAAGGGCGGGCCGCCGGCGCGGTCCCGCCCTCGAAACATGAAGGGGCGCGTCCGATCAGAGCTTGTGGCCGCGCTTTTCCATCTCTTCGGCGAAGGTCTTGGTCATCTGCCCGCCGGCCTCCTGCGCCCACACCTGCAGATAGGGGATCACCATGTCCATGAAGCCGGGCAGGGCCTCGACGTATTTCTTGCCGACCGGCGAGGTCATGAAGGTGAGAACCTCCTTGAGTTCCGCTTCCGTCAGCTTCGAGGCCATCAGGCGCGCCGCGCCCGAGATGCCGCTGTCGATCAGCTTGCCGCTCGATTCCTCGACGGTCTTCAGCGACGCCTCGATATCCTTGGCGAGTTCGGGGCGCTGGCGAGTGACGTTGACGCGCAAGGCGCCGATCACGTTCGGCAGCGAGTTCTCGAACATCGTGCGCAGACCCGAGGCCTTCAGGACCTGCTCGGCAACCGCGAGGTGGGAGGGAATGACCGGCGCACTGAGGATTTTCGAAAGATCGCCCTCAGGGTTCGGCGCGGCGGGCGCCTGTTGTGCCTGCGCCGCCGAGATGCCGGCGGCAAGCGTCGCGCCCAGCGCGATGGAACGGACGAACGTGACAAGCCTATTCATGGGCTATCCCTTACTTTGCGGATGCGCCGGCGGGTCGCCTTCCGGCTCCCCGCGAGGTCAGAGAGCCTGTTACGGCCTCCTGCCGATAACGGCAACCCCCTCCTCTGAACCAAGATAAACGGCAAAACAAAGGCCGACGAACAGGCCGTGCTCGACGAGACCGGGAATCCGGTCGAGCCGCTCGGCCAGCGCGGCGGGACGCGCGATGCCGGAATTGACGCAATCAAGCACGAAGTTGCCGTTGTCGGTCAGGAGCGGTTGACCGTCCTTCGCGAGCCGGAGCCGGGGCTCGACGGTGATCCCCTCCGCCTCGAAGGCCTTCTTCACCGCGCGGGTCGTCGTGCCATGGGCGAACTGCACGATCTCCACCGGCAGCGGGAACTTGCCGAGCACCGCGACCTGTTTCGAGGCGTCGGCGATCACCACCATGCGCTTCGAATTCACGGCGACCATCTTCTCGCGCAGATGCGCCGCGCCGCCGCCCTTGATGAGGTTGAGATCGGGGTCGAACTCATCCGCGCCGTCAACGGTCAGGTCGATCTCACCGATCTCGTCGAGCGTCGCCAGCGGGATGTCGAGCGAAAGCGCCTGAGCCCTCGTGGCCTC
>JAVTWI010000015.1:0-2553 GCA_032229845.1 Rhabdaerophilum sp.
CGCGCGCTGATGCTCGCGGGCGCGGACAAGGTCTCGATCAACACCGCCGCCGTCAGGGATCGCGCGATCGTCGGCCGCGCGGCGGAGAAGTTCGGCGCGCAGGCGATCGTCGTCGCCATCGACGCCAAGCGCGTGAGCCAGGACGGCGAGGCGGACCGCTGGGAGATCTTCACCCACGGCGGGCGCAATCCCACGGGCATCGACGCCATCGACTACGCCATCGCGGTCGCCGATCTCGGCGCCGGGGAAATCCTCCTCACCTCGATGGACCGCGACGGCACCAAGGCCGGTTTCGATCTCGCGCTGACCCGCGCGATCTCCGAGGCCGTGACCATTCCGGTGGTGGCCTCGGGCGGCGTCGGCACGCTCGATCACCTGGTCGAGGGCGTGATCGAAGGCAAGGCCAGCGCGGTGCTCGCCGCCTCGATCTTCCACTACGGCACCTTTTCCATCGCCGAGGCCAAGGCGCACATGGCGAAGGCCGGTATTCCTGTCAGGCTGGATGGAGGCTACGCATGAGCGGATTCACCCTCGCCGACCTCGAAGCGATCATCGCTGCGCGTGCGGCGGCCGATCCGGCGCAGTCCTACACGGCGAAGCTCAAGGCCGGCGGCATGGAACGCGCCGGCAAGAAGCTCGGCGAGGAAGCGGTCGAGGCCGTCATCGCCGCCATGAAGGGCGATGTCGCGGAGCTGACAAAGGAAAGCGCCGATATTCTCTATCATCTCTTGGTCGTGCTTCACATCGCCGGGATCGGCGTTAAGGATGTGCTCGACGAGCTGGAACGGCGCACGGCGCAATCGGGCCTCGAAGAAAAGGCAAGTCGGGGCAAGAACTGAAGCGGGAAGAACCGGGCTCGCCTCGGTTCTGCGGGCGCAGGAGGACTGGAATGGACGCGGTCACCTCGAAGCTATCGCCCGATGTCGATCTCTCGCCGTTCCGTGTTTTCAACCGCCAGGAATGGGCGGGCCTGCGCGCCGATACGCCGCTCAATCTCGCTTTCGATGAGTTGAAGCGCCTGCAATCGCTGAACGATCGCCTCTCGATCGAAGAGGTGATGGAAATCTACCTGCCGCTCTCGCGCCTGCTCTCGCTCTATGTCGCGGCGACGCAGGGGCTGTTCAAGGCAACGCAGCGTTTCCTCAACGCGGGCGACGGCAAGACGCCCTATATCATCGGCGTCGCCGGTTCGGTCGCGGTCGGCAAATCGACCACCGCGCGCGTGCTGGAGGCGCTGCTGGCGCGCTGGCCGAACACGCCCAAGGTCCAGCTCGTGACGACCGACGGCTTCCTGCTGCCGAACGCCGAGTTGAGCCGCCTCGGTTTCATGGAGCGCAAGGGCTTTCCGGAAAGCTACGATACGCCCGCGCTGCTGAAGTTCCTCTCCCGCGTGAAGGCCGGTGAGCACAACGTCGCGGCGCCGCTCTATTCGCACCTTGTCTATGACGTTATTCCGGGCGAGGAAACGGTGGTCGACCGCCCGGACATCCTCATCGTCGAGGGGCTCAACGTGCTTCAGCCGCCGCGCCTGCCGCGCGATGCGCGCCCGGTGCCCTTCGTCTCGGATTTCTTCGATTTCTCGATTTATATCGACGCGGACGAGGACCTGTTGCGCAAGTGGTATGTGAACCGCTTCATGGCGCTGAGACAGACCGCGTTCCGCAAGCCGGAAAGCTTCTTCCGCCGTTATGCCGAGATCGGCGAAACGGAAGCGTTGGGCATCGCCAACGGGCTCTGGGACCGGATCAACCTGCCGAACCTGCGGGAAAACATCTTCCCCACCCGCCCACGCGCAGACCTCATTCTCAGGAAGGGCGAAAGCCACCTCATCGAGGAAGTGGCGTTGCGGAAATTGTGACGCGTGAGGCTTTGTCGCGCGTCGAAGATCTCTCGCTACGGGGCGCCACTCCTGCTCGACGTCGCATTCGCTCCCAACTTCGGCTACCGGCCTCGCAGGGTGCTCACATCAGCCCATTCTGTTCCGCCAGCTCATGCAGCGGCACATCAGGGCGGGCGCCGATCTTCTGGATGACATGGGAGGCCGCGAGCGCGCCGAGGCGGCCCGCCTTCTCGTAGCCCATGCCTCGTGTGTAGCCGAACAGGAAACCGGCGGCATAGGCGTCGCCCGCACCGGTGGCATCGACCAGCGTCTCGATCGGGAAGGCCGGGATTTCGATGGTCATCGCGCCCTCGACGATGATCGCGCCCTTCTCCGAGCGCGTCACGGCGGCGCGTTTCGTTTCCTTGCGCAGGACGGCGAGCGCGGTGTCGAAATCGGCGGTCTGGTAAAGCGCCTTCAACTCGTGCTCGTTGGCGAAGACGAGATCGATCATGCCGGACTGGATCATGAAGCGGAATTCGTCGCGATAGCGATCGACACAGAACGAATCCGAGAGCGTGAGCGAAACCTCGCGCCCCGCCGAATGAGCGATCTGTGCCGCCTTGCGAAACGCCGCCTTCGCTTCCGGCGGGTCCCAGAGATAGCCTTCGAGATAGGTGATGGCGGAGGCGGCGACCACGTCGCGGTCGATGTCCGCGGGCGACAGCTCATGG
>JAVTWI010000015.1:2563-3534 GCA_032229845.1 Rhabdaerophilum sp.
CTTGGCCTTGCGCACCACCGCCGCGTCGATATCGCCCTCGGCGAGGTTCTGGCTGGCGCCGAGATAGGTGTTCATCGTCCGCTCGCCGTCGGGCGTGACGAGGATGAAGGAGCGAGCGGTCGCCGGGCCGTCGAGCGCCATCGCGGTACCGTAGGCGACACCCGACTTCACGATGTCATGCGCGAAAACCTCGCCGACCGCATCGTTCTTCACCCGGCCGATGAAGGCGCAGGACGCGCCGAATGACGCCGCGCCAACCACCGTGTTCGCCGCCGAGCCGCCGGAAACGATCGTCGCCGGCCCCATCGCCGCGTAGAGCTTCTCGGCCTGGGCCTCGTCGATCAGCGTCATCGATCCCTTGGCGACGCCCTGCGCGACGAGGAAGTCGTCCTCCGCGCGGGCGATCACGTCGACGATGGCGTTACCGATGGCGAGGATGTCGATTTCGGTGGTCATGGAGCGTGCCTTTCGTTGTCCGGCCCCGCATGAACGAAGCCGGGCACGTGGTCAAGCGCTCACGGCTCCGGTTTTGCCCGACGGATACGGACGTAGAGCGCGCCATCGCCGCCATGTGCGCGGCCGGCCGGCTCGTAGCCGATCACGCAGCGGCGCAGCACCGGGTCCGCCAGCCAATGCGGCACCATCCGCCGAAGAACGCCGCGCTCGTCGCCGATTGCGCCCGGCTCCGGGCTGCCTTTCCCGGTGATAACCAGCACGAGGCGCGCACCGCGATGGTGCATCCGGTGAATAAAGGCGAGCAGGGCAGCATGCGCCTCGGCTTGCCGCATACCGTGCAGATCGATCCGGCCGTCAACCTCGGTGCGGCCGCGGCGGAGGTCGCGCGCCAGGCCCTTCTCGATCCCGGAGAGCGGCGGCAACGTCCGGCCGCGACGAGGCGGCGGCGGAGCAGGCGGCGCGATGGCTTGCACGTCCGGTTCTGGAACTGGCGGCGCCTCGGGCAGGTCCGGCAG
>JAVTWI010000016.1:0-3498 GCA_032229845.1 Rhabdaerophilum sp.
CGAGCCCCGCCGCCGCAGCCTCGATGATCACCGAGAAATAGCCATATCGGATCGTATGCGCCGGCACCGCGCCGCGCATGCCGTGCAACTCGGTGAATTCCGCCCAGAGCGCCGGCATCTGAAAATGCTGGAGCAGCGTCAATTGCTGGATATCGGCAATCCGCGCGAGGCCGCCGATCCGCTCCAGATAGGCCGGCGACGCGACAAGCACGATCTCCCGCCCGAACAGGTAATGCTGCTCGAAACCTGCCCAGGGGCCGGTGCCGAAGCGAATGTCGATATCGGCATCCTCGGTCTCGTTTTCCGAGACGTAGTTGGTGAACTGGACGTCGATTTCAGGGTGCTGGGCGGCAAAATCGGGAAAGCGGCGCATCAGCCAGCGTTCGCCGACGATGGCGATCATGTGCAGACGGACCGGGGGGCGTCGCCCGGCGAGGCGCTCGGAAAGCCGGCGCGCGCCGCGTTCGAACTGTTCCAGCGCAGCCTCCGCATAAGGCCGGTAGATCGCGCCGGCCTCTGTCAGCTTCGCGCCTTGCGGGCCGCGCTCCAAAAGCGTGACGCCGAGCTGCGCCTCCAGCGTCCGCACCTGCTTGGAAACCGCGCTCTGGGTGAGATGCACGGCCTCCGCCGCGCGGGCGGTCGAGCTGAGGCGGGCGACCGCCAGAAAGGCGCGGACGGCGGGAACCGAGGGCAGCAAGGGGCCTCCATCGACTGTTCTGGCTATTCCAATCCGGACTACCCTACGGGAAATAGTTTCGTTTGCCGAGTCCCGGCGCGGGTGACACCTTTCAAGGCTTGGGGTGCCGCATGTCATTTCTGGGGGCAGCATGAACGAGCGACCGGCACGACTTTGGGGTGGACGGTTCCGCAAACCACCGGACCCGAGCCTGATGCGGCTTTCGAGCGCGGCCGGTGCGCATCAGCGGCTCGTGCCGCAGGATGTGGCAGGCAGCCTCGCGCATGCGGTGGAACTCGAACGCGCCGGCCTCATCACCGCCGCCGAGCGCGCGGAGATCGCCGCGACGCTGGAGGCCATCCGCGACGATTATCTCGCCGGGCGGATTGCGGCTTCGGCGGCGGACGAGGACATCCATACCTTTCTGGAGCGCGTGCTGGTCGAGCGCACCGGCGAGACCGGCGCCAAGCTCCGCGCCGGCCGCTCGCGTAACGATCAGGCGGCGAACAACCTCAAGCTCTATCTCCGGCAGGAGACGCCGCGCCTCGTGCTGCTCGTCTGCGATCTTCTCGATGCGCTGGCCGGGCAGGCGGCACGTCACGCGGATGCGGTCTCGCCGGGGTTCACGCATCTGCAAAGCGCGCAACCGGTGACCTTCGGCCATTGGCTGATGGCACATGCCCAGCCGCTCCTGCGCGATGTCTCGCGTTTCCGCGACTTCCTTTCCCGGAGCGGCGAAAGCCCGCTCGGTGCCGCCGCGCTCGCGGGATCGGCGATCGCGTTGAACCCGGCGTTTTCCGCGCGCCAACTGGGCTACGACGCGCCGTTCGAGAATTCGGTGGATGCGGTTTCGGCGCGCGATCACGTCGCGGAATTCCTGTTCGTCGCCGCGATGACGCTGACCAATCTTTCGCGGCTGGCGGAGGAGGTGACGCTCTGGGCATCGCGCCAGTTCGGCTGGATCGAGCTTGACGATGCCTTCGCCACGGGCTCGTCGATCATGCCGCAGAAGAAGAACCCTGATATCGCCGAGCTCTCGCGCGGCCGGGCGGCACGCGTGACCGGCGATCTGATGACGATGCTCGGCGCGCTCAAGGGATTGCCGCTCGCCTACAATCGCGACCTTGCGGAAGACAAGCATTCGGGCTTCGATGCAATCGATGTGCTCGATGCTGTTCTCCCCGCCTTTACCGGGCTGGTCCGCGACATGACGGTCCGGGTCGATCGTCTGCGCGCGCAGGCCGGGGAGGGGTTCTCGCTGGCAACCGAGGTCGCCGACTATCTGGCGAAAAAAGGCATTCCGTTCGCCGAGGCGCACGAAATCACCGGGGCGCTGGTGCGCTATTGCGAGGACATGGGCCTGACACTGGAAACCATCGGGCCCGCCGATCTCGCGGCGGTCGACCCCCGGCTCGATGCCGGCCTGAAAGCGCATCTGACCCTCGACGCCGCGGTTTCCGCGCGATCCGGCCATGGCGGAACCGCGCCGGAGCGCGTGCGCGAACAGATCGCGCGGTTCGAGGCCCGTGTCGCGGAAGCACGCGCCTGGGCGGAGGGGTGCTCGCAATGACCGAAACGCCGGGCGCAGCGATGGTTTCCGATCTCTCGCGCCTCGCCGGGCTGAAGATCGTGCCGCGCCGCTATTACCGGCGCTGGATCGCGGCGGCGCTGATCGTTCTGGCGTTGGTCTGGGTCGGAAAGGCCTTCGCCGAGGGGCAGATCGCCTGGCAGGTCGTCGGGCAGTTCCTCACCGCGCCCGCCATTCTCAGCGGTCTTGCCAACACCGTGATCATGACCGCCTGCGCCATGGCGCTCGGCATCGTGCTCGGTGTCGTCTTCGCGATCATGTATATGTCGCCCAACCCGGTGCTGCGCGGTTCGGCGCTGTTCTACATCTGGTTCTTCCGCGGCACGCCGCTGCTGCTCCAGCTTCTCATCTGGTTCAATCTCGCGCTGGTGTTTCCGCGGATCGGCATTCCCGGGCTTTTCGAGGTGCGGACCATCGATGTCATCACCCCGTTCGTCGCGACCCTGCTCGGCCTCGGGATGAACCAGGGCGCCTATACGGCCGAAGTCGTGCGTTCGGGCATCCTTTCGGTCGATGTCGGGCAGACCGAGGCCGCCAAGGCGATCGGCATGACTCGGCTGACCACGCTTCGCCGCATTATCCTGCCGCAGGCGATGCGGGTGATCATCCCGCCCGTCGGCAACGAATTCATCTCGATGGTGAAGCTGACCTCGATCGCGAGCGTGATCCAGTATTCGGAAATCCTGCGCAACGCGCAGACGATCTACTACGCCAATGCGCGGGTGATCGAACTGCTGATCGTCGCGGCCGTCTGGTATCTCATGGTGGTGACGATCCTCCAGATCGGCCAGTATTTCCTCGAACGCCATTTTTCAAAGGGCCGCGGCGAGCGGCGTCCGAAGCCGGCGGGAGGCGCGGCATGAGCGGCGCCGGACCGATCATCGTCGCGGAACAGGTCGTGAAGCGCTTCGGAACGCTGAAGGCGCTCAACGGCGTCTCCATCGCCATCGCGCCCGGCACCGTCCAGTGCATCATCGGCCCGTCCGGCTCGGGCAAATCGACCTTCCTGCGCTGCCTCAACCAGATCGAGAAGATCGACGGCGGCGCGATCCTGATCGACGGAGAGCTGATCGGCTACCGCCGCGTCGGCGACGAACTGCATGAACTCTCCGACAGCGAGATCGCCCGCCAGCGGCTGACGACGGGCATGGTCTTTCAGCGCTTCAACCTGTTCGGACACATGACCGCGCTGGAGAACATCGTCGAAGGGCCGGTCACGGTGCTGCGCCGGCCG
>JAVTWI010000017.1:0-3484 GCA_032229845.1 Rhabdaerophilum sp.
TTCTGGATATTGGCGTGGACGCGCTCGTTGATGAAGCGGGACTGGCCGTCGTCCTCGTATTCACCCGGCCAGTCGCAGACCATGTAGTAATTGAGCGCCGGGCGGCACTTGGCGCAGCCGCACGAGGTCTTCCAGCCGAGTTCCTGCATCAGCTGAGGAATTGACTTCAGTTCCTTGGCGCGGATCAGCCGACGCACATCGTCGTGGCCGAGATCGGTGCAGGCGCACATCGGCTGCACGGCGGCGGGGTTGTAGGTATCGCCCAGCGTGAGCTTGATCACCTGCTCGACGAGGCCGGTGCAGGAACCGCAGGAGGCCGAGGCCTTGGTATGCGCCCGCACGTCATCGAGGCTCTTCAGCCCAAGGTCGTTGATGGTCGAGACGATCTTGCCCTTGCACACGCCGTTGCAGCCGCAGATCTCTGCCTCATCCGGCAAGGCTGCAACGGCGGCCATAGGGTCCGCCGAAGCACCCCCCTGATAGCCCTGACCGAAGATGAGTGTCTCGCGCATCTCGCTGATGTCGACACCGCGCTTGAGCATGTCGAAGAACCACGGCCCGTCGGCGACCTCGCCGTAGAGCACGGCGCCGAGGATGCGGTTGTCCTTCAAAACGAGGCGTTTGTAGACGCCGCGCATCGGATCCCGCAGCACGATTTCCTCGCGGCCCTCGCCATCGGCGAAATCGCCGGCGGAGTAAAGATCGCAACCGGTGACCTTGAGCTTGGTCGCGGTGGCGGAGGGCTGGAATTCGGCCTGCCCGCCGAGAAGGTTCTGCGCGACGACGCCCGCCATCTCGTAAAGCGGCGCGACGAGGCCGAAAACCTGCCCGCTCGCTTCGGCACATTCGCCGAGCGCGAAAATATCCGGGTCCGAGGTGCGCATGTCCGGCGTCACGACGATGCCGCGGTTGACAGTGAGGCCGGCATCCTTGGCGATCCCGGCACTCGGTCGAATGCCGACCGCCATAACGACGATATCCGCCGGGTAGAAGGTGCCATCGTCGAGTCGAACACCCTCGACGTGGCCGCTGCCCGTGATCTCGTGGGTGTTGGCCTTGCAGTGGACGCGGATGCCGCGCTCCTCGATGGCGCGCTGGAGCAGATAGCCGGCGGCGCTGTCGAGCTGGCGCTCCATCAGGTGCGGCATCAGGTGCAGAACAGTGACGTCCATGCCCTGCATCTTGAGGCCGACAGCGGCTTCGAGGCCGAGCAGGCCACCGCCGATCACCACGGCCTTGCTGCCGGGCTTGGCGGCCGCGAGCATCATCGCGTGCACATCATCGAGATCGCGATAGGAGAGCACGCCGGCGAGCTTGTGGCCCGGCACCGGGATGATGACGGGGCTCGACCCGGTGGCGATGATCAGCTTGTCGTAAGGCGCGACGACGCCGTGCTCCGAGGTCACGGTGCGGGCCTCGCGGTCGATCTGCGTGATCTTGTGGCCCTTGTAGAGCATCACCCCGTGCTTGATGTACCAGCCATCCCCATGGATGACGATTTCCTCGTACTTCTTCTCGCCCGAGAGCACCGGCGAGAGCATGATGCGGTCGTAGTTCACGCGCGGTTCGGCGTTGAAGATGGTGATATCGTAGGCATCGGGCGCGGCTTCGAGCAGCTTCTCCAGCGCCCGCCCGGGCGCCATGCCGTTTCCGATGACAACAAGTCGCTGCTTGCTCATGGCGGTATTCATGGCTGTTCCTTTCAGGCCGCCGCGGCCGTGCCGGAATGACGCTTCGCCTTGATCGCCGCGAGATGTGCGGGATCGGGGTTGGCGCCGCCTTCATAGGCTTCGAGAAATTCCAGCAGTTCCTGCCGGTAAGCGTAGTAATCGGCGTGCTCCAGCAGCGCCTTGCGGGTGCGCGGGCGCGGCAAGTCGACCTCCATGATGTTGCCGATGCGGGCATTCGGCCCGTTCGACATCATCACCACGCGGTCGGCGAGCAGGATCGCCTCGTCGACGTCGTGCGTGACGCAGATCGCCGTCACCTTGGTGCGCGACCAGACCTCCATCAGCACTTCCTGCAATTCCCAGCGGGTGAGGCTGTCGAGCATGCCGAACGGCTCGTCGAGCAGCAGCAGCTTGGGCGAGAGCGAGAACGCGCGGGCGATGCCGACGCGCTGGCGCATGCCGTTCGACATGTCGGCGGCGAGCTTGTCCATCGCGTCGCCGAGACCGACGCGGTCGAGATAGTACGAAACGACATCGTCGCGCTCGGCCTTGGAGGCATGCGGATAGACACGATCGACGCCAAGCGTCACGTTCTCGCGCGCGGTCAGCCAGGGGAACAGCGAGGGCGCCTGAAACACCACCGCCCGATCCGGCCCTGCCGTCGCGACCTCGCGGCCGTCGAGAATGATGCCGCCCTCGGAAACCTCGTTCAGGCCCGCCGCCATCGACAGCACGGTCGATTTCCCGCAACCCGAATGGCCGATCAGCGAGATGAACTCGCCCTTCTTCACCTTGAGATCGAAGCGATCCACCACCGTCAGCGGCCCCTTCGGTGTCGGATAGATCTTCGAGAGCTGCGAGAACTCGAGGAACCGCTCCTCGCGGATCGACTGCGAGGCCTCGACCCAGGCTTTCGGCAGCTTGCTACGGCGCTTGTCGAGGGAAATCGGCTCGATGCCCGGCAACGCCAGCGCGGCATCCTGCCCCGCAGCGCGGTCGGCGGCGATGTCGAGCATGTACTTCGTCACTTCGGCACGCAGGGCCTTGAACGCCTCGGATTCGCCGATCTCGGCGAGATCGCGCGGGCGTTGCAGATCGACACGGAATTCCCTGCCGAGCGTCGCGCGCGGGCCGGGAAGCAACGGGATGATCCGGTCGGCGAGCAGGATCGCCTCGTCGACATCGTTGGTGATGAGAACGACGGTCTTCTTCTCGGTCGCGCAGATCTGCTCGAACTCGCCCTGCAACTTGGCGCGGGTGAGCGCATCGAGCGCCGAGAGCGGCTCGTCGAGCAGCAGCACCTCGGGGCTCATCGCCAGAGCGCGGGCAACCGCGACGCGCTGGCGCATGCCGCCCGAAAGTTCGGCCGGCCGGCGCTCGGCGGCATGCGAGAGGCCGACCATCGCGATGTAGCGATCGACACGCGCCGCGCGCTCGGCCTTCGATTCCTTGCCGAACACCTGATCGACCGCCAGCGCGACATTGCCGCGCACCGTGAGCCAGGGCATCAGCGAATAGGACTGGAACACGACCCCGCGCTCCGGCCCCGGCCCCTTGACCGGCTGACCGCGGAACAGGACCTCGCCGGCATCGGGCGCGACGAGGCCCGCCATCGCCGAGATCAGCGTCGTCTTGCCGGTGCCGGAGAAGCCGACGATGGCGATGAACTCGCCTTCGGCCACCGAGAGATTGACATCGGCCAGCACCTCCGTGCGCTGGGCGCCCTCGCCGTAGGCCTTGCTGACACCCCGAAGTTCTAGAATGGGCTGTTCGAGAATGGGCTGGGCGCTCATGCGTTCCTCCTCACCGGTTCA
>JAVTWI010000018.1:0-3453 GCA_032229845.1 Rhabdaerophilum sp.
TGGACGACCGGATCGCGGCCTGGCTAACATGCCGTCATCGAGAATGGTATCGTCCTCCTGAGCCTTGCCGTCGAATGCGGGATTATGGTGCAGCCGCCTGAGCGGCGACCGGATGTGAGGTTGATACGTGCAGCAGCGCGGATCACGAATGGGCTCAGACCCTTGGTTCGTTGTGCGGAGACAGAGCTAAACTCTTCTGTCGGTGGACAGCTGAAAGCCGATGAACAGCATCGTTCACCAGAGTGATGCTGAATGCCGTCCTGTGCTGCCTCTGTTCTGGCTGGTCTGGCTCCGTTCAGGCCTTTGACATGCAACGGCTTCGCCGACCTTCTTCCCCTGCGGCTTACGCCGCATTCCTCGCGAAGCAACAAGCTCGTCTGCCGCCGTCCTTCGCTGGCGCTGCGGTCCAAAGGATGCAGTCGGCCTTATCCGTTGCCTCTTGACCGCCACGAGGCCGCACAGGGCGGCTTCGACAACCAGTCAGGAGACGAAAATGGCTACCATCGGCACTTTCCAGCAGTCCAACAACAACGAATTCACCGGCGAAATCGTCACCCTCTCACTCCAGGCCAAGAAGGTTCGCATCGTTCCCGATACGCGCGCCAGCGGCGAAAACACGCCCAGCCACCGGGTCTTTGTCGGCCGCATTGAAATCGGCGCCGCCTGGTCCAAGCAGTCTAACGAAGGACGGAATTACCTTGGTCTCAAGCTTGACGATCCGAGCTTCACCGCTCCGATCTACGCCAATTTGGTCGAGGACGAGGATGGCCAGAATTACAGCCTGATCTGGTCACGGCCGAACCGCCGCAGCGGAGATTAGTCCTCCTTTGGATGACGCCCCACACAGCGCGGGGCGTCATCCGAAACTGGCCACTCAGCAGTTCAGAGCAGCAGCTTGACGAGTGGACCCTCATGTGAGGTCGCGATGGGCGCGGCCCGAGAAACACAAGGATTGAGACACATGGCTACCATCGGCACGTTCGTTTCCACGGGCTCGGGCTTCTCCGGTTCGATCAAGACTCTGAACCTCAACGTCAAGGCCAAGCTGGTCCGCGTCGAAAACCCCTCCGACAAGGGACCGCACTTCCGCATCTTCGCCGGAGCAAGCGTTGAGCTCGGCGCCGCCTGGCAGAAGGTCTCCAACGAGGGCCGCGACTACCTCTCGGTCAAGCTGGACGACCCGAGCTTCCCCGCTCCGATCTACGCCACCCTGATCGAGGTGGAAGGCGAGGAGGGCCTGCAGCTGATCTGGTCCCGCCCGAACCGGGACTGAGGTCTCCCGCCAGAGGGCCTCGCCGCAAGGCGGGGCCCTCAATCGTCCTGACATTGCAGCATATACGGAAATGCTGTATATAGCGACAAAGACAACATCTGAGGCATGCGCCATGACACGCATCGACACAACCTTCTCGACCAGCGATTTCTCGCGCAAGTCGGGCGACATCATCGCCGAGGCGCTGCGTCGGCCGGTGACGATCACGCAGCGCAGCAAGCCGCGCCTGGTGATCCTCAACATAGAGGATTACGAGCGCATGCGCCGCCAGGCCGATGCGCGGATGGTCGGCACGCTGGAAACCATGCCCGACTCGTTGCTGGACGAAGTCGAGGCGACCGTCGAAGCATATGCGCGCGATGATGAGAGTACCCGCTCGTGAGCTTCGACGACATTCAGACCGCCACCGTCATCCGTTATCCCTATCTTTGGTTGCGCGAGGCCGGGCAGGGCGAGACGGAGGGTCGCAAATACCGGCCGGTCGCCGTTGGGGTTCGCATCGCACGGATCGGTGGTGACATGCTGCTTCTGTTTCCCGTGACGACGAAGCAACCGGAGCCAGAGCGGTTCGCTGCCGAAATTCCTGCAACCGAAAAGCGCCGGGCCGGCCTCGATGCCGATCTCAGACTCTGGATCATTCTTGACGAGTACAACACGGATGTCGTCGGGCAGTCGTTTTATCTCGAGCCCGAGCCGCCCATCGGGCGGTTCAGCAAGGCCTTCTTCCTGCCCCTCATCCGGGAGTTCGTCGCGCGGCGCAAATCGCTCAGGGGCGTGGACCGTGCACGATAGAGCGCCGGCCGGCGTAGTATAGGGATAACACCAGCCTTCCTTCTCTGGAGCTTAGGTTTCGGTCTCAACCATCAGCAAGGGAGGATATGCGATGGCGAAGATCCTGATGATCACCGGTGATTTCACCGAGGACTATGAAACCATGGTCCCGTTCCAGACACTGCTGGCGACCGGCCACAGCGTCGATGCCGTCTGCCCCGGCAAGAAGGCCGGCGACATGGTCAAGACCGCAATCCATGATTTCGAGGGCGACCAGACCTATTCGGAGAAGCCCGGACACAATTTCGCGCTGAACGCCGATTTCGACAGCGCCGATCCGGCGAGCTACGACGCGCTCGTCGTGCCCGGCGGCCGCGCGCCCGAATATCTGCGCCTTAACCCGGACGTCATCAAGAAGGTGCAGCACTTCTTCGAGGCCGGCAAGCCCGTCGCTGCGATCTGCCACGGCGCGCAGCTTCTGGCCGCCGCCGGTGTGCTCAAGGGGCGCACCTGTTCGGCCTATCCCGCTTGCGCTTATGAAGTGACCGCTTCAGGCGGCATCTTTGCCGATATCCCAGTGACAGAGGCGGTCACCGATGGCAATCTGGTCACCGCGCCGGCATGGCCCGCCCATCCGGCCTGGTTGAAGCAGTTTCTGGCGATCCTCTGACATCAGCGGGAAGGGAGGCCCCGATGTGCGAGCTTTTCATCAAGGCGGATGCCACTCAATGGCAGAGCCGTACGCACAGCCTGCGCATCGACGGGGTCGCCACCTCGATCCGGATCGAGAACCATTTCTGGGACACGCTTACCGAGATCGGCCAGCGCGACGGCATGACCGTCGCGCAGCTGATCACGCGGCTCTGGCACGAGGCCATGGATGCCGATCACGATCTCGGCAATTTCACCTCGTTCCTACGGGTCTGCTGCGCGCGCTATCATGCGCTGATTGCGGCCGGGGAGATCTCGCCCGACCTCAACATCCCGATCGCCAGCCATGCCGCGCGCGAGATTCTTGGGCGCGAGAACGCCCGACGGAATGCGACCATGAACTGAACAGAGATCGGTTGTTCTCATCCTTGCCTGGACTTGGCGCCGGATCAATCCCGATAACCGCGCCGCCGCTTGGTTCGCTCCAGCTTCACCATGGTCGCACCCGCCTCTTCGACCTTGTCGAAGGTTTCCATCATGGACTGGCCGTTCGTACCGATCCGGCCCCAATTACGGACGACGGACGCGCCGCCGAACAATGTCGGTTGGATGGCGAGCGTATAGAAGCGACGCATGTTCTGCGACGGATCGATGCGGCGAAGATGAACCGGACCTGCTTCCTCGTTTTCCATGGCTGGAGTCTCGCTTCCGTCGGAAGCGGCGTCCAACGAGTTTCATGAATCGATACGGCACGACCG
>JAVTWI010000019.1:0-3426 GCA_032229845.1 Rhabdaerophilum sp.
GGAACTTACGCGAAACGACCCGGATCAAACGCTGCCTTTCTAGCGACCTGGAACTCAGTCGGTCAGCGGTTTCTCGCGAAACCCGGATCGAGCCGGTCATGATCGGGAGGGGAAACCTTCGCGATCCTCTGGTTTAGGCGCCATTTGGGCCCCGCTTTGGCTTGGCCCAGACGGCGCGTTTTTGCGCTGCATGGCGGGCTGTCCCGCCGGCGGCGCGGGGAACGGCTCCGCAAGGGGCCTGCTCCGAGAGGGGCAAGAAACGGTCAGGAACCCGGCGGGCCAGCCCAAGGGGTTCAAAAGCTCCCGCGGGAGCGAACGCGAAGAGAAGGGCATCGAATGCCGACAATTAGCCAGCTGATCCGGAAGCCCCGGGAAGCCGTCAAGAACCGGAACAAGGTTCCGGCCCTTGAAGCCTGCCCGCAGAAGCGCGGCGTTTGCACGCGCGTCTACACCACGACCCCGAAGAAGCCGAACTCGGCGCTCCGCAAGGTCGCCAAGGTGCGTCTGACGAACGGCTTCGAGGTCATCGGCTACATCCCGGGTGAAGGCCACAACCTTCAGGAGCACTCGGTGGTGATGATCCGCGGCGGCCGCGTGAAGGACCTTCCGGGCGTTCGCTACCACATCCTGCGCGGCGTGCTCGACACGCAAGGCGTCAAGAACCGCAAGCAGCGCCGTTCGAAGTACGGCGCCAAGCGTCCGAAGTAAGAGGTCAGATCATGTCTCGCCGTCACGCTGCAGAGAAGCGCGAAATCATCCCGGACGCCAAGTTCGGCGACGTCGTTCTGACGAAGTTCATGAACGCCGTCATGTACGAGGGCAAGAAGTCGGTCGCCGAGCAGATCGTCTATGGTGCCTTCGATATCATCGAGAGCAAGGCCAAGGCCGAGCCGCTGCCGCTGTTCAAGCAGGCGCTCGAGAACGTTGCGCCGGCCGTCGAGGTCCGTTCCCGCCGCGTCGGCGGCGCGACCTATCAGGTCCCGGTTGAAGTCCGCGCCGAGCGTCGCCAGGCGCTTGCGATCCGCTGGATCATCAACGCGGCCCGCGCCCGCAATGACAAGACGATGGTCGAGCGCCTCTCCGCCGAGCTGCTCGATGCTGCCAACAACCGCGGCAATGCCGTGAAGAAGCGCGAGGAAACGCACCGCATGGCGGAAGCGAACCGCGCCTTCTCGCATTATCGCTGGTAATTCAGGTTCAGAAGGACGCCCGTTATGGCCCGCCAATACGCCCTCGAGGACTATCGCAACTTCGGCATCATGGCTCACATCGATGCCGGCAAGACCACCACGACCGAGCGAATCCTCTATTACACCGGCAAGAGCCACAAGATCGGTGAAGTGCACGAAGGCGCTGCGACCATGGACTTCATGGAGCAGGAGCAGGAGCGCGGCATCACGATTACCTCGGCCGCGACCACTGCGTTCTGGGAAGGCCGTGACGGCAAGAAGAAGCGCCTGAACATCATCGACACCCCCGGCCACGTCGACTTCACCATCGAAGTCGAGCGTTCGCTGCGTGTGCTCGACGGCGCCGTTTGCGTGCTCGATTCGAACCAGGGCGTCGAGCCGCAGACCGAGACCGTCTGGCGCCAGGGCGACAAGTACAAGGTTCCGCGCATCGTCTTCGCGAACAAGATGGACAAGATTGGTGCGGACTTCTACCGCTGCCTCTCCGACATCAAGACCCGTCTCGGCGCCAAGCCGGTTGCGATCCAGCTGCCGATCGGTGCGGAATCGGATTTCAAGGGTCTCGTCGATCTGATCCGCATGAAGGGCGTCGTCTGGGATGATGATGCGCTCGGCGCCAACTATCGCGATTGCGAGATTCCGGCCGATATGGTCGAGAAGGCCAAGCAGTACCGCGAGGAGATGATCGAGGCCGCCGTCGAGATGGACGACGCCGCGATGGAAGCCTATCTCGAAGGCACCGAGCCGTCGGAAGAGACGCTGCGCGCCTGCATCCGCAAGGCCGTTCTCACCGGTGCGTTCTATCCGGTGCTCTGCGGCTCGGCGTTCAAGAACAAGGGCGTTCAGACGCTGCTCGACGCCGTCGTCGATTTCCTGCCGAACCCGCTTGATCGCCCGGCGATCAAGGGCGTTGACGCCGACACCGGCGAAGAGGTCGAGCGCAAGTCGTCCGACAGCGAGCCGCTCGCGCTGCTGGCCTTCAAGATCATGGACGATCCCTATGGCGTCCTGACCTTCTGCCGCATCTACTCGGGCAAGCTCGAATCCGGCATGTCGCTCGCCAATTCGACGCGCGAGAAGAAGGAGCGCATCGGCCGCATGCTGCTGATGCACGCGAACAACCGCGAAGAAATCAAGGAAGCCTATGCCGGCGACATCATCGCCGTGATCGGCCTCAAGGACAGCCGCACCGGCGATACGCTCTGCGACCCGAACAAGCAGGTTGTGCTCGAGCGTATGGAATTCCCGGAGCCGGTCATCGAGATGGCGATCGAGCCCAAGACCAAGGGCGACCAGGAAAAGATGGCGATCGCGCTCGGCAAGCTTGCCGCCGAGGATCCGTCCTTCCGCGTCTCGACCGACGTCGAGTCCGGCCAGACGATCATCAAGGGCATGGGCGAACTTCACCTCGACATCAAGGTCGACATCCTCAAGCGTACCCACAAGGTCGAGGTGAATGTCGGCGCACCGCAGGTGGCCTATCGCGAGACGATCACCCGCTCGGTCGAGCATGACTACACCCACAAGAAGCAGTCGGGTGGTTCGGGTCAGTTCGCCCGCATCAAGTTCACAGTCGAGCCGAGCGAGCCGAATGCCGGCTTCGTGTTCGAATCGAAGATCATCGGCGGTTCGGTGCCCAAGGAATATATTCCGGGTGTCGAGAAGGGCCTCGAAAGCGTCATCGGTTCGGGTCCGCTCGCGGGCTTCCCGGTGGTGGACGTCAAGGTCGTCCTCACGGACGGTGCCTACCACGAGGTGGACTCCTCGGCGATCGCCTTCGAAATCGCTGCCCGCCAGGGTCTGCGCGAGGCGCTTCAGAAGGCCGGCGCGGTGCTGCTCGAGCCGATCATGAAGGTCGAGGTCGTGTCGCCTGAGGAATACACCGGCTCGGTCATCGGCGACCTGAACTCGCGTCGTGGCCAGATCCAGGGCCAGGACATGCGCGGCAACGCCAACGTCGTCAATGCGATGGTGCCGCTTGCGAACATGTTCGGCTACGTGAACGCGCTGCGCTCGTTCAGCCAGGGCCGCGCCTCGTTCTCGATGGTGTTCGACCATTACGCCGAAGTTCCGCGCAATGTCGCGGAAGAGGTGATCGCGAAATACGCCTAATTCCGGTGCGGGTCCGCCCGCATCGTCCACACAATCCGGCGCCCAGCGCTGACATTCAGGAGTGCCACGATGGCCAAGGAAAAGTTTTCACGTTCGAAGCCGCATTGCAACATCGGGACGATTG
>JAVTWI010000020.1:0-3424 GCA_032229845.1 Rhabdaerophilum sp.
TGGCGACCCCTGCTGGATTCGAACCAGCGACCTCATGCTTAGAAGGCACGTGCTCTATCCAGCTGAGCTAAGGGGCCGGATCGCGTCCCGGATAGCGTGTCGCAGGCCGCGAGGAAAGCCGGAATTCGCCGCGAAAGGCTCAGTGCGTCCAGGTGCCAATGCGGTCCGACTTGAAATTGTCGGAATAGGCCATCGTGCGGCGCGAGGCGTCCTTCGGCTCCTCGACCTTGTAGGCGAGGCCGTTACGGGTGGCGTAGGCGATCGCCTCTTCCTTGGTCTCGAACCACAGCTTGACCTGCGAGGAGAGCGTATCGGCCGAGCTGGTCCAACCCATCAACGGCTCGATCGAGCGCGGCTGCGCCGCCGGCACGAATTCCAGCAGCCAACGCCGGCTCTTGGCGGTGCCGGACTGCATGGCGTTCTTCGCGGGGCGGGAAATCCGGGCGGTCATCGGGCGACGTCTCCTTGCATGGCATGGTCGGGGCAGCAGGATTCGAACCCCAATCCTTTCTTTGCAATAGGGCTCTGGCCGAAGGCCAACCGCCCGATTGCCGTCAATCGCCGGTTCGATCGCTCGATCCGGGATACTGGTCGGGGCAGCAGGATTCGAACCTACGACCTATAGTACCCAAAACTATCGCGCTACCAGGCTGCGCTATGCCCCGACTTCAGGCGGGCTAGCATGACCCTGCCCGCGCGACAAGCACCGCGTCACTTGCGCCGGATCATTTGCGCCGCATCACCTGAACATAGGATGGACGATGCGATCGCCCGGCCGCAGGCCGAGGCGGCTTGCGACATTGGCGTTGAGTTCGAGCACCGCGCGCACCGGCACGCCGGAGGAAATCGTACGTTCGGATTCCGGCTCGGTGCGGCTTTCGATCCGATGGATGCGGCCATCGGCGAAGATGAACACCATGTCCAGCGACAGATAGGTGTTCTTCATCCACATCGTGACCATCTGGTCGCGCTCGAAATCGAACAGCATGCCCTGGTCCTGCGGCATCTGCTGGCGGAACATCAGGCCGCGGGCGCGATCCTGATCAGTGCGCGCGACCTCGACCATGAAGGAATGCCGCAGATCGCCGGAGATGACTTCAAGCCGCTCAAGCCTCGCCTGCGCGCCGACCGCCTTCTGTTCGCCATGGGTCGAGACGGCATCCCAGCCCTGATACATCCGGCTGAGATTGCTCGTCAGCGAAATCGCGACAACGATCAGCGTCACCACCACAATGGCAGCAATAATCAGGCGTCCCGGTGTCAGGAAGGATCGGCCCTGTTTTTGTTCAGGCTCTTTTTTTTCTGTCATGCTCTGTCAGCCCCGGGGCTGCATCAGTGGGAACTTGGCGGATTACCTGATTCTGGAAGCCGGACTTCAGCGGCCATCAGCCCCTTGGGGCCGTTGCCGAAACGCACGAGAACCGTTTCGCCCGGCGTCAACTCGGTGATGCCGGTACGGCGCAGGGTTTCCATGTGGACGAAGATGTCCTCGGTGCCGTCGCCGCGCGTTACGAAGCCGAAGCCGCGCAGGCGATTGAACCACTTCACCTTGACCGGCTCGAACCCGCCCTGCGGCGTCACCTGGACGTGCGTGCGTGCGGGCGGAAGCTGGGAGGGGTGCGTCGCGGTCGAGACATCCATCGAGAGGATGCGGAAGGCCTGATAGCCGCGCTGGCGCTCGATCACCTCGCAGGTGATGCGCGCGCCCTCCGGCGCCGACTGATAGCCGTCGCGCCGCAGGCAACTCACATGCAGCAGGATATCCGGCAGACCATTGTCGGGAACGATGAAGCCGAACCCCTTCGAGACATCGAACCACTTGATGTGGCCGCTGATCTCGACGAGGTCCAACGGCTGATCGTCCTGCCGCTGATCGGTCGCGGAGGCCGGTCCCGGAACCATGAAGCGATTGCCAAACCCTTTGGCGCCGTATTCGTCACCCATTGTTACTCTTGGCCCGCTCTGAAACCACCCGGATTGCCAGACGAACGAGGGCCCCTCCCCCGTCCGCCGGGAACAACCCGACGAATCTTTCATCTGGTGTTAACCATAGCATTCAATGCCGGGCGGACGGCAATCCCAAAAAGCGGGCGGGATTCCGGCTTGCGGAGAATATCCACGACAAGTTCGGCACGATATCGCCGATTTTTTGCCTCAAGCCCGGCCGAGCGCCGCCGCCTCGCGCGAAACCCGTGTAATCTCGGCCCAGTCCCCGCTTGCGACCGCGGCCTTCGGGGTCAGCCAGGTGCCGCCGACGCACAGGACGTTCGGCAGGCCGAGATAGGTTTCCGCGTTGGCGGGGCCGATGCCGCCGGTCGGGCAGAAGCGGAGATCGGCGAGCGGCCCCGCAACGGACTTGAGGTAATTCACCCCGCCGGCCGCCTCGGCCGGGAAAAACTTCAGTTCGTGAAAGCCCATTTCGAGCAGCGCGACCATTTCCGAAATGGTGCCGGCGCCCGGTAAGGCCGCGAGACCGCTCTCCGCGACGGCGCGGGCGAGCTTTTCCGTCGTTCCGGGCGTGACGAGGAATTTCGCGCCGGCATCGCGCGCCTCGTTGACCTGCGAGGGCGTCAGGATCGTGCCGACGCCGAGCACGACGTCCGGGCAGTGATGCGCGATCGCCTCGCAGGCCTTGAGCGCGGCATCGGTGCGGAGCGTGACCTCGATGACCTCGATCCCGCCGGCAGCCAGCGCCCGCGCCAGCGGCACCGCCTGCGCGGCGTCCTCGATCGTCAGCACGGGAATGACGCGGGCAGCGCCGAGCAGCGGAGAGAAACGCGGAAGGGCTGTCATGGGATGAACTGCTTGGAACGCCTTGCTCGGAGCGGGGACCGGACTATGTTGCTGGAGAGGTCTACCATACAAGTTTGCGGAGGCAAGGGGCAGGCTTGCCGCCGCCACGAACCGCAGCAAGGAAAAGCCATGCAATATCTTCACACGATGGTCCGCATCCGCAACATCGAGGAAAGCCTCAAGTTCTATTGCGGCGCGCTCGGACTGGTTGAAACCCGGCGGATCGAGAACGAGAAGGGCCGGTTCACGCTGATTTTCCTCGCGACGCCCGAGGATGCCGCCGAGGCCAGCGCCACCCGCACCAAGGAACTCGAACTCACGTTCAACTGGGATGACGAGGAATACAAGGGCGGGCGCAACTTCGGCCACCTCGCCTACCGGGTCGACAACATCTACGACACCTGCGCGAAGATCGCGGCCGCCGGCTACACGATCCACCGCCCGCCGCGCGAAGGCCGCATGGCATTCGTGAAATCGCCGGATGGCATTTCGATCGAGCTTCTCCAGAAGGGCGATAACCTGCCCATCGCCGAGCCCTGGGCCAGCGCGCCGAACGTGGGGAGCTGGTGAGAAAAGGCCGGGATGACCCCGGCCACCTCGATCCTAAGTGATCTTAAAAACGCCTTTGGAC
>JAVTWI010000021.1:0-3408 GCA_032229845.1 Rhabdaerophilum sp.
CCCGACCTCGCCCGCCATCGCCGTGTGGCGCCGCACAGGCTGTTAAACCTCCCGTTAACGACCTCGTCTGCCGGTTCTGACGAAGGAAAGGCTTGGCGGCCACCCTACGCTCGGCTAAGCGTGGCGCGAGTTTTCGACCGTGCACGTTTTCGACCATGCAAGAGCCGCCCGTGACCCTGCCCGATCACCTTCGCCCCGACCGTTCGTTTCAGGGCCTGATCCTGACCCTCCAGAACTTCTGGGCCGAGAAGGGCTGCGTCATCCTCCAGCCCTACGACATGGAAGTGGGCGCCGGCACCTTCCATCCGGCGACGACCCTGCGCGCCCTCGGGCCGAAGCGCTGGAACGCGGCCTATGTCCAGCCCTCGCGCCGCCCGAAGGACGGCCGCTACGGCGAGAATCCCAACCGCTTCCAGCACTATTATCAGTTTCAGGTGATCCTGAAGCCCTCGCCGCCGGACCTGCAGGGCCTCTATCTCGAAAGCCTCTACGCGATCGGCATCGACCCGGCGGTGCACGATCTGCGCTTTGTCGAGGACGACTGGGAAAGCCCGACGCTGGGCGCCTGGGGCCTCGGCTGGGAGTGCTGGTGCGACGGCATGGAAGTGAGCCAGTTTACCTATTTCCAGCAGGTCGCGGGGCAGGAATGCGCGCCGGTCGCGGGTGAACTCACCTACGGCCTCGAACGTCTCGCGATGTATCTGCAGGGCGTCGACAACGGCTTCGAGCTCAATTTCAATGGCCTCGAAGGCGACGCGAAGGTCACTTACGGCGACGTGTTCAGACAAGCCGAGGAAGAATATTCCCGCCACAACTTCGAATACGCCGATACCGAGAAGCTGTTCCGCAACTTCGCCGAGGCCGAGAAGGAATGTCAGGCCCTGCTGAAGGCCGGTGATCGCGGTGACGCGCGTCATCTTCAGGTGCTGCCGGCCTATGACCAGTGCATCAAGGCGTCGCACGCGTTCAACCTGCTTGATGCGCGCGGCGTGATTTCGGTGACGGAACGGCAGAGCTACATCTTGCGCGTGCGCGAGCTGGCGAAGGCCTGCGGCGCGGCGTGGGTGAAAACCGAAGCGGGAGGCGCATGATGGAACGTCGAGCCTTTATCGCCCTTGCCGTGGCGGCATTGGCCATTCCCGCCCGCGCGCAGCAGAAGGGGATGGACCCGGCCGCGGCGGTGAAGGCGTTCTACAACGCCAAGCCGGAGACGGAGACCGCCCTCTATTCCGCGCGCCTCGCCGCGCTTTACGCCGCCGCCCGCAAGAAAAGCGAGGAACTGAACGAGCCGGTTGCCGGCCTCGATTTCTCGCCGGCGATGTCGGGGCAGGATGCCGACGACGATTACCAGAAGACGCTCAAGCTGGTAACGGAGCCGCGCGGTGCAGGTGCCGCGCGCGTCGTCGCAACCTTCCGGCAGTTCAAGACCAGCAAGAACGCGACCACGCTTTTCTATTCGATGGTTTTCGAAAAGGGCGCGTGGAAGATCGACGACATCGAAAACCCCGCGCCGGGCGATGATGGCTGGGTGTTCTCGAAGCTTCTCGAAGCCGGCGCAAAGGGGCAGTAAGCGACAATACGATGCCTGATCTTCTTTTCGAATTGTTCTCTGAGGAAATCCCGGCCCGCATGCAGCGGCAGGCGGCGGCGGATCTCCAGCGGCTTGTCACCAATGCACTGGTTGACGCGGGCGTCACCTACGAGGGTGCGAAAGCTTTCGCGACCCCGCGCCGTCTCGCGCTCAACATCGTCGGCCTGCCGGCGCGCCAGCCGGATGTGAAAGAGGAGCGCAAGGGTCCGCGCGTCGGCTCGCCCGAAGGTGCGATCCAGGGCTTCCTGAAAGCGTCCGGCCTCGCCGATATTTCGCAGGCGAAGATCGAGAGCGACCCGAAGAAGGGCGAGTTCTATGTCGCGGTGATCGAGAAGAAGGGCCGCCCGGTCATCGAGCTGCTGGCCGAGATTCTCCCCGCCACCATTCGCGCCTTCCCGTGGCCGAAGTCGATGCGCTGGGGCGCGGCGAGCGTCTCCTCGTCGAGCCTGCGCTGGGTGCGGCCGCTGCGTGGCATCGTCGCGACCTTCGGGCCTGAGACCGAGGAGCCGGAGGTTGTTCCGTTCGAGATCGACGGGCTCAAGGCCGGCAATGTCACCCACGGCCATCGCTTCATGGCGCCGGTCGGCCTCACCGTAAAGCGGTTCGACGATTACGTGAGCAAGCTCGAAGCGGCCAAGGTCGTGCTCGATACGGACCGCCGCAAGGAGATCATCCGCGCCGACGCGAGGAACCTCGCCTTCGCGCAGGGGCTTGAGTTGATCGAGGATGAAGGTCTGCTCGAAGAGGTCGCGGGCCTTGTCGAGTGGCCGGTGGTGCTGATGGGTTCGTTCGAGGAAGCCTTCCTCGATGTGCCCGGCGAGGTGATCCGCGCCACGATCCGCGCCAACCAGAAGTGCTTCGTGTTGAAGAAGGCCGACGGCAATCTCGCCAACCGCTTCCTCCTCACCGCCAACATCGAGGCGAAGGACGGCGGCGCGACGATCATCGCCGGCAACGAGCGCGTGATCCGTGCCCGCCTCTCGGATGCGAAATTCTTCTGGGAGACCGACAAGAAGGTCTGGCGCGAAGACCCCGAGTTCAAGCGGCTGGAGCGGTTCAAAAACGTCACCTTCCACGAGAAGCTCGGCAGCCAGTATGACCGCATCGCGCGCATCCGCGCACTCGCTAAAGAACTGTGCGAGGTCACGGGGGCGGACCCGGAGCAGGTCGATCTCGCGGCGAAAATCTGCAAGCTCGACCTGCAAACCGAGGTCGTGGGCGAATTCCCCGAGGTGCAGGGCTTCATGGGCCGCATCTACGCCGGGCAGATCGGGCTGCCGCCTTCCGTCGCCGCCGCTTGCGAAGAGCATTACAAGCCCGTCGGCCCCTCGGACAGCGTGCCGAAGGACCCGGTTTCCGTCACCGTCGCGCTCGCCGACAAGCTTGATACGCTCGTCGGCTTTTGGGCCATCGACGAGAAACCCACCGGGAGCAAGGACCCCTATGCGCTTCGGCGCGCGGCGTTGGGGGTGATCAGGCTTGTAGTGGAGAATGGGATCAATATCGAGCTCTACGCCACGCTTTGCGCACCGCTTGTGCGGCTCGCTTGGCAGAAGCGTGATCAGTCAGACCTCTTTCGCGTTGTGAGCGCTGAGGCGGACAAGGGGAGCCAGCTGCCTGAATTTTGCAACGTTCCGGTTGAAGGTGAAGTCGTCCTTCTTGATCTGATCGAATTCTTTTTCGATCGACTGAAGGTACAGTTGCGTGATCAAGGCCGACGCCACGACGCCCTAGATGTCGTGAGATTTGGTGCGGGCGATTGGGACAACCCGCACCAACTTGTCATCAAATCGATGACGCTCGAAAAATTCCTCGAA
>JAVTWI010000022.1:0-3401 GCA_032229845.1 Rhabdaerophilum sp.
TCAGGAGACCCGCCAGGATCATGCCGTCGACCTCACCATCCACTTCGTTCGACTGAACGATCTCACCCATCCAGTAGTCGCGGGCCTGATCTCGGTCATCGTCAATTATGGCGGCACGTTCATCCTCGTGCTGCACGCCGCGGGCCTCGCCGGTCTGAGCCCGGAGCTGACCGCCTCATGGGTCTAGTCGGTATCGATGGGCGTCGGCCTGACTGGCATCCTCTTGAGCTGGTGCTATCTTGAGCCGATCATCACCGCATGGTCAACGCTGGCGTGCCTAGTGACTGCGGTTGCCGCGATGCCCTATCCCGAAGCGGTCGGCGCCTAGTTTGCGTCCGATCTTGCTTGATCCTGGAATTGTATCTGGCAATTCGCCCAAAAAATGCAACCAGTCACAGTGCTGCTGAAGCAAACTTTGGCTCCATGCACCCAAAAGAACAAGGGTGTTTGCCGAAGACATCAGTGAGAAATGACAATAATCCTGCTCGCGGATAGCGAGGTCGCTTGTCGTCAGCATATCTGCCTCGCTAGAAATTTGCAGCTTGTAGTCTTCGAGCGCAAAGTCCTTGACCACCTGTGGCGGAAGGCGGGTTAACCGGCATAAGTATCGATGCCGTCGACACGGCCACTGATCTTACAGGACAGCTTGGACTCTGGTTAATGTCATGCCATGATGGAAGACGTCGCGTTGGGAAGCTGCTCCTTGAACAGCAGTTCGACGGCGGTGCCGCCAAAAGCGTTCCAGGCCTCGATGAATTCTGAAGCATCCCCTGGCTCGGTGCAGGAAGGCGCTGGAAGCCGACCAGTCTGGCGACTCGATCATGGACATTGCCATGGCACGGAGGTTTAACGACCTGTCGCATATCGGCAAGAGCTTCCGCATGGAGTTCGGTGCCTCGCCGTGGTCGACTCGAAAGCTGGCCCGGTCCGTTGACAAAACGGTATGACGGCACAGCGCAACCTGAGAAGTTACGAAGCACGGTGAACGGTGTCGCCATCGTATGGCGGCAAACGCTCGTAGCTTGTGCCTATAAGACACTCCTGAAAGTTCAGAAAAGCCTACGACAATCCGCAGGCGGTCAAAGGCCCGGTTCCGGATTCTCCTTCCTCGCAGCGGGATGAAGGGAGAGCAGGGTTGACGAAGGGCGGCCTGTTCATTCTCGATAGAAAGCCAGCATCTTCGCTCTTGATCATCATCTGAACATCAGGCGAGCAATGCAACATTAAGGCCGTGAACGCGCTGAAACGAGGCGTCGCCTGTCAGCAGCAAATGGTCCGGCCCCAGTTGCAGGCAACTGGCGGCCTGCAAGGCGTCCGGCGTGCGAAGTCCGTGCCGAACGCGGATGGCTGTCGCCAGTTCCACGACCTCCCGGTCCAGTTCCACCCAGATGAGATCCGGCCGCGAGAAAAACGCATCGAACATCGCCAGCACAGCAGTGTCGTCATGTTTCATCGGCCTCACGCGGCATTCAAGCCAGGACAGCCGGCTGACCGCGGCGCCCATATCGGGATGCGCCTGCGACAGCGTCGCCAACTGTTCTCGCACACGGCTTGCGAGCGGCTCGTTGCCCTCGATCAGATAAATCAGGGCACTGGCATCGAAAAATGCGATCACCAAGCGCGCTCTTGCGTCAGCTCTGCGTCAATCTCCGCCTTCTCGCGCTTGCCAGCGGCCGGCTGCGACAGCAGCCATTGCAGAGCCGTCACGCGCGGCCGGCCAACTGGCTGCTCCCCGGTGAGGCGCAGATACTCCTCCTCCGAAAGCACGACAGCGGCCGACTTGTTGCGCTTGACGATTCGCACGGGACCGTGCCGCAAGCCTTCTTCGATCGCGGCCATTCCGCGTCGCTTGATCTCGCCGACGGTGACGATATTGTTCATGAGAGACACCCCATATCGATACGTGAAGTTGGCAGAACAGTACCATTTTCGGTACTGACACGCAACCTGCTCGCACATACCGTTGCGGCACCAGAAAGCGGTTCGTTCGGCATTCCGATTGTTGACTGACCCGGCGGCCCGTTCGGGATCAGGTTCGACGCTCCAGAACGAAGACCCGTTTCCCGGAGCACGCAATGCCTCATCCGCTTCCTTTCCTATTCCGGCCGAACTCGTTTGCGGTCGCGATCCTCGGCCCACTGCTCGGCGCGATCGCGATGGATGCGGCCAGTGCCGCGGAGGTCAAGGTCTTTACAGCGCGAGCGATCCCGATATCTGCGCCGGCGGACGCGACGGTGGTTTATCTCGATGACGCCGGCGCGATCGAGGAGCGGCTGTCGGCCAATCTGCCTGCCAATCAGGATCGTGCTGAAACCATCGCACGGCAGCGATTGCAGGCAGGTGGACAGGCGCTTCAGCGTGAACTTGCCACCGCTTGGCAAGGAATTGCCGACGCCTGGAGCCTCGGCATTACAACCTTGCCCGCCGTCGTCGTCGATCGTCGTTATATCGTCTATGGCGAGCCGGACGTCGCCAAGGCCGTGGCGCGCATCGAGGCATATCGGAGGGAGCGGGAATGAAGCTCTCGAACCGTCTGCGCGCCGGTATCGCCGGGCTCATGCTGTCCTGCGCTACCTCGGCCGCCGCGCTCGATACCGCCACGATCGCCGCGTCGGCCCTCTCGCCGGATTGCCTCGAATACCGTGTGGTCGGCATCTGCTACTGGCTGAGATGCGGCTTCTTCGGCTGCTCGGTCCGCACCTCCGTCAAGATCCGCCACTACGTGCCGGATGCCGTGGTCTCCAGCTATGCCAACACCGGCGAGAACCCGTGGGTCGAGGTTCGGCTGATGAGCATCGCCAACCCGACTGCGCTGAGCGGCGGCGACGGCACGACCAGCGAGCAGTACGAGAACAACCTCCAGAAGTTCAAGAACGCCGACGTCACTGGACATCCGGCCGGTGCGGTGTTTAGCGGTTTCGCCGGCAGCCTCGGCTATGCCTGCGAAGGCGCCGGAAAGCCGTTGATCCCCTACTTCCTCTCGACGCTCGATACCGTCGCCTGGCGCTACAATCTGCCGGAAGCAGTCTATCCGGAATCGCTGATCCCCGGGCGGCGCGAGATCGGCTCCCGGACCTCCATGAACCTCTGGGGCGCCGTCTATCCGCGCGGTGGCTTCCAGCACCAGGCCGACGGGAGGCGTCGCCTTAACCGGCTGGTGCGGATCGAGGCAATAGTCTATCGGCATGACTGACGATGCGTCCGCCCGATACAAACGCCACCGCTTTCCAGCCGAGATCATCGCGCATGCGGTATGGCTCTATTACCGGTTCCCGCTGAGCCTGCGCGATATCGAAGACCTGCTTGCCGAGCGCGGCATTGCCGTCTCGTTTCAGACCGTCTCAGAATGGGGTCGGAACAAGAGCAGTGCCAAATCGTACGCTAAGGCCGAACGGATGGTG
>JAVTWI010000023.1:0-3398 GCA_032229845.1 Rhabdaerophilum sp.
TACGACAAGCTGGTCCACGCGTCCCGCAATTGCTCAAACGCCTACAGCAAGGGCAAGCGATCCTTCGAGTTGCTGGCGAAGCTCGACCCCGCTGTATTGAAGCAGCACTTGCCCAGCTTCGTTCGTGTTGATCGCATCCTGAAGGTGAAGCTGTAACGCCATGCCCACCGACACCAGCGAAAAAGGCCTCGAAACGCTGATCATGCGCCACATGACCGGCGTGGATGGCTTAGCCGTTACGCCCAACAGTGTCGCTCGGCCACAGGCACCTTATGGCGGCACCGGCTACATCGCCGGCAGCGCGCGGGACTACGACCGCGCGCACGCGCTCGACGTGCCGCAGCTCTTCGCCTTCCTGCGCGCCACCCAGCCCGACGTCTTCAAGAAGCTGGCGCTAGCCGAAGCGAACGACGCCAGGGACATCAACCGCCTCAAGTTCCTCGCCCGCCTTTCTGCCGAGATCGGCAAACGCGGCGTCATCGACGTGCTGCGCAAGGGCGTGGCGCACGGGCCGCTGCACTTCGACCTGTTCTACGGCACGGCATCGAAAGGCAACGCCCGGGCCGAGGCGCGGCACGCGCAGAACCGCTTCTCGATCACGCGCCAGCTCGCCTACAGCATCGACGAGACGCGCCGCGCGCTCGACCTGTGCCTGTTCATCAACGGCCTGCCGATCGCCACTTTCGAGCTGAAGAACAGTCTCACCAAACAGACGGTCGAGGATGCCGTCGAGCAGTACCGGCGCGACCGCAATCCGCGCGAACGGCTGTTCGAGTTCGGCCGCTGTGCGGTGCACTTCGCGGTCGACGAGAGCGAGGTACGAATGTGCACCGAGTTGCGCGGCAGGGGCTCGTGGTTCCTGCCCTTCAACAAGGGCTACCACGACGGCGCCGGCAACCCGCCCAACCCGCACGGCCTGAAGACCGACTACCTCTGGAAGGAGGTGCTCACCCCGGCGGGTCTGACGGATATCCTCGAGAACTACGCGCAGATCGTCGAGGAGAAGGATCCGCGCACGGGCAGGAAGAAGCGCCGGCAGGTCTGGCCGCGCTATCACCAGCTCGGCGTCGTGCGCCAGGCGCTGGCCGATGTGCGCGCCCATGGGGCGGGCAAGCGCTACCTGATCCAGCACTCGGCGGGCAGCGGCAAGTCGAATTCGATCGCCTGGCTGGCGCACCAGCTCATCGGCCTGCAGCGGGACGGCGATCAGACCGATCAGGCGAATCAGGCAAACCGGGAGGTCTTCGACTCGGTGATCGTGGTGACCGACCGGCGCCTGCTCGACGACCAGATCCAGACGACGATCAAGCAGTTCATGCAGGTCGGCGCGACCGTGGGGCACGCCGAGCGCTCGGGCGACCTGCGCCGCTTCATCGAACAAGGCCGGAAGATCATCGTCTCGACGGTGCAGAAATTCCCCTTCATCCTCGACGAGATCGCCACCGAGAGCGGCAGGACCTTCGCCATCATCATCGACGAGGCGCATTCGAGCCAGGGCGGCAAGACCTCGGCAGCGATGAGCCAGGCGCTCGGCGCACCGGGGGAAGACGACGACGCGGGGCCCGACCCCGAGGACACGGTGAACGCGGCGCTCGAAAAGCGCATGGCGGCGCGCAAGATGCTGGCCAATGCCAGCTACTTCGCCTTCACGGCGACACCGAAGAACAAGACGCTTGAGATGTTCGGCGAGCCGTTGCCGCCCGACCCTGAAGGGCGCGTCAGGCATCGGCCCTTCCACAGCTACACCATGAAGCAGGCGATCGAGGAGGGCTTCATCCTCGACGTGCTCAAGGCCTACACGCCGGTGGACAGCTACTACAGGCTGGTCAGGAAGAGCGAGGACGACCCGGAGTTCGATACCCGCAAGGCGAACAAGAAGCTGCGCCGCTACGTCGAGAGCCACGAGCACGCGATCCGCCTGAAGGCCGAGATCATGGTGGACCACTTCCACGCGCAGGTGCTGGCGGCCGGGAAGATCGGCGGGCAGGCGCGGGCGATGGTGATCACCAGCGGCATCGAGCGGGCGATCCAGTACTTCCACGCCTTCCAGGCGTATCTGCGCGAGCGCAAGAGCCCCTACCAGGCGATCGTCGCCTTCTCGGGCGAGCACGAGTACGGCGGAGCGAAGGTGAGCGAGGCGTCGCTCAACGGCTTCGCGAGCAGCGACATCGCACGCAAGATCCAGACCGACCCCTACCGCTTCCTGATCTGCGCCGACAAGTTCCAGACCGGCTATGACGAACCACTGCTCCACACGATGTACGTGGACAAGCTGCTCGCCGGCATCAAGGCGGTGCAGACGCTGTCGCGGCTCAACCGCGGGCACCCGCAGAAGCACGACTGCTTCGTGCTCGATTTCCAGAACAACAGCGAGGCGATCACTTACGCCTTCCAGGACTACTACCGCACGACGCTGCTGGCCGACGAGACCGATCCGAACAGGCTGCACGACCTGAAGGCGGCGCTGGACGCGGCGCAGGTCTACTCGCCGGAGCAGGTGCGGCAGGTGGTGGCGATGTTTCTCGATGGCGCCGACCGCGACAAGCTGGACCCGATCCTCGATGCGTGCGTGGCCGTCTATGTGGACGCGCTCGACGAGGATGGGCAGGTCGACTTCAAGGGCAAGGCGCGGGTGTTCTGCCGCACCTACGCCTTCCTTTCGTCGGTGATTCCTTACAGCAACGCGGAATGGGAGAAGCTGTCGATCTTCCTCGACCTGTTGACGCCCAAGCTGCCGGCGCCGCAGGAGGAAGATCTCGCCAGGGGCATCCTCGACGCGATCGACATGGACAGCTACCGCGTCGAGAAGAAGGCGGCCATGAACATCGCGCTCGCGGACCAGGATGCCGAGATCGAGCCGGTGCCCACCGATGCGCGCGGCCACAAGCCTGAACCGGAGATGGATCGGCTGAGCAACATCCTGAAGACCTTCAATGAACAGTTCGGCACGACCTTCGTGGACTCGGACCGCATCTTCAAACACATCCGCGACGACATCGCCCCCAAGGTGGCGGCCGACGCCGCCTTTCAGAACGCGAAGGCGAATACCCCGCATACCGCCCGCCTTGCCCACGATCAGGCGCTCGGCAAGGCCGCTCAGGGTTCCATGAAGGACTTCACGCAGTTCTACAAACAGTTCGTCGAGAACGAGTCGTTCAAGCGCTTCGTCGGCGACATGGTCTTCGCGATCACGAACCCTTGAAATCCATGAAATCCGTGAATGCCGGCGCCTTGCCCGGGCTGCGCATTGCCCTCCTGACGCTGGCCTTGCTCCTGCCGGCCGGCATGTGCGCGGCATCCGACAGCGCGCCGCCGTTCGAACCGCATCAGCGGCTCGACGTTACCAGCCCGGCGCATGCGCAGGACGTGGCGCTGACGCTGGATGCCTGCGGCGGCGC
>JAVTWI010000024.1:0-3383 GCA_032229845.1 Rhabdaerophilum sp.
AACCCGTCGTGTTGGTGGCGGTTCTCGCCAGCGCTCTCGCCGCCTGTGAGACGGTGAGCAGCCTCAATCCCACCGGCATCGCCGAGGTCGACGACGCCGCGAACAGCCAGGCGGCCGCGACCAATATCGGCTCGCTCTCCGAGGTGATCCGCGCCAATCCGAGCGATCCGCAGGCCTATAACACACGCGGCGCCGCCTATGCCCGCTCCGGCAAGTTTCAGGACGCGATCGCCGATTTCAACAAGGCGGTGCAGCTGAACCCGAATTACGCGGCGGCCTACAACAATCGCGCGCTCGCCTTCCGCCAGATCGGGCGGAACGACGCGGCGCTCGCCGATTTCAATCGCGCCATCACGGCCGACGCCAACTATCACCCGGCGTATCTCGGCCGCGGCAATCTCTACCGGACGCAGGGCAACCTCGCCGAGGCGATCGCCGATCTCGGCCGCGTGGTGCAGCTCAATCCGGCGGGAGCCGAGGCCTATCACGGTCGCGGTCTCGTCTATCAGGCCCAGGGCCAGCATGCGCTCGCGATCAGCGATTTCGACGCCGCGATCGATCGCAACCCCTATGTGGCGCCGCCCTATCAGGCACGCGGCCAGAGCCTGATCGCGGTCGGCAAGTTCGACGCGGCGGTCGAGGATTTCAATTCCGCGCTCAATGTCGACAACAAGAGCGCCGACACATGGGCTCTTCGCGGCGTCGCGCTGGACCGGGTCGGGAAGAAGACAGAGGCGCAGGAAAGCTTCCAGCGCGCGCTGGTGATCGACGGTTCGAACCGGATCGCCAAGCAGGGCCTTTCCGGTTCGCGCGGCGGGCTGTTCTGATCGCGCCCTACTGCCGCGCGATCCGGCTCAGGAAAGCCGGAATGTCGATGTTCGGTCCCCTGTCGTAGGGCACCACGTGCGGCTCTCTGGGGTAGAGCTTGCGGGTGACGTTTCCGGGCCGGCCAAGTGCGGCCAGCTTCTCCGAATCCGTCGGCGGGACCGTGCGGTCGGCCGCTCCGTGCATAATGAAGATCGGTGAGGGGACCGCGGCGATCTTGAGATCCGAGCGGAACTGATCGACCAGCAGCAGCGAGACCGGCAGCCAGGGGTAGCTCTCCTGCCCGCGCGCCAGCACCGAGAGATAGGGGCTGTCGAGGATGACGGCGCGGGCATTCACCTGCCGCGCGAGATCGAGCGCGATGCCCGAACCGAGGGATTCGCCGAACAGCACGATGCGGCTTTCGGGGGTGGATTTCGTCAGTTCGGCGTAGATCGTCCGGGCATCCGAGAGCAGGGCCGCCTCGGAGGGAGCACCGCCGGAACCGCCATAGCCGCGATAGGAAAGCGCGACGAGGCCCGAGCCATCCGCCGTCATCAGCCGGAAGCGGCCGGCACGGCGGTCGAGCCCGTTCGCATTGCCGTGAAAATAGAGGAAGGTGAGCGCGTTCCCGCCAGCAGGCGGGATGCGCCAGCCGCGCAGGGTGACGCCGTCGGCCATCGTCAGCGTGTAGCTTTTCGCGCGCGGGATGTCCTGCGTTTCCGGCGCGATCCAGGTCGGCGCGACCTTGTAGAGGAAGCCGCGCTGGTTGGCGGCCATGTAGCCGGCCGCCGCGAGATAGAGAACGGCCAACAGCGCGAGAGGCCATCGGGCAATGCGCAGCGCTCTGGAAAGCGGCAAGTCCTTCGAGCCTCCGAAACGAAGCGGGCGCCGATCATTCGACCGGCGCCCGTAGGATATAGCGCAAGTGCGGAAGATGTCAGTGGGCGAGGCCCTTGACGATCTCCTCGGTCATCTTCTTAGCGTCGCCGAAGAGCATCATGGTGTTGTCCATGAAGAACAGCTCGTTCTCGACGCCCGCGTAGCCCGAACCCATGCCGCGCTTGATGAACAGCACGGTCTTGGCCTTCTCGACGTCGAGAATCGGCATGCCGAAGATCGGCGACTGCGGATCGGTCTTGGCGGCGGGATTGGTGACGTCGTTGGCGCCGATGACGAAGGCGACGTCGGCCTGCGCGAACTCGTTGTTGATGTCCTCGAGTTCGAAAACCTCGTCATACGGCACGTTGGCCTCGGCCAGCAGCACGTTCATGTGGCCCGGCATGCGGCCCGCGACCGGATGGATCGCGTATTTGACCTCGACGCCCTCCTTCTTGAGCGTATCGGCCATCTCGCGCAGGGCGTGTTGCGCCTGCGCCTGCGCCATGCCGTAACCCGGAACGATGATGACCTTGGAGGCATTCTTCATGATGAAGGCCGCGTCATCCGCCGAGCCCTGCTTGACCGGGCGATTCTCCTTGGCGCCGCCGGCTGCGGCAGCGGTGTCGCCGCCGAAACCGCCGAGGATCACGGAGAAGAACGAGCGGTTCATGCCCTTGCACATGATGTAGGACAGGATCGCGCCGGAGGAGCCGACCAGCGCGCCGGTAATGATGAGCGCGAGGTTGCCGAGCGTGAAGCCGATGCCGGCAGCCGCCCAGCCCGAATAGGAGTTGAGCATCGAGACGACGACCGGCATGTCCGCGCCGCCGATCGGGATGATGAGCAGCACGCCGAGCGCCAGCGCAACCAGCGTCACCAGCCAGAACACGACCTTGCTCTGCGTGCCGATGAAGATGCCGATCAGCACCACCAGCAGCACACCGAGCGCGATGTTGATGGCATGGCGCTGCGGCAGCATGATCGGCTTGCCGCTCATGCGCCCGTCAAGCTTGAGGAAGGCGATGACCGAACCGGTGAAGGTGATGGCACCGATCGCGACGCCGAGCGCCATCTCGAACAGCGAGCCACCCTTGATCTTGCCGGCGATCTCGATGCCGAAGGCCTGCGGCGCGTAGAGCGCGGCAGCGGCGACGAACACCGCCGAGAGGCCGACGAGCGCGTGGAAGAACGCCACCAACTGCGGCATCTTGGTCATCTCGACCTTCTTCGCCATGTAGGCGCCGAAGCCGCCGCCGATGCCGAGGCCGAGGAAAGCCAGTGCCCAGCCGGAAAAGCCGGATGGCGGCGCGAGCAGCAGCGTGGTCACGCCGGCGATGCCCATGCCGACCATGCCGAACATGTTGCCCTGCCGCGAGGTCGAGGGATGCGAGAGCCCGCGCAGCGCGAGAATGAACAGGACGCCGGAGACGAGATAGAGAAGGTTGGCGAGATTGGCGTTCATCGGCTCAGCCCTTCTTCTTGTACATCGCCAGCATGCGCTGGGTGACGAGGAACCCGCCGAAGATGTTGACGCTCGCCAGCACCAGCCCGAGGAAGCCGAAGCCGCGCGCCCAGCCGGTGCCTTCCGACATCAACGGCACGCCAACCGCGAGCAGCGCGCCGACGACGATGACCGAGGAGATGGCGTTGGTGACCGACATCAGCGGCGTGTGCAGCGCCGGCGTCACCGACCAGAC
>JAVTWI010000025.1:0-3378 GCA_032229845.1 Rhabdaerophilum sp.
GCGCACCGTAAAGCGAAGCCGGAACTTGGTGGTAGGTGATGTAGGCGAAGGGCGAACCTGCGATGAAGGCAAACGCGCCCGCATAAAAGAAGGCACCCACCCCCGCATATCCGAGCAATCGCTGTCGACCGAGCAATTCGCCGTATCTTACGAGAGCCCGCACAAGCAGGTCGCGATTTCGATTTCGCTCCGGAAGGGTTTCCGGGAGAGTTGCGACGAGAACCAGCGTCCCAAAGCCAACCGCGACAAGAAGCCAGAAGATTGCCCGCCAGCCCGCCGTCGCGAGGATTTGCCCGCCGAGCAGTGGACCCAGCAGCGGCGCGATGGACATGACGGTTATCAGAATCGAGAGCATCCGAGCTGCTCGCGCCCCCTCATAGAGGTCGCGAACCATTGCACGGCCTAGCGCCACTCCAGCACAAGCCCCAACAGCTTGTACGATCCGCCAAGCGATCATGGCACTCGCGCTTTGCGCCATCGCACAGCCCGCAGAGCCGAGGATGAATAGCGCGATGCCGGCCGCGATTGGCACTCTGCGGCCATATTTGTCGCTGATCGGCCCCCAAATCAGCTGGCCAACACTAAAGCCTACCAGGAACCCGCTGATCGTTAGTTCGATACTCCCCGCATCGGCTTTGAGCGCCTGGCCAATCGTCGGCATCGCCGGCAGATAGAGGTCTGTCGAGATGGCACCAAAGCCCATGAGGAGGCTTAGGGTTATCAGCACGCGACGCGTTGGTGCGGATTCCGACGCGACCGGCCGGGTAATCCAATAATTAACCGGCCACTGTTCCGAGAATTAACCGGTCGGGATTCCGACAATTATCCGGCCAGGGCGGGCGTTGGTTCTGGGTCGTGTTTCTGGATGTCGTGATTGGTGCTTCCGGTCAAGCCGGAGCCGCTGCGGGCGGCTCCGGTTGGCGCTTTCTCAGGCTCTCGCCGGCGAGTTCGATGCGATACGCATTGTGGGCGATGCGATCCATGATCGCGTCGGCGATGGTGGGATTCCCGATAATTTCGTACCAGCGATCCACGGGGATTTGGCTGGTGATGATGGTGGCACGACGCTCGTAGCGATCCTCGATGAGTTCGAGGAGGTCGCGTCGCTGTGTGTCGTCGAGCTTCTCTGGCCCCCAATCATCGATGATCAGGAGTTCGACCCTGGCGAGGGCCTTGAGCAGGCGGGCGTAACGGCCTTCGTCACGGGCCTGGGCCAGGGTGGCGAAGAGCCTCGGGGCGCGGTGATAGGCGACGGAGACATCGTCGCGGCAGGCTTTGTGTCCAAGGGCGCAGGCGAGCCAACTCTTGCCGACGCCGGCCGGGCCGGTGATCAACAAGCTACGATGCTGGCGGATCCAGTCTCCGCCGGCGAGGCTGAGGAAGAGTCCACGGTCGAGGCCGCGCGACGCCTTGAAGTCGACATCCTCGATGCTGGCGTTGTGGCGCAGGGCAGCGGCGCGAGCGCGGTTCTCGAAGCGCTTCTGACGGCGCATCGTGCTCTCGCGTTCGAGCAGGAGGGCGAGCCAGTCGGGATGTTCGAGGGCGCGGCTTTCGGGCTGGGTCTGGAGCTCCTGGAAGCCCTTGGCCATGCCGTGCAGACCGAGCTCGGCGAGCAAGGTCATGGTGGGATGGATCAACATGATGGACGTCTCCTGGTCAGTGGAAGTAGCCGGGGCCGCGCAGATTGCTGTGCTCGATGATGGCGGCGGGTTCGGTGGGGGGCCTGGTCGCCGCCGCGGCCTGCCTGGCAGCGATGGCGGCGACAGCGCGGTAGGCGAACGCGCCGATCTCGAGGGCGCGCGCGGAGACGGCTTCGGCCTGGGACGGCCTGAGATCGCGGAACAGCCGCAGCACGCCGAGACAGGTTCTGAAGCCGTGCTCGGGATGCGGGCGGTTGGCCAGGATGGCGATGACCAGGCCCTCCGTGCTCGGGCCGACCGTCGCGGCCCAGCGCCGGAGCCGTTCCGGGCTCCAGTCGGCATAGCGCCGGTGCGAGCTCGGCATATGGTCGGGGTTGGTGCCGTGCCGACGTCCGCCATAGCGACGCTGGTGCGCGGCGACCCGCTGGCCACGATGGAAGACCTCGATCGTGCGGCTGGTGGCCCGCAGATCGACCTGCTCCCGGATCAGGCCGTGGGGAACGGAGTAGAAATAGCCGTCATACTCGACATGGTAATCGACGCCGGCGCGAGCCAGACGCCACTCGGCGAACTCGTAATCCTCGGGCAGCGCCGCCAGGGCTGGTCGCTCGACGGTCTCGAATAGATGGCGGCGGGTGACGCCGAGGCGTCGGATGACATGGTCGTTGATCCGGTCGACGGCTTCGCTGATCGCGGCATTGGCCTCGGCCAGCGAGAAGAATATCTGGTTGCGCAAGCGGCCCAGGATGGCGCTCTGCGCGAAACGAACCCCGTTCTCAACCTTTGCCTTGTCGCGCGGCTTGCGGACACGGGCCGGCAGCACGCCGACGCCGTAATGCGAGGCCATCATGCCGTAGCTGCGATTGATCTGCGGATCGTAGAACGAGGCCTTGTTGACCCCGGCCTTGAGATTGTCCGGCACGATCAGGCGTGGGACGCCGCCGAAGAACCGGAACATCCGCACATGCGAGCCGATCCAGTCCGGCAGCGCCTGCGTCCAGCTCGCCTCGGCGAAGGTGAAGTTCGAGGCGCCGAGCACGCCGACGAAAATCTCCGCCTCCCGGATGACGCCGGTCTGCGCATCGACGATGCCGAGCTTCTTGCCGGAATAATCGACGAACACCTTGTCGCCGGCGACATGCTCCTGCCGCATCGTCGGCGACAGCCGGCGCTGGAAGCCGCGCAGGAGGTCGCAGAACCTCGAGTAACCGTAGCCCTGCGGGTGGATGGTGCGATACTCTTCCCACAGGATCGCCATCGTCACGCCGGGCTTCTTCAGCTCGACGATCAGTTCGCCCCAGTTCGGCTCGACCCGCCGTCGCTGACCGCTCTTCGCCCCGGATCGCGCGAAAAGCCTGCCGGCAAGGGCGTCGTCCGTCAGCTCCGCCGGCAGCGGCCAGGTCAACCCGGCCTGGGCCGCGCGCCCGAGGTTCTCCTGAACGGTGCTGCGTGCAATCCCCAGCACCCGACCGATCTCGCGGGCGCTCACCCCGCCATATGCAAGCCGCAGCATCTGCCGCAGTTCTCTCATCGTCAGCTTCCTCTTCGTTGGCATCACAGGCTCCGTCTCGGGTGAAACGGTAATCCTGATGCCCGAGTGGCTGACCCAGAGCGCTCATACCCCCGCTGCTGGCCGGTCATTGATCGGAACGGTGGCCGGATGATTATCGGAATCCCGGCCGGTCAATTATCGGAATGGTGACCGGTCAGAATCGGAATCCGCCGATGCCAGGTCTCC
>JAVTWI010000026.1:0-3353 GCA_032229845.1 Rhabdaerophilum sp.
CGCCGCGCGTACCGGGCTTTGCGGGCACGAAGGTGGTGGTGGTCTCGCCGCCGCTCATCGTGCCGACGCGGGACCCGTTCTTCGCCGACATGGTCGCGGGCGGGGTGGAAAACTCGAAGAAGCTCGCGCCGTTTTACGAGGCGCTGGCGGCAGAAATGGGCTGTGCCTTCTTCGACGCAGGCCGCGTCGCGACGGCCAGCGAGATCGACGGCGTGCATCTCGATGCCGCCAACACCCGGGCCATCGGCGAAGCGCTGGCCCCTATCGTTCAGGAGCTGTTGAAGGATTAGAGCATGTTGCGATTAAGTGGGAACCGGTTAATCGCAGAAGGCATGCGGTGATAATAAGATAGGATTGCGCCCGATCAAGGAGCGAGGGTATGGCATGGTTAGTCTGGTGTCATCAAAGCCAGGACCAAGGAGAGCCGTATGAGTCACGTCCCCCACGAATTGATCGCCGAATTCCCTGAACTGGCCTTCAAGATCACCGAGATGAAGACATCCGAGCCGCATTTCGCGCGGCTCTATGAGGAATATCACGAGGTCAACCGCGCCATCCACCGCGCCGAGACCAATATCGAGCCCACCGATGACACCCGCATGGAAGAGATGCGGAAGCATCGGCTGAAACTCAAGGACGAACTCTACGCCCTGCTGAAGGGCTGACGGAGGGTTCGGGAAAGGAGAGAACGTGACAGATGGAAACGCGCGCCCGAAGCGCATTCTTCCCGCTCTCCTTTCCCTGCCGACCCTCTCCCTGCTGATCGCCTCGCTCTCGCTCATTTCCTCGATCAGCCAGAGCTTCAATTACCGGCGCAACATCGAGACCGTTCAGCAGAACGTGCTGCGCGCCGAAAACCTCAAGACCTGCCGCGAGATCATCGACGTGTTCTTCGCCTTCCGCCTCAAGGCGGAGGAGGCGCAGGCGCGCCATGTCGCCGAACCGGCGCGCGAACTGAAGGTCTTCGTCTATCGTTTCGGTGCGCTCGGCACCTATCTTGCCAATTTCACGCCCGAGACCGCGCGCGAGCGCTACACCGCGCTCACCTGGAAACTCAACGAAATCGCCGAGAAGGCCGGCGCGTGGTCGCCCGCCGAGTTCGACGCCAAGTTCGCCGCGGCCGACAAGGCCTTCGGCACGCTGAACGAGGATTGCGCGCATCTCGCGCAGTTCGTGAAAATCTGAAGAAAATGGGGAAATCCATGTCCGCATACGACGTCATCATCATCGGCTCCGGCCCCGGCGGCTATGTCACCGCCATCCGCTCGGCCCAGCTCGGTTTCAAGACCGCGATCGTCGAACGCGAGCATCTCGGCGGCATCTGCCTCAACTGGGGCTGCATCCCCACCAAAGCCCTGCTGCGTTCGGCGGAAATCCTGCATTACGCCCAGCACGCCAAGAACTACGGCCTCACGCTGAACGGCACCATCACGCCGGATGCGGGAGAGGTGGTGAAGCGCTCGCGCGGCGTCTCGGCGCGCCTTAATGGCGGCGTCGCTTTCCTCATGAAGAAGAACAAGATCGACGTCATCTGGGGCGAGGCGAAACTGTCGAAGCCCGGCGAGGTCGTCGTCAGCGAGACCAAGAAGCCGGCGATGCAGCCGCAAAACCCGGTGCCAAAGGGCGTGCAGGGCCCCGGCACCTACACCGCCAAGCACATCATCGTCGCGACCGGCGCCCGCCCGCGCGTGTTGCCGGGGCTGGAACCGGACGGCAAGCTGATCTGGACCTATTTCGAGGCGATGGTGCCGCCGGCGATCCCGAAGAGCCTCATCGTCATGGGCTCGGGCGCCATCGGCATCGAATTCGCCTCGTTCTACCGCGCGATGGGCGCCGAGGTGACCGTCGTCGAGGTGATGGGGCAGGTAATGCCGGTCGAGGATGCGGAAATCTCCGGCATCGCCCGCAAGGCCTTCGAGAAGCAGGGCATGAAAATCCTGCTCAACACCAAGGTCACCAAGGTCGAGAAGGGGGCGAACAGCGTCACCGCGCATATCGAGGATGACAAGGGCGCCAAGCAGACGCTTTCCGCCGAGCGGATGATTTCCGCGGTGGGCGTCGTCGGCAATATCGAGAACCTCGGGCTGGAAGCGCTTGGCGTGAAGACCGATCGCGGCTGCGTCGTGATCGACGGCTTCGGCCGGACGAATGTTCCGGGCCTCTACGCGATCGGCGACGTCGCCAGGCCGCCGATGCTCGCCCACAAGGCCGAGCACGAGGGCGTCGTCTGCATCGAGCACATCAAGGGGCTTCATGTCCACCCGATGGACAAGCGCAAGATTCCCGGCTGCACCTATTGCCATCCGCAGGTCGCCTCCGTGGGCCTCACCGAGGCCAAGGCCAAGGAGGCCGGCTACGAGGTGCGTGTCGGCCGGTTCCAGTTCGGTGCCAACGGCAAGGCGATCGCGCTCGGCGAGGACAACGGGCTGGTGAAGACCATCTTCGACGCCAAGACCGGCCAGCTTCTCGGCGCGCATATGGTCGGCGCGGAAGTCACGGAACTCATCCAGGGCTTCGTGGTAGCGATGGGTCTTGAGACCACCGAGGAAGACCTGATGCACACGATCTTCCCGCATCCCACGCTGTCCGAGATGATGAAGGAAAGCGTGCTCGACGCCTATGGTCGGGCGCTGAACGCCTGAGATCACACCCCGGATGGATGACGGGCGGCGGGTATTCCCGCCGCCTTATTCGTTGCTGAACTTCACGATCAGCACGTTGAGGTCCTCGCGCGGGACGAAATTCCGGTAGCGCACTTCGAACTGCGTCGGGCCGATCTTCTTCACGCCCGTGCCGCAGAAGCTGACGAGACTGTCCGCCGCGCCCTTGTCGATCACGAGGCGGAAATCACCGATCGGCCCGGCCCAGTTCGCGCCGGTCTTGAGCACATAGGCGAGCCACACCTCGGAATAGGCGTGCGGCTCTTTCAGCTTCGCCTGCCGCGCGTCGAAGGCGCGGATGAAGTCGTTGTCGACGCAGAACTCGCGACGTTTCTGCGCGAATTCGGGCGTGTTCCGATATTCGCGGTTGAAGGCACCACCGACGCTGCCGCCCGGCATCGGCGCATAGCTGTGCTCGACCGAGATCGTCCGCCCGGCCGGAAACACCTGCCGACGCGTGACGATGGTGCGCGTCACCCAGCGGTTCTCCCAATCCGGGTATTCGGGTGAGCCGATATTCTGAAGCAGGCCCTCCCGGACAAGCGCGTCGAGTTCGGCTTTCGGCAACGCCTTGAGCGCGGCTTCGAAGGGTTCGACCAGTGGCATCACCGGCAAACCCAACCGCGTGACGCGCTCGGTGACATCCCGCCCTTTGAATATCGCACGCTACAGGAAATCGAGCTTCGCCGGCTG
>JAVTWI010000027.1:0-3343 GCA_032229845.1 Rhabdaerophilum sp.
GATAGCGCGGCGCTGCTCAAAAACAGCGAGAGCGAGGCCGATAACATCATCGCATGTCGCGATTTTAAGCTTTTCATCAGCTGATCCTCCATTGAGTTGCCCAAGCATGTGATGCCGGAGCGGCTGAAAATGGAACGCGGGCCGAGGTTTCCCGGTTCCTTGATCAATGAATAAAAACCCCGCCGTCGCCGGCGGGGTTTGAGTTTTTCCGTATGAATCGCGACCCGTGCTCTTTCAAGTTTCCTTGCTGCCGGAAAGAAGTCGTCCGAGGAGGAACCCGCCGACGATCGCGACCGGCGCCGCGCGCAACAGATGTGGCGCGATCAACCCCAAAGTGCGGATCGCGACCGGCGTGGCAACGATCGCTGCGGTCTGCGCGGTGCGTGAGGCCTGCGGCTTCCGACGTTTGGCAATAAACGCCGCGCCCGCCAGCAGAGCGCTGGTCAGCACCAAGCCGCCCGCAATCGCGAGATCAGCGTTGATCGGGCCAATGGACATCGAAAGATCTGTGCGCAGCGCACCAAGCCCGTAGAACAACGCTCCGAAGGCCATGACGCCTGCAAGGACGAGAAGGAGCGCGAAACGGATGCCGCGCGCGGCAGCATCCTTGATCTCGAGCCCGGCGAATGCAGCGAGCGTGGCGATCATCGGTTATTTCCTCGACAGGAAGCCGAGAAGCAGGCCAACGCCGGCAGCGAGGGCGAGGCTGCGGACAGGGCGCGCGACGATTTCCTCGGCAATCCGCTTTTCAACCGAAGCGGCACTGTCTTTTGCGCCGTCGATCACCTTCTCGGTATCGACACCGAGATCGCGCAACTGCGTCTTCAGCGATGCAACGATCGAGGAGATCTCACGAACAGCGTTTTCCGTCATGTCACGGGCCTTGGCGTTGGCGTCGCTCGCCATATCCTCCACTTTGCCAAGAACATCGTTGCTGGCTTCGGCTTTGAAGCGGGCGGTATTGATGGCCATGAGAACTCTCCTTGTATGGCTGTTAAACCTGGAGAGATAACGCAGGAAGCAGGGAGAAGGTTCCCGCGCCCTGCACGGGATTCACACGACGGAACCCGCTTCAGCTTCGAGCCCGAGATACCCTGCGAGCCGAACGCGAGCACGGTTGACGCGGCTCTTGATCGTTCCGACTGCGCATTCGCAGATTTCCGCCGCTTCCTCATAGGAAAAGCCGGAAGCACCGACGAGAATAATCGCTTCGCGCTGGTCTTCAGGGAGCTGCGAGAGCGCTTTCTTCATCTCGTCGAGCGCAAGATGCCCCTCCTGCGCGGCGGGAGACGAGAGCGTGGCCGCAAGCTCGCCCTCGGCGTCCTCGACCTCGCGGCGGCGCTTGCGGTACTCGGAGGTATAAAGGTTGCGCAGAATGGTGAACAGCCAAGCCTTCAGGTTCGTGCCCGGCTGGAAGCTCGCGGAATTGGCCCAAGCGCGCATCAACGTGTCCTGAACCAGGTCGTCGGCACGGTCGACATTCCCGGAGAGCGAGATGGCGAAGGCGCGAAGGGTAGGAGCCGCGCCCATCAGAGCACGGGTGAAATCCGGGCTAGGGCTGGTCATTACTCTTTCGATCCGTTCGCGCTGCCGCGTTCTTTCGCGTCGAGTTGGGTGAGCAGTTCGAGAATACGATCCGGCACAGGTTCGCTGGCCAGTGTGTCATAGAACGAACGCAGTTTGGCACCGATCATCGCCTCGAGGCGGGGATCGAGCGGCACGGCTGCTTCGTCCTGGAGGTGTTCGTTCTTGTTTGTCATAACTTGCGCGGGATAGGTTCTCCCGGTCCTTTCACGAGCCTGAACGAAGGGGAGCATAAAAAGTTCCGTGAGGGTGAAACTTTTTTTGACCTCGCCCGTTTTCCTACCGTCATGATCCTTTCGCGGCTTAACCCGAAGGATTGTGGGGGACGCGTCATTGAAAAAGGAACTACCATGTCGATCGCCCAGCAGATTGCCTCGCACCTGCCTTACCTCCGGCGCTACGCGCGCGCGCTGACCGGCGCTCAGCAGTCCGGAGATGCATACGTCGTCGCACTGCTTGAGGCGCTGGTTGCCGACCGCGCGGTATTCGACACCACCGTTCCATCGCGGGTGGCGGTCTACAAACTGTTCACGCGGATGTGGAATGCCATGCCACTCAACACGCTTGACCCCTCTCGCCCTGGCAGCGTCGCGGAAGGCCGACTTGAGATGCTTACGCCGAAGAGTCGGCAGGCCTTCCTGCTTATGTCGCTTGAGCGTTTTGACGAAAAGGATGCTGCGAGGATCTTGGATGTCTCGGTGGATCAGCTTCGGGAGCTTATCGCGCAGGCCAACCGCGAGATTGCCGCCCAGATCGCGACCAATGTTCTTATTATTGAGGACGAGCCGCTGATCGCGATGGATCTGGAAGCCATCATGGAGGATCTCGGCCACAACGTGATCGGCAATGCCCGTACCCACGCCGAGGCACTGGAAATCGCCGAGGGCCAGAACATCGGCCTCATCCTTGCCGATATCCAGCTTGCCGACGGCAGCTCGGGACTGGACGCAGTGCACGACCTTCTCGCCTCGGTGGAGGCTCCCGTAATCTTCATCACCGCTTTTCCGGAGCGTTTGCTGACAGGCCAGCGTGCAGAGCCCACCTATCTCATCACCAAGCCTTTCCAGCCTTCGCTGGTCGCGGCGCTTTCAAGTCAGGCGCTCTTCTTTGGCGAAAAGGCGCGTCAGAAACACGTCGCCTGACGTCATAACAAGCCGGCGGCAAGCAAGCGGAAACCATAGGAGAACGCAGGCAGGCCTCCGACGATTTTCAAAGGAGGCGACAGGGAACCCGAAGGGATAATTGCCCGTTGCCTCCCAGGTCAGGAATGGTCTGGAGATTGCCTTGTCTGCGCCGAACCGTAAGCCCGCGTCTGCCGAAACCCCTTCGTTCTGGAAGGGATTAACGAGCAATCGTGTGATCTCGATTGCGTTTTTCATCGGCGTTACAATGGCGCTGATGGCTGGGGCGGTCGCATATCAAGTCCGCAATCAAGTATCCAAAGCCTTCACGGAACTGCGTGAGACCCGAGAATTCGAGCTGGCGTCGAACGGGACACTGGCAGCGGTCGTCGACATCGAGACCGGCTATCGCGGCATGCTCATTTCGAATGACCCGCGCGTGGGCGAGCCATACGTGAAGGGTCGCAGCGATTTAGCAGCAGCGCTAACGCGCCTCTCGGAGCTTGCGAGGGATGAATCGGATTTCGTCCCGTTTGTTGAAAGCTTTTCGACTGCGGCCCGCGAAGCCGAAAAGGCACTCGTGGCGGCAGCAGATCGTCACGCGGCGAACCCTGACTTCGCGGTGGATGCCAACGGCA
>JAVTWI010000028.1:0-3324 GCA_032229845.1 Rhabdaerophilum sp.
ATCAGGCGGGTTTCTTCGTCGAGAAGAAATTTCTCTTCTTTTGACATAATCGACATGAATTTCCTCATTCATGGACGGATTGTGGAAGGAATTCCGGATTGCAGATTATCACGGGGATAATTTTCTGCAAGAAGCTCGCGCTGTCCGTTTTTCAGGCGTCGATGCTGGTTCTGCAGTCATTTTGTCCGGATTTGCAGTTCTTGGCGACGTTTCACATGTGATCGTGCCTGAGAAAACGCAGATTTTCCACGGCCAACATGCAAAAACTGCAATACGGCTTGACCTTTCGTCTGAGATCGCCTGTCATGAAGGCTCTTGCCGCGCGAAGGTGCGTCCGCTCGTTTCGGGCGGGCATGGCGGCGGGAGCAATGAAACACTCGGGGAGACGAGTTAATGAAAAAAGTACTGATGTCGGTGGCCGTTGGCGCCGCAGTTGTGATGGCTGCCGGCGCGGCTTCCGCGCAAACTCTCAACCAGGTCAAGGCCCGCGGCGAATTGCAGTGCGGCTCGAACACCGGCCTCGCGGGCTTCGGCCAGCCGGATGCGCAGGGCAACTGGTCGGGTCTCGACGTTGATCTGTGCCGTGCGATTTCCGCGGCCATCTTCAACGATCCGAAGAAGGTCAAGTTCGTCCCGCTGTCCTCGAAGGACCGCTTCACGGCCCTTCAGTCTGGCGAAGTCGACGTCCTCGTCCGCAACACAACCTGGACGATGTCGCGCGATACCTCGCTCGGTCTCGATTTCGGCCCGGTCAACTATTACGACGGCCAGGGCTTCATGGTCCGCAAGAAGCTGAAGATCGCCTCGGCGATGGAGCTTTCGGGCGCCTCGGTCTGCTCGCAGCAGGGCACGACGACCGAACTCAACCTCGCGGACTTCTTCCGCGCCAACAAGCTCAAGTACGAGCCGGTGATCTTCGCGACCTCGGACGAGACGATCAAGGCCTACGACGCCGGCCGCTGCGACGTGTTCACGACGGACGCCTCGGGCCTCTACGCCGAGCGCCTGAAGCTCACCAACCCGGACGATCACATCGTTCTGCCGGAAATCATCTCGAAGGAGCCGCTTGGGCCGGCCTGGCGCCATGGCGACAACCAGTGGGGTGATGTCGTCAAGTGGGCATACTACGCGATGCTCAACGCCGAGGAACTCGGCGTGACCCAGAAGAACGTCGACGAAATGATGAAGTCGACCAACCCCGAGATCAAGCGCCTCCTGGGCGTCGAGGGCAAGTTCGGCGAGGCCATTGGCCTGACGAACGACTGGGCCTATCGCATCATCAAGCACGTCGGCAACTACGGCGAGAGCTTCGAGCGCAACGTCGGTCAGGGCTCGCGCCTCAAGATCGCCCGTGGCGTCAACGCGCTCTGGTCGAAGGGCGGCCTGCAGTACGCGCCGCCGATCCGCTGATCGCGTCTTTGTGAAGGGGGATGACGCGCGTCATCCCCCTTTTTCTATCCGGAATTCGCCGGCATCGCGGCGCGACGCACCCTCCGAAGAAGGGGTAGCCTCGTGGTGCCGGCAAATTTCCCGCAGCCTGAAACGGCTGCCTGACATTCGGGGGGTGGGGCCCCCTGTTGAAGTGGGGAGACTTCAATGAGTACCAGCGATACCCGCGATCCGCGGTTCGAAGGGAGTGCGGAAAAGCCGCGCGTCGCCTTCTGGAACGATCCGGAAAAGCGTGGCTATCTGTTCCAGATCGTCCTGTTCCTGCTCGTCGGCTACCTGATCTACATGGCCGGCAGCAACGCGGTGGACAATCTGCAAAAGCAGAAGATCGCATCGGGTTTCGGTTTCTGGAACAACACGGCGGGGTTCGATATCGGCCAGCGCCTGATTTCCTATGAAACCACATCCACCTACGGCCGCGCTTTCTGGGTCGGCCTGCTCAACACCCTTCTGGTGGCGGTGGTGGGCATCTTCTTCGCGACCCTTCTCGGCTTCGTGATCGGCGTCGCGCGCCTGTCGAAGAATTTCCTGATCAACAAGCTTGCGACGATCTATGTCGAGCTGATCCGCAACACCCCGCTGCTGTTGCAGCTTCTGTTCTGGTACAACGCGGTTCTGAAGGCGCTGCCGGAGGTGCGGGCCTCGCTGCCGCTGCCGGGCGGAGCCTATCTGAACACGCGCGGCCTCTTCATGCCGGAGCCGGTGCCCGGCGACAAGTTCTCGATCGTGCTCTGGGTTCTCGCCGCCGGTCTCGCCGGCTATTTCCTCTACGGGCGCTGGGCGAAGACGAAGCAGGAAGCGACGGGCGCGCAATCGCCGGTACTCTGGGTCGGTCTCGGCCTCGTTGTCGGCGTTCCGCTGCTGGTCTTCCTCGCGCTGGGCATGCCGCTGAGCTTCAACTATCCGGATCTCGGCCGCTTCAACATCCGCGGCGGCGTGCAGATCTATCCCGAGTTCGTGGCGCTGACGCTGGGTCTCGTGATCTACACGGCCTCGTTCATCGCCGAGGCCGTCCGTGCCGGCATTCAGGCCGTCTCCAAGGGGCAGACGGAAGCCTCCCATGCGCTGGGCCTTCGCCCGGGGCCGACGCTCAATCTCGTCGTGATCCCGCAGGCCATGCGGGTGATCATCCCGCCGCTGACCTCGCAATACCTGAACCTCACCAAGAACTCGTCGCTCGCGGTCGCGATCGGCTATCCGGATCTGGTCCAGGTTTTCGCGGGCACCGTGCTCAACCAGACCGGCCAGGCCGTCGAGGTCATCGCCATCACCATGGCGGTCTACCTCACGATCAGCCTTGTCACCTCGCTGGGCATGAACTGGTACAACGCGCGAAAAGCGCTCGTGGAACGCTGAGGTGGGCGACATGGAAGAAAATCTCGCTCCCGGCGCCGTCGCAGGCCAGATGGCTCCGACCGGCGCTCTCGCCCACGCCTACGTGCAGAACGAGCCGATGCCGCCCCTGCCGCCACCGGCGAGCATGGTCGGTATCGTCGGCTGGGTCCGGCAGAACCTGTTCTCGTCGATCGGCAATTCGGTGCTGACCATCGTCGCGATCCTGCTCGCGCTCTGGATCATTCCCGGTTTTGTCCGCTTCCTGCTGACAGATGCGGTCTGGACCGGTCCCGACCGCGAGGTGTGTCTCGCGAAGGATGGCGTCCTGCCCGGCGCCTGCTGGGCCTTCGTGAAGGACCGTCTCGGCTTCTTCATCTACGGCTTCTATCCGGTCGACCAGCGCTGGCGCGTGGACATCTTCTTCGTCCTCGGCGCCATCGGGGTGGCGTGGATGCTCTGGCTCAAGGCGCCGCGCCGCGACATCGGCATGATCTATTTCCTGATCGTCCTGCCGCTGGTCGTCTATGCGCTTCTGAGCGG
>JAVTWI010000029.1:0-3302 GCA_032229845.1 Rhabdaerophilum sp.
TAGGTCTCGAACAGGTCCGCCGCCATGCCCGCGCAATCGCCGACGTGGTCGCCGACGTTATCGGCGATCACGGCTGGGTTGCGGGGGTCATCCTCCGGGATGCCGGCCTCGACCTTGCCGACCAGGTCGGCGCCGACATCCGCGCCCTTGGTGAAGATGCCACCGCCGAGACGGGCGAAGATCGAGATCAGCGAGGCGCCGAAGCCGAGCGCGACCAGCGCGTCGATCACGGTGCGCGAGGCGGGCTGAAGCCCGAGAAACTGCGTCAGGACGAGGTAATAGACCGCGACGCCGAGGAGCGCGAGGCCCGCCACCAGCATGCCGGTCACCGCGCCCGCCTTGAAGGCGATGTCGAGGCCGCTCGCGAGGCTCTGCATCGCTGCCTGCGCCGTGCGGACGTTGGCGCGCACCGAGACGTTCATGCCGATGAAGCCGGCGACGCCCGAAAGGATCGCGCCGATCGCGAAACCGATGGCGACCTGCCAGCCGAGCAGCCACCAGGCCACCGCGAAGATGGCGATGCCGACGATGGCGATGGTGTTGTACTGGCGCTTGAGATAGGCGCTCGCGCCTTCGGCAATGGCCCCGGCGATTTCCTGCATCCGCTGGTTGCCCGCGTCCTGCGACATCACCGAATTGATGGTGACGATGGCGTAGACGATCGAAAGGGCACCGAGCGCGATGATAGCGAGAAGAGCTGTCATGTTCGTACTCGTTCTTTGATGCTCAGCCTCTGGCCACAAGGCCTCCCCGCCCCGGCCCGCTGATCGTCAAGCGTGTTAGCAAAGGTTTAACCGCGAATCCACGGGCCTTTAGCCGGATTCCCGAGGATTTTCACGCTTGGTTTCGCCGCCGATGCCGGAAACCAGGCGTCGGGCGTCACGAGGCGGCGGCGATCTCGCGCTCGTGACGCGCCAGCCAGAACACCAGAACGGCCGCCAGCAGCACGAACGGGAAGATCGTCATGTTCAGCGTGCCCCAGCCGAAGCCCGCGAGAATCTTGCCTGCCGACAACGAGGCGACCGAGGTCGTCGCGAAGATGAGAAGATCGTTGAAGCCCTGCACGCGCGTCCGCTCCGAGGGGCGCAGCCCTTCCGTGACGAGGGTGGAAGCGCCGACGAAGGTGAAGTTCCAGCCGAGGCCAAGCAGGATCAGCGCCGCGAAGAAATGCGGAACGGAAACGCCCGCCAGCGCCACCACGCCGCAGCCGGCCAGCAGGACCAGCCCCAGCGTCATGATCTTGTAGACGCCGAAGCGGTTGATGAGCGTGCCCGTGAAGAAGCCCGGCGCGAACATGCCGACGATGTGCCACTGGATCGCGAGCGTGGCGTCGGTCGTCGTGTGCGCGCAGCCGACCATCGCCAGCGGCGTCGCGGTCATGATGAGGTTCATGAGCGCCTGGGCGATGGCGCCGCAGAACACCGCGACCCGCAAGCGCTTCGAGCGGAAGATCTCGCCGAGCGGCCGCGCCTCGTCCGCCGCCGATACGACCGGAGGATTGGGCGGAAAACGCAGCGCCGAGAGCAGCACGATCGAAAGCGCGGCGACGACAGCCTGCCCGACATAGCTCGCCATGAAGGTGTAGGGCTGCCAGAGATCCTTGGTGTGGATCACGAGCTGCGGCCCGACGATGGCGGAAGCGAGCCCGCCCAGCGTGACATAGGAGATCAGCTTCGGCCGCAGCGCGGGCGAAGCATGATCGGTTGCGCCGAACCGGTAGGAAATCACGAAGGCCTGATAGCCGCCGCACAGCATCGCCGAAACCATGAACACCCAGAACGAAGCGTCACGCACGGCAAAGGCGGAGATCAGCCCCGCCACCGCGCCGATCGCCGCGCCGATGCGGTAGGCGTCGCGGCGGCCGAGAACGCGCATCAGCCAGGCCGCCGGCATGGTCGCCAGCGCGGTGCCGAGCACGAAAGCGGTGATCGGCGCCGTCGCCCAATCGGTCGAAGGCGCCAGCATCGCGCCCACGAGCCCGCCGGTCGCGATGACAACGGAGGCATTGGCGCCGGCGAGGCCCTGCGCTCCCGCCAGAATCACGGCGTTGCGGCGGGCGAGAGCATCATTCTGGGGCATGAAGAGAAGTCGATTTCCGAGACCGGGTTTTGGAAGAAAAGTAATCTACGCTTGCCCGGAGATTCGCAAGACTAGAAGTGCGTGTAGGACCCGTGCAGGAAATGGCGTGCCCGCCCGTCGGTATCGCGCCATTGTGTCCCGACTTCTTCCGAGACGAGCCGGCCGATCCGCGTGACAGGCACCCCGAGCTGGAGGGCATGGATGGCGAACTTTTCCTCGTGCTCCGGCGGCACGGCGCAGAGGATTTCGTAATCGTCGCCCCCCGTCAGCGCGACGTCCAGTAGTTCCGGCGCGAGCGCGAGTGCCGCGCGAGCCGCCGGCGACAACGGTATCGACGGGATATCGACGATCCGGCCAAGGTGCGGCGCCAGCTTCGCCGTGTCGCCGACGAGGCCGTCGGAAATATCCATCGCCGCGCTGGCATGGTCGATGAGGGCCGGCGCGAGCGCAAGGCGCGGCTGCGGGCGAAGATAGCGATCGAGCAGCGCCGCCCGATGCTCGACGCCGAGATGCCGGACCCAGCCGGCATCAGGCTCCAGCCGCAACTTCAGCCCCAGCGCGGCATCGCCGATCGTACCGGTGACGAACAGCACATCGCCTGCCTTTCCGGTCTCCCGCCGCACCATGCGCCCGGCAGGAACCTCGCCGAAGGCCGTGACGGACAGGATCAGTTGCGCGGCCTTGACCGTATCGCCGCCCAGCAGCCGGCAGCCGAACCGACCCGAGGCGGCGGCAAGCCCTTGCGCGAAGCCGGTGAGCCATTGGGCATCAAGCTTCCCGGAGCGACCCAGGCCGAGCAGGAAGCCGCGCGGCCTCGCCCCCTTGGCGGCGAGATCCGACATGTTGACCGCGAGGGCCTTGTGGGCCAGCGCCGCCGGCGGATCGTCGGCGAAAAAATGCACGCCTTCGATCAGCATATCCTTGGTGAGGACGAGATCGCGGCCGGGGTTGGGCGCGAGGACGGCTGCATCGTCCCGCAATTCGAAAGCGCCCTCTCCGGCCATCGGCGCGAAAAGGCGGGCGATCATCTCGAATTCGGACAGCGATTCCACCCCGCCGGAACCTCCTCCTCAGCCTTGCCGGGCCGGCCGGGCCAGTTCTTCCGCGCGCGTTTCCTTGGCAAGGCGGTCGAGCACGGCATTGACCATGCCGACCTCGTCCCGCTCGAGAAACGCCGAGGCGATATCGACATATTCGCTGATCGCGACGCGCACCGGCGTCTC
>JAVTWI010000030.1:0-19393 GCA_032229845.1 Rhabdaerophilum sp.
GAGGCCGTGCAGGAAATCGGAGATGCCTTTGCGCTCGGTGAGAAGGCCGAGGAACAGGATGCGCAGCGGTCCCTGCCGCGACGTGAGGAAGTCGCGCTTTTCGACCGGAACCGGCACGCCGTTGTAGAGGATGTCGATCTTCGACGGTGCGATGCCGAGATCTTTCACGAGCCAGTCGCGCCACAGGCGGCCGAGCACGATCACGCTCGTCGCCGCATGGAACGGCAGGCGGATCGCCCAGCGGATGAAGGCGTTCGAGCGCGCATAAAGCCCGGTCAGCTCGGCGGCGTGCAGGTGCAGGATCGTGCGGGCACCGACAAGCCGCGCGGCGAGAATGACAAGGCCCTTGCGGAAAGCGCTGCCCTTGTCGCCGAAGTTGACGTGAACCAGCGCCAGCCGTCCGGTGAGGCGCGCCACCCATATCTTGAGGATCGCCATCAACAGCAGGACGAGTGAATGCGCGGCGCCCTTCTCGTCACGGGTGACGAGAACCTCGAAGCGCGTGCGGGCAAGCGTATCGCCGCCGCTCCCGACGATGTAGTCCTTCACCCGTCCCATGCCGCCGCCGACCGCGCCGCTCGGCGAGACGATGTAGATGATCTTCTGCTGGCTCATTCGCCGTAACCCGAAATGCCCCTGCGGCCGCTGCCGGACCGCCCCTGTCTTTCAAGGGATGACCGATGCGCTCCAAAGGGTAAGATTTGGTGTCGGACCGGCTGTCCGGCCGTCAAAACCCGCAAACATGCTTGCGGATTCCTTAGCCGGTTTTCATGTACTGGAGCATGCTGCGATTAGGTGAAAACCGGCTAATCGCAGCATGCTCTCACTTATGGATATCGATCACGTTGCCTGTTTTTTGATTGTTCCATAAAAAAAAAAACGGCATGATCTAGCGCGCAGGTGCTTTGAGGAGCGCGGTGCGGATCGCCCGCGCCATCGGCTTTTCCTGAAAGCTCTCATCGAAGGGGAGCGGTCGGGCCGGAAAGTCCCGCACCCGCGAGGCTGCGACCACCGCCTCGCGATACCAGGTGTATTTATCCGCAAGATGCCAGGTGATGAGGCACTCGACGGCCGGATTGCGAAGAACGGGTTCGAGAAAGCGTGTCGTCCATTCGGCGACTTTCGCGTCACGCAAGGCGATCTCGCGCGGGAAATGCTGATCGTCGACATCGAACTCGGAGAGATAAATGCGCAGCTTGCGCGCGGCGATGTCGTCGAGGAACCGCAGGAACGGATCGATCGCGAAAGCGACGCCGGGCTTGATATGCGCCTGAAGGCCGATCGCATCGAGCTTCACGCCCTGATCGAGTAGCCGGTCGATGAGCGGGATCATCCGCTCGCGGACGCCGCGCCCCAGTGCATCGTCCTGCTCTGTGAAGGCCTCGTTGAGGACCAGTTTCGCTGTCCGGTCGATGCCGGCGAGGCGGCGAAAGGCGCGCGGGATATAGCGCTCGCCCATCGCGTCGAACCACGGTCCGCGCCGGAAGCCGCCCGGCGCGCCGGAGCCCGGCCAGAACGGCTCGTTCACGACATCCCAGGAGTGCATGGCGCCGGCATAACGCGCGCCGACGATCTCGATGTGCAGATCGAAGATGCGCTCCAGTTCGGCCGCAGACTTGCCCTTGAGCCAGGGTGGGGGGAAATCGTTCCAGAACAGCGTGTGGCCGCGAAACAGCATGCCGTTGTCGCGCGCGAAGGCGAGGAGCGCGTCGGCTTCCTCGAAGGCAAAAACCTCTTCGCGCGGCCGGAGATAGTCGAATTTCATCGCCTTGTCGGTCACGAGGAGCCGTGATTGTGCGATGTGCAACTCGGCATAGCCGGGATCGCGCACCACTTCCCACGAGGTCGAGGCGCCGAAGGTCATGCCCTTGCGCAGGGCGGCGGCCCAGAGCGGCAGGGCGGAGCTTTCGGCTTGCGCGCCGGCAAGCGTCGTTCCCGCGGCGAGCCCCGCCAGCACGGAGCGGCGGGTCACGCCCGCCATGGCCTGCAAAGGAGGAGGGAAAACGGGCCGGCGCATCGGCACTCCGCGATCGTTGCATTCAGCGCCAAGCCTTGCAGGAAATCTTTACCAACTTGCTCAGGATTTCGACGAAAGCCCGGTGATTCCGGCATCGCCGCAACCGGATCGCAACCATCGCGCGCCAAATGTCGCCGCTGCACGCTCACGGGATTCGAACACACTATGGAACAGGCCGCCTTTCCCGAACTCGCGCATATCGACGGCCAGATGATCAATCTGCCGACGCTCGATATGGCCGTCGAGGCCGCGATCAGCCGCGCCGGAACGGGTGCAGGGTTTCGCCTGTTCACGCTCAATCTCGATCATGTCGTCAAGCGGCGGAACGATCCTGCTTTCCGCAAGGCCTACGATCACGCCGAACTCGTTTCCGCCGACGGTGCGCCCGTCGCGGCGCTTGCGCGCCGGCAGGCGGCCCAGATCGAACGGACGACCGGCGCCGACCTCGTGATGCCATTGTGCGCCGCGGCCGCGCGCGCCGGCATTCCGGTGGCACTGTTCGGCTCCAACGACGAGACGCTGGAGACCTCCGCGCGCGAACTGATCGCACGCTTTCCCGCCCTGATCATCGCCCACAAAGAGAGCCCGCCCTACGGCTTCGATCCGCAATCGCCGGCCGCCATCGCCGCCGCGCGACGCATCGAAGCGTCCGGCGCTCGGATCGTGTTCGTGGCGCTCGGCGCACCCAAGCAGGAGCTTTTCGCCGCGACGATGGCGCAGGTCACGCCGGGCCTCGGCTTCGTCTGCATCGGTGCCGCGCTGGACTTTATCGCCGGCACGCAGGACCGGGCACCCGCGGTGTTCCAGAAGACCGGGCTCGAGTGGCTCTGGCGGCTCGGCACCAATCCGAAGCGCATGGCGAAACGCTACTGGCTTTGCGCGCTGGTGCTGGCTTCGCTGTTGACCCAGGGTTCCGCGCCGGCAGCGGGCCGAAACGCGGCATAAGCCATCCGCAGGCCATTTGTGAGACCAAGCTCGGGGACTCAAGCCTCGGCGATGACCGCTTCCGCCATGGCAAGATAGGAATCCGTCGCGCGATCCACCGCGAAGGCAGCCGCATGCGCCATGCGCGGCGCCGGATCGCCCGGTTCGGCGAGCGCCTTGTCGATGGCGTGGGCGATCGCGCCGGCATCCCCGATCGGCACCACCTCCCCGAAGCGACCATGTTCGAGAATTTCGCTCGGGCCATCGGTCGCGGTCGTCACGACCGGCAGACCGTGATCCAGCGCCTCGGCGACAACATTGCCGAAACTCTCGCGCTTCGAGGTCAGCACGAGGCATCGCGCCTGCCGGTAGGCCGTGGACGGGTCGCGGACATAGCCCTCGAAGCGGACGCGCCCGGCGATGCCGAGCCGAGCGGCCTCCCGTTCGAGATCGGCCCTCAGGGGGCCATCGCCGACAATACTGAGCGTCGCGCCCCCGTGCGTGACGCGCGCGAAAGCCGCGAGCAGGGTCGGCAGATCCTTGTCGACATTGAGCCGACCGACGAACAGAACGATCGGCGCCCGCGCCGCCAGTGCCGCGGCATCGGGCCGGGCATGATCGCCTTCGGCGCGGTAGACCGGGTTGTAGATGCGCATCAGCCGTCGCGCGCTGGCCCCATGGCGGGCGATCAGCGTGTTGCGGAGACCATCCGAGACCGTCACCGCCCGCCCGCAGAGCCGCGTGAACAGCGGCGTGAGACGATTGCCGAGCCGGGACAGGAACTGCGGTTCGGAAGCGAAGAAGCCATGAAAGGAAATCACCGCACGCCGGTGGCGCCCGGTCATCAACGCCGCGATCATGTGCTTGAGGTTGGCAACGCCAAGCCCCGAGAGCGAGACATCCGGCTTCAGCGTCATCAGGAGGCGGGCGAGACCCAGCGTCGCGCCAAAGTGCCCCTTCGGCAGGGTGATGCGTTTGACGGTCGGATCGACGAAGGTCTCGTTCTCGGCGGCATCGTAATCGACGGCAAAGGTCACGTCATGCCCACGGCGGGCGAACTCGGACGCGAGAAGCGCCCAGACCCGCTCCGCGCCGCCGCCGATCAGCGCCGGCATATAAAACAGATATTTACGTGGCTGCATTAGCGTGAGGCCCGGCGTCGCATGGCATATCAGCAAGGTCGTGCCATAAAATTCGGAAGATTCGGTTTCTCCAGAAGGACTCGCGTTGGAAATTGTCATTGGCATAGCCGAAGCGGACTGCAGGGCATGGCTCCTGGATTTCGTGTGCGATCTCGAAGCCGCCGGATATGCCCCCCGTTTCGATGTCCGCAAGATCTCCACCGGGGCGGACGGCTTTGTACCGCTGGCGCTCGCCATCGAGAAACGGCTTTACGGTCGCACTGAAAATCCATGGGCGCGTTTGTCGCCGGAGCGAATCCCTTCCGGCGAGGCGGTCGAAATGTCCGGCTGGGCGCTGGATCTTTCCGGCCTTGCCGGCGGCAGCGCAGCGCTGAACCTCTCGCTCGGCGGCAGCGGCGGAATTTCCGCGCTTCCGGCCTTCCTTTTCTCGGGGAATCAGCCCTTTGCCTCCATTCGTCGGGCGGACGGCAGCGCCGCAGCAGAGGGTCTGCCGTCGGTCGAGGGGCCGGAGATCGCACTCAACAGCTTCCGTGAATTCACGCGCCGCCTTTCGACGCTTGTCCTCATGGCGCTCGATGGCAGGGAACGGCCGTCACCGGAACCGCACTCCTCAGTCCGGACGGGAAACATCCTCGCGCCGCTCCTCTTCACCGGCCGAGGCATTTTTCGCAAACTGATCCAGAAAGTCAGCCCGGCGCGCTTCCGGGCCGACCACTGGCGGACGGGGATTCGCCGCGCGCGCGATCTCGACATTGCCTTGGCGCAGACGCCCGACGACTTCCGGTGGCTCAAGGAGGACGGAACCCGCTTCTATGCCGACCCCGTGCTCTGGACCGAGGACGGACGCGATTTTCTCTTTGTCGAGGAATTCCCCTACGCGACCGGAAAGGGCATTCTCTCCTATACCGAACTCGATGCGAGTGGCGCGCCGCTGTTTCCGCCCAGACCCATCATCGAGCGGGCGACACACCTTTCCTACCCTTACCTGTTCCGCCATGACGGCGCGATCTACATGATGCCCGAGAACGCGGCGGAGGAGCACGTCCCGCTCTACCGCGCCCGGCGGTTCCCCGATGAATGGGAGGAATTGCCGCCGTTGATCGCAGGGCACGGCCTGCACGATGCGAGCCTGTTCGAGCACGACGGCCGCTGGTGGATTCTCGCCAACGCCGCGCCGCACGGCACGGCAAGCTGGGATTGTCTGGTGGCTTTTCACGCCACCTCGCCGCTCGGCCCCTACAGCCCGCACGCGCTCAATCCCATCCTCGTCGATGCCCGCCATGCGCGATGCGGCGGACCGCCGCTCCGGATCGACGGCCGGCTGATCCGCCCCGTCCAGAACTGCCTCGGCGGCTATGGCCGCAAGCTGCACTTCTTCGAGATCGAGGAACTCACGCCCGCGCGCTTCCGCCAGAAGAGACTTGGCGAGTTTGCCCCACCCGCCGGCTGCGCGATGGCAGGGGTTCACACCTACGGGCATTCGCCGCGCTTCGAAGTGATCGACGCATTGTTCCCGGCCGGCACAGACCCTAGTCGCGAGCGGACTTCCCCGGCGCGATGAAGGGCAGCGCCGCCGCGATCATCACGAAGCGCCCGACGTGATGCGCGGTGACATAGAGCGGATCCAGCCCCAGCGCGATCCCGAGCAGGACCATCGCTTCGAGGCCACCCGGCGCATAGGCGACGAGCACCATGCCGAGCGGGAGGCCGATCACGAAGGAGGTGACCAGCGCGCCCAGGGCGGCGACCGCCGAGGTGATCACAAAGACGGCGATCCCCGGCAGCGCGAGGGCCCGCAACGAAGGCCCGTCCAGCGCCGAGAACCGCGAGCCCGCAAAAATGCCGACCAGCAGCATCGCCAGACCGACCACAGCGTCTGGCGGCGTGCCGACCACGAAGCCAACGACATGGAGACCGCCGGTTGCGGCCATGCCGCCAAGTAGGAATGGCGCCATCACGCCGAAGCGTTCAAACAAAAGCGAAACGACGACCCCCAGACCACAGACCCAGGCGAAGGCGGACACGGACAACAGCGTCGCCGGTTTCGCACCGACGGCGGAGGTGGACAGGATCACCACGCTCGGGAGCACGGCGATCAAGACGAACAGCCGGAATGCCTGGATGGCGGCCACGCGCAGCATGTCGACATTGCGCTCCGCGGCCGTGGCGATCACCGCCGACAGGGCGCCGGGCACGGACGCGAAGAACGCGGTCTCCCGATCCCAGCCAAACCCCCGCATCAAGGTCGCCTGCCCGGCCTGAATGATGAGCCATGTCGTCATCGCCAGCCCGATCAACGAGGCCGGGTAGCGCGAAATGATGCCAATCATCTCCGGCGTGATCGCCGAGCCGGTGACGATGCCGGCGAACAGCATCCCGACGTCGCGCAGGAAGGGCGGCAAATGGGGTTTGAAACCAAGGCGGATGACGCCGACCATCCCGACCATCGCGCCCGAGAGCCAAGGTGCCGGCAAGCCGAACAGCCAGAAGGCGAGACCGCCGACGAACCCGCCGGCAAGCGTCGGCAGAATGCGCTTCACAATGTCTTCGCGCAGGCTCGGTGTCACAGCGCGTTGACAGCCCGAACCAGACGTTCGGCCGCCTCCGCGATATCTTCCGTCCGCCGCAGATAGCACAGGCGCAGGTAGCCCTGCCCGCCCGCGCCGAACGCCGTTCCGGGCGCAAGCCCGACATTGGCCTCGTCGATCAGGTGGAACGCAAGCTTGCGCGTATCCGTGATGCCGTCGACCCCGAAAAAGAGATAAAACGCCCCCTGCGGCGGCGCGAACCGGAAGCGCGGCACGCGTGAAAAAGCCTCGACGAGGAGGTTGCGGTTCCGCGCAGCCCGGTCGACCTGCTCACGGACGAAGGCCTCGCCGCCACGGATCGCCGCCTCGGCAGCGCGCTGGGCGAAAACCGCCGTGCCGGAACTCGAATACTGGATCAGGTTGACGATGGTCTGCCCCAGAGCCTGCGGCGCCTCCAGCCAGCCGACGCGCCAGCCGGTCATCGCCCAGTTCTTCGACATGGTCTGCACGAAGAAGATCCTGTCCTCGGCGCTCATGAGATCGCGGAAGGAGGGCGCGCGCGCGCCTTCGTAGTAGAACTGTCCGTAAATCTCGTCGGCGATGATCCAGAGCCCGTGCTTGCGCGCCAGTTCAAGGATCGCCGACAATTCCTCGACCGAGGCCGTCCACCCGGTCGGGTTAGCCGGGGAGTTGATGACAATCAGCCGCGTCCGCGGCGTGACGGCGGCCGCGATCGCCTCGATGTCGATCTGCCAGCCGGCATTGCCGAAGCGCATCGGCACTTCGCACATCGTCGCGCCGGAGACCGCCACCGCACCGACAAAGTTCGGCCAGGCCGGCGAGGGAATGATGACTTCGTCGCCCGGCCCCGCGGCGAGCGTGATCGCGATCTGGAGCGCATGCATGCCGCCGGAGGTCACGAAAATCCGCTCGGCAGTGACGGGCTTCGCGTAAAGCTCCGTCAGGTAGGCCGCAATCGCCTCGCGCAGGCTCGGGATGCCTGTCTGATAGGTGTAGAAGGTCTCGCCTTCCGCGAGCGATTTCTTCGCGGCGTCGGTGATGAAAGCCGGCGTCGGAAGATCGCCCTCGCCGACCCAGAGCGGCAGGAGCCCCGGCTTGTTGCGGCCGTAATCGAAGACCTCGACAATGCCGCTCGACGGGGCTGCGAGCGCGTTGGCGCGAATGGGGAAGCTATCGGAAGAAGGGGGAATCGTCATTGGCTCGGTTATGGACCAGCCATAGGGTCCACGCAATCCGGTTCGTTCAGCGAACGGGCCGCGCTGGTGACGCGACCCGGAATGGCAGGCGGAATGTGCGGCTCACTTCTTGAGAAGGTCGCGGATTTCCATGAGCAGCTTTTCCTGAGCCGGCGGCTCTGCCGGTGCGGCAGGCGCTTCTTCCTCTTTCTTCTTCAGATTGTTCATGCCCTTGACGACCATGAACAGAACCCAAGCGATAATCACGAAGTTGATCACGACCGTGAGGAAGTTGCCCCAGCCGAGGACAACCGCGGTCTTCTTCGCATCGGCAAGACCCGCGCCCTGCGCCGCCGCGCCCTTGAGCACGAGATACAGATTCGAGAAGTCGACGTTGCCGATCACCGCCGAAATCAGCGGCATGAAAACATCGCCCACCATCGAATCCACGATCTTGCCGAAGGCAGCGCCGATGATCACGCCGATCGCCAGATCCACCACATTGCCCTTGAGGGCAAATTCCTTGAACTCCTTCAACATATTTGCCTGGCCCTTCCCTGCCAAAATCCGGATTCCGTCGGGACATCCGGCTGTCATCCCCGGCGCACCCCGACTCCCCATCGGTTTCCAGCCACGCCGTTGTTAACGTTATACGAAGGGCCAAGAGCCGGCAATCGAAGCCGGCCAAATCTCTGAACCGACTTGCCGAATGCCCTCGCAACGTGGAACACTTGCTCCCCCAAAAGGACGGCAGACAGGACCGGAAATGCTTACAGGCTGGGTCGCGCTCGTTTCGGCGATGCTGTATCTGCTCGCCCTGTTCGCGATCGCCTACTATGGCGATACGCGCGGCGGCTTCCTTCTGCAGGGCCGGGCGCGCTCCACCGTCTACGCGTTGACGCTGGCCGTCTATTGCACCTCGTGGACGTTCCTCGGCTCGGTCGGCCTTGCGTCCCACGCCGGACTCGACTTCCTCCCCATCTATCTCGGCCCGCTGATCGGCATCCTGCTCGGCCTGCCGCTGATCGCGCGCATCACGCATATCGCGAAGTCGCAGCGCATCACCTCGGTGGCGGATTTCATCGGCGCGCGCTACGGCAAGAGCGGCAAGGTCGCGGCGCTCGTCGCGGTGATCGCCGTCGTCGGCACCGTCCCCTATATCGCGCTGCAACTGAAGGCGATTTCAGCTTCGCTCGAAATCATCGTCTTCCGACAGTTCGGCTATGTGCCGCATTTTGGCGGCCTTGCGGCTCTCGGCGACGTATCGCTGTTCGTCACCATCGTTCTCGCCGCCTTCGCGATCGCCTTCGGTACCCGCCACATCGACGCGACCGAGAACCAGAATGGGCTGATGCTGGCCGTCGCAGCGGAATCGCTCGTCAAGCTCGTTGCCTTCCTCGCGGTCGGCATCTTCGTGGCTTACTTCATGTTCGACGGTTTCCACGATCTCTTCACGAAGGCGAAGGATGTCCCGGCCGCGGCAGCCATGCTCGCGACGCCGCCCAACCCCTGGGTCTGGACCACGACAACCTTGCTCGCGGCCTGCGCGATCTTTCTCCTGCCGCGGCAGTTCCACGTGATGGTGGTCGAAAACCGCGACGCGCGCGACCTCCGCCAGGTCGCCTGGCAGTTCCCGGCCTATCTGGTCGCGATCAATATCTTCGTCATTCCGATCGCGCTCGCGGGGCTCGTCACGTTTCCGCAGAAGGAGGGCATCGACCGCGACTTCATGGTTCTTTCCCTGCCGCTCCACGCCGATGCGGGCGCAATCGCGCTCGTCGCCTTCATCGGCGCGCTCTCGGCGGCGACGGCGATGGTGATCGTCGAATCCGTTGCCTGCGGCATCATGATCTCGAACGATCTGGCGGTTCCGTTCCTGCTCCGTCGCACGGACCTGCGCCCGAAGGACCTGATGAACGACAATACCGCCGAGACCGCGGTGAGCCCCAACATGGTGCAGACGGTGCTGACGATCCGGCGCATCGCGGTCGTCGTCATCCTCTTTCTCGGCTTTCTCTATTATCGAAGTTCGGAAAAAGCAGCGCTCGCTTCGATCGGCCTTCTGTCCTTCGCGGCAATCGCGCAGCTCGTTCCGGCCTTTTTCCTGGGGCTCTTCTGGCAACGCGCGAACGCCGCCGGCGCGGTCGCCGGGCTGAGCGTCGGGTTTCTCAGTTGGCTCTACCTTCTCTTCCTGCCGACGCTCGCGGGGGAAGGCGGCTATCTCGCCCATTTCGTGCATGACGGGCCGATGGGCATCACCTTCCTTGCCCCACATCGCCTGATGGCGGCAAACGTGCCGCCCCTCGTCCAGGGCGTGGCGATTTCGCTGCTCCTGAATACCCTGGCGCTGATCGCCTTCTCGTTCCTGCGCGATGCCAGCCCGATCGAACGGTTGCAGGCGAGCCTTTTCACGGGACCGGAGGCCACGGCGACCGGTCCGGCCTTCAAGCTGTGGCGCAGTTCCGTCAGCGTCGACGATCTACGCTCGACCGTCGCCCGCTATCTCGGCGACGAGCGGACGGAACGCGCGTTCCACTCGTTCGAGAAGCAGCAGGGCAGCGTCATCACGCCAGGACAGGAGGCGGATGCGCATACGATCCGGTTCGCGGAACAGCTGCTGGCTTCGGCGATCGGGGCGGCCTCGTCGCGCCTCGTCCTGTCGCTGATGCTGCGGCGGCGGAACGTCTCGACCGAGGCTGCGCTCAAGCTGCTCGACGATGCCTCGGCCGCGATCCAGTATTCACGAACGCTCCTCCAGCACGGCCTCGACCACACGCGGCAGGGCGTGACGGTCTTCGATCAGGAATTGCGGCTGATGTGCTGGAACCGCGCGTTCCAGGACCTGTTCAACCTGCCGCCCCATCTCGTGCGCTTCGGGGTCGGAATGGACGAGATCATCGCCTTCAACACGCGTCGCGGCCTCTACGGAAAATCCAGCTCGGCGGATGTGATCGCCCAGCGCATTCTCGCGCTCGTCCGGGAAACGGTGCCGCAGCGCCTGCGACTGTCGCCCTCCGGCCGGGTGCTGGAGATCCGCTCCAACCACCTCCCGGACGGGGGCCTCGTCACCACCTACTCGGATATCACCGATGCCGTTGCGGTCGAGAAGGCGCTGGAAGACGCCAACGCCACGCTCGAACGCCGCGTGAAAAAGCGCACCGAGGAACTGATGCAGGCGAACAAGGAACTCGCCCGCGCCAAGCTGGAGGCGGATGAAGCCAATGCCTCCAAGACCCGGTTCCTTGCCGCGGCGAGCCACGACATCATCCAGCCGCTCAACGCCGCCCGCCTTTATTCGACCGCGCTCAGCGAAGCGCTGCGAGGCACGGATCAGGTCGAGCTCGCGGGCAATGTCGAGATTTCCCTCAACGCGGTCGAGGATGTCCTCTCCGCGCTGCTCGAAATCTCGCGCCTCGATGCCGGCAAGCTCCAGCCCGAGCTGACGACCTTCTCGATCGGCGAGCTGTTGAGCCAGCTCCAGATCGAATTCGAGCCGGTCGCGGCGGCCAAGGGCATCCGGTTGACCGTGATGCCCTGCTCGCTGATGGTGAACTCCGACCGGCGCCTGCTGCGCCGCGTTCTGCAGAACCTGATCTCCAACGCGATCAAGTACACGGTGACAGGCCGGGTCCTCGTCGGCATCCGGCGCGGAGCGACGACGCTCAAGATTCTCGTCTACGACACCGGTATCGGCATCCCCGCAAGCAAGCAGAAGGCAGTATTCAAGGAATTCCAGCGCCTCGAACAGGGCGCGCGCATCGAGCGCGGGCTCGGGCTCGGGCTGTCGATCGTCGAGCGCATCATCAAGGTCCTCGGCCTGAAGCTCGATCTCGCGTCGCGCGCCGGCAAGGGCACGGTCTTCGCCGTTTCGGTTCCCCATTCCGGCCGGCGCGACCTTGCCCCCAAAGTCGCCGCCGCCATGCCGCAACCGGTCGCGTCCTACTCTCCCCTCTCCGGGCTCAAGGTCGTCGTGATCGACAACGAGCCGGCGATTCTCGACGGCATGAGCCGGATGCTCTCGGGATGGGGGTGCACGGTCGTCACCGCCAAGGATGCGGCGGAGGCCCTCCAGAACCTGAAGGCCGTGCATGTCTGGCCGGAGATCGCGCTGGTCGATTACCAGCTCGATGAAGAGAACGGCATCGACGCGGTGAAAATGCTTCGCCGGCAGTTCGTCTCCACCTTGCCGGCCGTGCTGATCACGGCCGACCGCTCGCCCGAGATCCGCGACAAGGCGCAGGCAGAACGGCTGGAATTCCTCAACAAGCCGGTCCGCCCGCCGGCATTGCGGGCGCTGCTCACCCAGTTGCGGCTTCGCTCGGGCCAGGCCGCGGAATAGCCGCGCTGTAGAGCCGCACCTTGCCGCGCGGTTCGGGCCGGGCTACAGATCGCCCATGAGAACAACGTCATCCAGCGCCGGATTGCTGCGGACCATCATGGTCCCACTCGTCTGCGCGCTGTTTGCCCTGTCCGGCATTGCCTCCGCCCGTGCCGGCGGCACGCGCCTCGCGGCCCCCGAGGGGCTTGTGAAGATCGCGCTCTGCCTGCCATCCGGCCAGCCGGCGGACGGCCCGCAGCACGATCACGATTGCGATTCCTGCTGCCTTGTCGTTCCCGTCGCGCTGGCGCCGCCGCAGGCTTTCGCGCTTGTTGCCCCCGTGATCGCCGGTGCCGCCGCCCCGAACGGCGAAGTCCTGCCGGTCGATTCCGGCCTTCGTCTCCTGCCCTGGTCGAGAGGACCACCGGCTGCGGTCTGACCCTCCGCCGTTTTCCCTCTCAACTGACAGGAATTTCCCATGTTCCGGACCAATATCCCCTTGCGCGCGCGCCGCTGCGCCAGCGCCTTCGCGCTTGTTTCCCTTCTCGTGGTTCCCGCCGCCGCGCATGATTACAAGAAGGGCGACCTCCGCATCGACCATCCGTGGTCGCGCGCCACGCCCGGCGGCGCCAAGGTCGCCGGCGGGTTCATGAAGATCACCAATGCCGGCAAGGAAGCCGACCGTCTTGTCGGCGGCAGCTTCGAGGCCTCGGGGGTCGTCGAGATCCACGAGATGAAGATGGATGGCGGCGTGATGAAGATGCGGGCTCTTGAGAAGGGCCTCGAAATCAAGCCGGGACAAGCAGTCGAACTGAAGCCCGGCAGCTACCACGTCATGTTCATCGAACTGAAGCGGCAGCTCAAGGAAGGCGAGAGCGTCAAGGGCGAACTCGTCTTCGAGAAGGCGGGCCGCGTTCCGGTGGAATACAAGATCGAGAACCTGGGCGCGAAATCGGGCTCAGATCACCATGGTGGCCATGGAGCACCAAAGTCATGAACACGCTGAAGCTGGTCCGCCTCGTTGCCTGGGGGAGCATCGCCGTTCTGACGGCGGCGATGCTGTATCTGCTCCTCGCACCGAAGCCGGACGGTGGCAGCGGGGTCGCCAGCATTGGCGGCCCCTTCCGGCTCGCTGCCGCCGATGGCAGCGTCGTTGACAGCGAGAAGCTCAAGGGGCGGCCTTTCGCGCTGTTCTTCGGCTTCACCAACTGCCCGGACGTCTGCCCGACCTCGATGCTCGAGATCACCAACGATCTCACTGCCCTCGGCGAGATCACAAAGGACTTCCGCATCTATTTCATCACCGTCGATCCGGCGCGCGATACGGCCGCGCTGCTGAAGGAATACACCGGCTCGTTCGATCCGCGGATCGTCGGCCTCGTGCCGAAGGACGAGCAGGAACTGGCGAACGTCGCGCGGGCCTACCGGGCAATCTACCGCAAGGTGGAAACCCCGTCCGGCTACACGATGGACCACACCGCGACCATCTACCTGATGGACGCGCAGGGCCAGTTCTTCGGAACGCTCGACAGCAAGGAGACGCCGCAGGTGCGGCAAGCGAAGCTCCGGCGCCTCATCGCCAAGGGATAATCTTCACGCGTCGCCGTCCGGCCGATAGGCTGGGCGGCCGGACGCCAGGGCGGCATCGAGCAGATCCAGCCGGTCCTGCCCCCAGAAGATCTCGCCGTCGAGCACATAGCTCGGCGCGCCGAACACGCCGGTTTCGAGCGCCCATTCGCGATTGGCGGCATAGGCCGCGCGGACCGCATCGCTGGATGCCGCTGCGAGGATCGACGGCGCATCCTCCCCCACTGCTTTGAGGATCTTGCCGACCTCCTCCGCGCCGCCGAGGTTGCGATCCTCCGCCCAGACCGCTCGGTGCGCGGCGGCGAGGTAGGCTTCCGGCGAACGACCAGCCTCCTGCACGGCGATCACGGCGCAGTCGGCCAGGGAGGCATCGAATGGAAAGCCCTTGGGCTTGAGCGTCAGCGGCACCTTGCGGAAGGCCCGCCAGCGCTGGAGTTCGACGAGCCGGTACGCCTGCCGAACCGGATGCCGTTTGACGAGCGGCAGGCCACCGGTCTCCGAGAACACATCCCCGAGCATGACCGGTCGATAACGAACGCTCACGCCGTGACGCTTCACCAGCGCATGAAACGGCGCCGAGCCGAGATAGGCCCAAGGGCTCTGAAGCGTGAAGAGATAGTCGATCCTGCGAGGCACGGGGAAACCTTCCTGATATCGGGTATTCCCCAATAGATCGCTCGGGGTGGTCTCCGGTCAATGGCCCGCGCAATCAGCGATCCCTGAGCCCCTGCTCCACCGCGAGAAAAGCCTCGACCTCGGGCGCGAATTCCGGCGAAGGCCCGGAATAGCCGGCCATTTCAACGAGCCGCGCCGCCGGCACGAACTGGCGCTGCTTGCGCGAATAAAGCCCGCCACGAACCAGCGCAATGGCGGCGGTTACCTGGCTCCCGTCCTTGCCCGTTGTAACGAAGCGATGCTCCATCACGAAGGTTGTCGCGCGCCAGCAGACAATCCGCGATTCCAGCGTGAAGGCCTGAAACGGCTTCAACTCCCGCCGATAGCGGATGGCGCTGCCGGAAAGCATCGGCAGCAGCCCTTCCCGCAAGACGTTCCGCCAGAGCCCGGTCTGGGTCAGGAGGTCCGCCCGGCCGAGATCGGCGATGGTGAGGTAGCGACCGTTGTTGAGATGCAGGTTGGTATCGAGATCAAGCGGCCAGACGCGGAAATTAAGCCGCGAGACCCCGAACGGCGCCTCGATCCGCGCCCGGAAGGGCGCGGTGAGGAAAAGCCAGAGAACACGGAACCAGAGGTTCATGGTCTATCCTTTTCCCGTGTATCCGGTTGCCCGGATTCACGGGGTTTCCTCGCATAAGCTCGGGCCCGCATTCGCTCTTGCGAGCATCGGCATGCGCCGACGTTCGGAGCGTCATGCCGTTCGAGGAGGCGATGTCACGCCGCCGCCTTGTGCGGGTTGAACCGGCCGTAGAAGCTCTCGCCCTTTCGGGCCATCGAGCGCAGCAGCTTGTTCGGCTTGAAGCGGTCGCCATGCTTCGCTGCGAGTCTCTCGCAGAGGGCGACGAAGGCCTTCACGCCCATCCGGTCGATGTAGGAGAGCGGGCCGCCGGTGTAGGGCGCGAATCCGAAGCCGAGGATCGCGCCGACATCGGCCTCGCGCACGTCGGTGATGACCTTTTCCTCGACCGTGCGAGCGGCTTCGAGCGCCTGCACCGCCAGCAGGCGATCGACAAGTTCCTGCCGGTCGATGCCATCTGCCGGGAGCTTCACCTTCTGGAGATCGGCGAGGCCCGGCCACAGCGTCTTGCCGCCCGGCGCGTAATCATAGAAGCCCTTGCCGTTCTTGCGACCGAGACGGTCGAGATCGACGACCATCGTTTTCAGAAGCGCTTCCTGACGCAGGTCGATCGCGGCCTCGCCGAGGTCCTTCTTGGTGGCCTGGAGGATCTTCCAGCCGAGATCGAGCGCGACCTCGTCGTTGAGCGACAGGGGTCCGACCGGCATGCCGGCCTTCTTGGCCATGTTCTCGATCATCGCCGGCGGCACGCCCTCGGCGAGCATCAGATGCCCTTCGCGGATATAGTTGAGCACGCAGCGGTTGGCAAAGAAGCCGCGGCAATCGTTGACGACGATCGGCGTCTTGCGGATGGCGCGGACGAAATCGAGCGCGGTCGCCAGCGCGCGGTCGCCGGTGCGGCGACCGAGGATGACCTCGACCAGCAGCATCTTCTCGACCGGCGAGAAGAAATGCACGCCGATGAACTGGCTCGGGCGTTCGAAATTCTCGGCCAGGGAAGAAATGGGAAGCGTCGAGGTGTTGGAGGCGAAAATGGTGCGCCGGCCGATGACGGCCTGAACCTTCTTGATCACCTCGGCCTTGACCGCGCGATCCTCGAACACGGCCTCGACGACGAGATCGCAACCCTTCAGAGCGTTGTAATCCGGCGTCGCATGGATGCGGGCGAGCAGCGCATCCCGATCCGCGGTCTTGGCGCGGCCCTTCATCACCTGATCGCTCATCAGCTTGTGCGAATAGGCCTTGCCCTTGTCCGCCGCTTCCTGATCGCGATCGACCAGCACGACATTGAGGCCCGCCTGCGCGGAGACATAAGCGATGCCCGCGCCCATGAAACCGGCGCCGACGATGCCGACACGGCGAATCTTGGTCGGCGGCACACCGGCCGGCCGGCGCGCGCCCTTCTCCAGTTCGCCCTTGGAGATGAACAGCGAGCGGATCATCGCCGCCGCCTCCGGCGTACGGAGGATATGGGCGAAATAGCGGCTCTCGACGCGCAGCGCGAGATCCATCGGCAGTTGCAGGCCTTCATAGACCGCCTGAAGGATCGCTTTGGCGGCGGGGTAATTGTCCTGCGTCTCGCGGCGGTAGATGGCGTTGGCCGGCGGCCAGATCATCATGCCGGCCGGCGAATGGACCTTGTTCGACGGGGTCTTGAAGCCCTCGACATCCCAAGGGGCCTTGGCCGAACCACCGGCCTTGATCCATTCCTTCGCCTTGGCGACGATGTCCTCGCGCGGGGCGACGGCGTGAACGAGGTTCATCGCCTTCGCCTGAGCCGGCTTGATCTGGTCGCCCTTGAACAGCATCTGCAAGGCGTCGCCGGTCTGCATCAGACGCGCGACGCGCTGGGTGCCACCGGCGCCGGGGAACAGGCCGACCTTGATCTCGGGCAGGCCGACGCGGGTCTTGTCGCTGTCCGAAACCACCCGGAAATGGCAGGACAGCGCCAGCTCGAACGCGCCACCTAGGCAAGTGCCATGCACTGCCGCCGCGAACGGCTTGCCGCAGGTCTCGAGCCGCCGGTAGAGCTGCGAAAGGCTGGCGGAAGCGTCGAAGAAGAAGCGCATCGCGGCTTCCTCGCCTTCGGACTTGACGCGCTTCCTGTATTCCGGGCCGAGGCTCGAGAGCATCGTCAGATCGGCACCGCCCGAGAAGGCATCCTTTCCGGAGGTGATGACGCAGCCTTTGATGGCTTCCGTTTTCGTGACGTGGTCGATGACCGCCGCCAGATCGGTCATTACACCCTGCGTGATGACGTTCATCGAGCGCTCCGGCATGTCCCAGGTGAGGAGGGCGATGCCGTCAGCGTCGGTCTCGAAGCGGAAATTGGTGAGTTTCATCGGTTCTTCCTCCCGGCCAGCCGAAGCGGCCTCCGTCATTGGGATCAAAAAGCTGTGCCGTCGCGCCGGGTGAAGCGGAACCCGCTCTCATCCTTGAACGCTGCCATGTCGATATCCGGGTAATGCGCCCTCTCCGTCGCCGCGCGCGTTCCCACGACGAGAAACGTCGACTCCGCTCCCGAACGGTTGACGAGATGATGCCCGTTCGCGACACCCGCCTTGTGGGTGGCGAAATCGCCGGCGCGGAGCACGGTCTCGCCCTCGTTCTCGATCAGCACGAGTTCGCCGGAAAGCACCATCACGAACTCGTCCTCCACTTCGTGCCAGTGGCGCTGCGACGCCCATGCACCGGGCGCGAGCGTGACGAGGTTGGCCCCGAACTGCGTCAACCCGCCGGCATCACCGAGCCGCTGGAACGAGCGCCCCGCGAGCTTGCCGGCGAATTCCGGCGGATAGCCTGTCCCCCTGGCCACCGGAATTGCGGAAAGATCGAGCTTGGGCATCACACCCGCTCCACAATCATTGCCGTGCCCATGCCGTGGGCAACGCAGAGGGTGACAAGGCCGGTCGACAGGTCACGGCGTTCGAGTTCGTCGATCACCGTGCCGAGGATCATCGCGCCGGTCGCGCCGAGCGGATGCCCCATCGCGATGGCACCACCGTTGGGATTGACCTTGGCCGGGTCGATGTCGAAGGCCTGAAGGTAGCGCAGCACCACGGCCGAGAAGGCCTCGTTGATCTCGATGAGGTCGATGTCCTTGATCGACATCTTCGTGCGCGCGAGCAGCTTCTCGGTGACGTCGACCGGACCGGTCAGCACCAGCGCGAGATCGGAGCCGAGCGTCGCGAACCCCCGGATACGGGCGCGCGGCTTCAGTCCGGCCTTGCGGCCGGCTGCCTTCGAGCCGACCAGCACGGCGGCGGCGCCGTCGACGATGCCGGAGGAATTGCCGGCGTGATGTACGTGGTTGATCTTCTCGACTTCCGGGTGGCCCTGGATCGCCACTGCGTCGAAGCCGCCCTGCTCGCCCATCATCACGAAGGAGGGCTTGAGGCCGCCAAGCGTCTGCATGTCGGCGTTGGGGCGGATCGTCTCGTCCTTGCCGAGGATCGTCAGGCCGTTGATATCCCTGACCGGAATGACGGACTTCGAGAAACGCCCCTCCTCCCAGGCCTTGGCCGCGCGCTTGTGGCTCTCGACCGCGAAGGCATCGACGTCATCGCGCGTAAAGCCGTATTTCGTGGCGATCAAATCCGCCGCGACGCCCTGCGGCGAGAAGTACGAGGGGATCGCGACGGAAGGGTCGACCGCCGGCAGCATACCCGAGGCGCCCATACCGACGCGGCTCATGCTCTCGACACCACCGCCGATCACCATATCCTTCTGGCCCGCCATCACCTGCGCCGCAGCGGCCGCCACGGCATCGAGACCCGAGGCGCAGAAGCGGTTGATCTGGATGCCGGGCACGCTCTCGCCATAGCCGGCCGCGATCGCCGCAGAGCGGGCGATATCGGCGGAAGCCTCGCCCACCGGATCGACGCAGCCGAGGATGACGTCATCCACGGTCTTCACATCGAGTTCGTTGCGCTTCTGGATCGCGCGCAGCGCGGTCTCGGCGAGGCGAACCGCCGTCACCTCATGGAGCGCGCCATCGGCCTTGCCCTTGCCGCGCGGCGTGCGCACATGGTCGTAGATAAAGGCGTCCGTCATCGAACTCTCCTGTTGTCTGGCCCAGCCGAGGGTTGCACCCGCGGCTTGAAATATCCCCGCCGCAAAGCGGGCGCTTACTCAGAACCGGTCCGCCGGAAGCCCCATGATGGTCGCGGAGCCGGATGAAATCCGCGCAAGCTGCGCACCCGTTTCCGGCAGCACGCGCTCAGCGAAGAACTTCGCAAGGACGAGTTTGGTTTCGAGGCGCTCGGCGTCACCATTGGCACCTTCGGCGAGCTTCGCCTGCGCGGCCTTGGCCTGAAGACCCCACATGTAGCCGAGCGCGACAAGGCCGAGCAGATGCATGTAATCGGTCGAGCCCGCGCCGGCGTTATCGGGGTTCGCCATCGCATTCTGCATGAACCACATCGTCGCC
>JAVTWI010000031.1:0-3289 GCA_032229845.1 Rhabdaerophilum sp.
GTCGACATGTCCGTTCGCACCGGTGATCTGCGCGATTACACCTTTGTCGACCGCCACGCCGCCCTCGAAACTGCCGTTTTCGGTGATGACCCTCACATTCTTGATAAAAAGATCCATGGATGGTTCCTTAACTGTAAGCGGTGTTCTGACGCCACCTTTCGGATCGCGGTGTGAGGGCCGATGTTCGGAGTCTTTGAGGGCTTCGACATATGACGATTTCAGAGTTTACGCTTAAGTCCAGCGATCTGGAGCCGGTGCGCCGGTTCGAGGTTTTTACGGGCTCCGGCCGGCGGCGTGAATGGTCGCCGGAGGACAAGGCACGGATCGTGGCGGAAAGTTACGCAGCCGACGAAACGGTTTGTGCTGTCGCGCGCCGATACGCTTTGTCGCCGCAGCAACTGTTCGCTTGGCGTCGGGCCGCTCGGCAGCCGGCAGCCGAGAGGACGGCGATGCCGGAATCGTTGTTCGTGCCGGCAGTGGTGGCGGCTCCGATACCGGCACCGGCGGCGAAGCGGTCGCCGATACGCAAAAGGAAAGCCGCCCGAGAGGCCGGCGTGATCGAACTGGAGATCGACGGCGTCGCCATGCGTGTTGGCCGCGGAGCCGATTCCAAGACGGTAGCGGCAGTCATCCGCGCGTTGAAGGCGACGACGTGATCGGCCCGACAGGCGCGGTCAAGGTCATGGTGGCGACCAAGCCGGTCGACTTCCGCAAGGGCGCGGAAGGTCTTGCCGCACTGGTGCGTGAGACGATGGGCGCTGATCCGTTCAGCGGTGCGGTCTACGTCTTCCGGGCAAAACGAACGGATCGGATCAAGCTGATCTTCTGGGACGGCACCGGGGTCTGCCTTTACGCCAAACGCCTGGAGGACGGCGAGTTCCGCTGGCCGAAAGTGCATGATGGCATGATGCGGCTGACGGCCGCGCAGCTGTCGGCGCTGCTCGAAGGTCTCGACTGGGGGCGGGTCCATGAAGCGCGCCGGACCCGAGTTCCGGTGCAGGCGAGCTGATCCGCGACGAAGTGAATCAGCTTCGATTCCGCTGTCGCCCGGCGTCGGCGAATATGGTCTGATCCGCTCATGGCGATCACGGCTGACCAGCTTCCCGACGATCCGGATGCGCTGAAGGCGATGGTCCTGGCGCGCGACGTCGAGAATGCTCGCCTGATCCAGATCATCAAGGAACTGCAGCGTCACCGCTTCGGCCGTCGCGCAGAGACGCTTCCCGCGGATCAATTGCTGCTGGGGCTCGAAGAGGCAGAGCAGATCGAGGCCGCCAGCCGGGAAGCCGAGGACCAGTCCAATCCCTCCGAACGCCAGATCCGTGCTGCGAAACGGCGAACGAACCGCGGCTCGCTGCCCGCGCATCTGCCGCGCATCGAAACGATCGTCGACATCGACGATCACGTCTGTCCGTGCTGTCGCCACGGCCTGCATCGAATTGGCGAAGATGTAAGCGAGCGGCTCGACATCGTCCCGGCGCAGTTGCGCGTAATCGTGGTGCGTCGTCCCAAATATGCGTGCCGCGCCTGCGAGGATGTGGTCGTTCAGGCTCCTGCTCCGGCACGGCTGATTGAGGGCGGCCTGCCGACCGAAGCGACGGTTGCTCAGGTCCTAGTCTCCAAATACGCCGATCACCTGCCGCTCTATCGACAAGCGCAGATCTATGCCCGGCAGGGCGTCAATCTCGACCGCTCGACGCTGGCTGACTGGGTCGGCCGCGCCGCCTGGCATCTGCGTCCGGTGCATGAGCGGCTGCTTGGCAAGCTGAAGGCCTCGCCGAAACTCTTTGCCGACGAGACCACCGCTCCGGTGCTCGATCCCGGCCGTGGCAAGACGAAGACCGGACAACTCTGGGCCTATGCGCGTGATGATCGGCCCTGGGACGGGAGCGACCCGCCGGGCATCGCCTATGTCTATGCGCCGGACCGAAAGGCAGAGCGGCCGATTGCACATCTCGCGGGCTTCAGCGGGATCCTGCAGGTGGACGGCTACGGCGGCTATCGCGTGCTGGCCGAGAAGAGCGGCGTGACGCTCGCCATGTGCTGGGCGCATGTGCGTCGCCGGTTCTACGAACTCGCGGCAGCCGGTCCCGCGCCGATCGCGAGCGAGGCGCTGCGGCGCATCGCCGAACTCTACGGAATAGAAAACGACATTCGTGGCCGGCCAGCCGACGAGCGCCGGGTCGCGCGTCAGGAAAATAGCCGCCCGATCATCATCGATCTCGAGCCTTGGCTGCGAGAGAAGCTCGGGCTGATCAGTCAGAAAAGCAAGCTCGCCGAGGCCATCCGCTACACGCTCTCACGCTGGGAAGGACTCACCCGCTTTATCGATGACGGTCGCATCGAGATCGACAGCAATACGGTCGAGCGCTCAATCCGCCCCATCGCGCTTAACCGGAAAAACGCGCTCTTCGCTGGATCGGACGGAGGTGCCGAGCACTGGGCGGTCGTCGCTTCGCTGATCGAAACATGCAAGCTCAACGGCGTCGACCCGATGGGCTACCTCACCGACGTTCTCACCCGAATCGTCAACGGCCACCCGAACAGCCAGATCGACGATCTCCTGCCGTGGGCCTACATCCGGCCTCCGGAACTCAAGGCCGTGGCCTGAGAACACCGCTTACCCTTAACTAGGCTTTGCCCGGATACACTGTATTTCGGGCTGACTCGACGACTTTCAAAGCCGGCGCGATCGCCGACCAATGCCGGCCCGGAGTGCACGATTACACCCTGATCCCGCCTTGTTCCTTTCGATACTTATTGATCGCCTCGGATACGGCATTATCAATTTCAGCGGAACAATGTTGTTCGTCGCTTTACTGAAATGGTCTTACTGCCCTGAACGAACGCACCGCTCCCCCGGTGCCGGCGAGCAGAACGGTTGGCACCAGCATGAACTGCGATTGATCGATGCCCCGCCTTGGAGACCCTTGTCGTAGCGTTCATGCCAGTTCCCACCGATTATCAGGATCAAGATCTCTTCGACCCTGCGATGCAATCAAGACCCCTGTTCTACAGGCTGTCAACATCATTATGATAGGTTTATGATTGCTTGCAGCGCGGCTCGGCGTCTCACAATCCGCCTTGAGCCACACAATCCGCCTGCTGAAGAACGCCTCGGGGTTCGCCTACTGACACGCACCACCCGAAGCGTTGCGCCGACCGAGGCTGGCACGCGACTGATCGTCGGCGTCGCTCCCGGCGTTGATCGCATCGAGACAGAGCTGGCCGCGATCGATGGCTTGGCCGTAGACCAACGAAATGCAATTTCGGAGTTGTTTCAGATGCA
>JAVTWI010000032.1:0-19310 GCA_032229845.1 Rhabdaerophilum sp.
GCACCAGACTACGAATCTGGGGGTCAGGAGTTCGAATCTCTTCGGGCGCGCCATCTCTCCAAAATCACCGGATTTTGCATCTAACATCTTGAAGGGTAAGGACAAATTTGCCGTTCTAAATCCCTCTCCCCGGCGGTACTGCAAGCGTGTAGCGAAAGCGAGTTTCAGCACCGCCCGCTTGTCCTCCGGAAGCTTGGAACGCCATAGATTCCAAGGGTTTGCGAGAAACGTCATCGCCGTTCTAAGTGTCTCGTCAAAGTCCCGAGCCGGCGAGTGCGTCTCGGCAATGCGTTCCTTGACGACAAGCTTCTCGCTTTCAAGCTTTCTGATGCGCTCCTCGTAGGCTCCAATCACGCTCGGCGTGTCACTCTCCACAATGCGATCCAAAAACGCCGAAACCTCCTTGTCGATCTGGGCGAGCTTTGCGGCAAGTGTTTTCGCCAAAGCCGCGCCCTGCGCCTGCTGATGGTCCCAGAGCTTCTTCAACATCTTCGCAGCGATCGAGAACAGGGTCTCGGTCGGGGTCATGGCTTGCAGCAGGTTCTCGAACTCCCCTTCAATCACGGCGCGGCGGATGGACTTGCCATAGCTCTCGCACCCACGCTTTGGGCAAAGGTAGTAAGGATGGCGTTTGTACTCGCCCTTCGACCAACATGCGGTTAGCGGCGTCCGGCAATCGGCGCAAAGGACGAAGCCTCGCAACGGAAAATCCTCTCCGAGATTCTTCTGCCTGGGCGGTTGCACAAGCCCATTCAGGCGATCCTGAATACGTTGAAAGGTCTGAAAGCTTATGAGCCCCTCATGCTGCCCTTGGGTAAGCGGCACGTCCCACTCCGGAACTTCAATGTAACCGGCATAGATCGGCTGCCTGAGTAGTTGGCTGACCCTTTGATGACGTACGCCGCGTGAATCCTTTGGCCAGAGTGGATTGCGGCCTAGAAACCGCATCACATCGGCTTGCGTTTCCAGTCTTCCCGACGCGTAACCCTCCAGCGCTTCGCGGACGAGGGAGGCAAACGGCTCATCCGCTACGAGCATTTTTCCCCGTCCGGTTGTCTTTGCGTACTTGAATCCGATCGGTGCCTGAAAGACCCAGAACCCGTTCTGAGCGCGCGACTTCATGCGGCTCTTCGTCTGTTCGGCATTGTGCTGGCGCTGGTACTGCGAAACCGACGCCACGACGTTCTCAACGAGCAGCGACGAGGAGTCGGATTTGAACTCCATGACCGGCGACTGAATAATGCCGCCCGCCTTGTCGATCTTGTCTCGCAGCAGAAGGTATCCCAACAGATCGCGTCCCAACCTGTTGGCGTGATCGACAATCAGGTTGGTGCCGCGATGCTTGCGCATGTACGCAATGGCCTCATGCAGGCCGGGACGATCCGAGCGTTCGCCACTCATCACATCCTGAAAGACCTTGACGACGTTCAACCCGCGCCGCTGCGCGAACTCGCGGCAAGAGCGCTCCTGGGATTGAAGACCATCGCCGCGTTCAACCTGCTTCGTGTCTGAGACGCGCAGATAGATAACGGCTTCATCGGTAGGCCTATCTGTCTTTTTTCTGCTCATGGGTGGTTCTGGCTCGTCGCGCTGTCGGCGGTCTCCGTGGCGGTTTCAAAGGATGATTTTACATTGATATGCGCCCTTTGAACGGCCGGCGCGTTGTCGCCGAAAAGTTGCCCACAAGGATCGACCCGCGCAATGTCGACACTCATCTCGACAAAGCTGCGCATAATCTCCCACAGAACCTGAAGCAGCTCGGCTTTCTGCTCGTCCGTCAGGTCCATTCCATCTAGGTCAGACAGATACTCAGCCGGTTCATATTCAAGGGACGGCGATGGTTCGAGGACCGCACGATCGTCGGCTAAGTCTTTGATATTCTGCATTCTCAGCCTCCTTGCTTCTGCGACCATCTAAAGAGCTTAGTATACTGAACAGAACAGGAACAATACAAGGAAATAATTCCTATTTTGTCGCTATCTCTTAACCTGTGCCCGCAGTTTTCATAATTTGCAGAAGCCATGTAGTGAGAGAATTTTCGCCAATCGATCATAGGAAGGAAAATGTCAGGGTGGCCGGACGAAGCCGTTTGAAAGGTGGGCTTTTCAAGTACAGCAAACTCGATCACCGGCAGATGGAAACCATCTTGCGTTCATTTGCTCGCGACGAACCCGCGACGAACGCATGCCGCCGTGTCGGCGTAGATATTCGCTCGATCAACCGTCTGTATCAGATGCTCAGGGAGCGCCTGTGCTTGTGCGGCTATGACGACCTTGGTCTGACATGGGAGGAGACCTATCGAAACCTGACTTCCGAGGACTACGCTCTTTATGAGCTGGCGCGTAGAAGGCGCGCCCGAGGATGGCTAGGAAAATACTCGGACCTGCACGTAGAGGAATCCGAGCACCGCTATCTCAGACTCCGCTATGCGCCACAATCAACATTCAAAGTGCTGAAGCAGAGCCTTACGCTGCATCCGCTCGGGTCGATACGTATCGATGAACCGTGGACATACGTTCAATTGGACAATCGGCACAGAAAACGTTTGGCGAAGCCCAGGCTCACGCTTGAAGAGTGGTTGAGCACGCCGTTGGAACGGAAGTTTCCCAGATAAAACACGGCAGGCCGGTTCGCGGTCACAAGCACTTGATCGTTGGACCTAGGGCGATCGGGCGGCTTTCATGTGAAGCTTCAACGCCCGCCGGAGCGTGGTCACATCGATACCGAACGTCGCGGCGATTTCGGTCTGTGTGTGCTGGCCACTGCGCAGCATCCTTCGGGCCTGCCTGATCTTCCCGGCGTCGAGCTTGCGCGGCCGGCCGAGCTGCACGCCGCGCCGCTTCGCCGCTGCCATGCCGGCGCGCGTGCGCTTGATAAGGCTGGCGCGCTCATCCTCTGCAACGTCGGCGATGATGGCCATGACGCCGCGCCCGATTGGCGTCGAGGTATCGAAGCTCTCGTTGAGCGAACGGAAGGCGATCCCGCGCCGGTCGAGATCGATGGCAAGCGTCAGGGTTTCCAGCATCGTCCGGCCCAGCCGATCGAACTTCCACACCACCAGTTCGTCGCCGGGGCAGAGACGGGCAAGCGCCTTCTGAAGGCCCGCCCGCTCCATCGTCGCGCCCGTCTTCTTGTCGTGGAAGATCACGGCGCACCCGGCGGCATTCAGGGCATCCAGCTGAAGGCCCAGATTCTGGTCCTCCCGTGACACGCGCGCATAGCCGATTTTCATCGTTTCTCCCTGTTCGGAAATGGCGGATGGCGGGTGCGGCGAAGGCCTCGGACGGGCAAAAGGGCACCATTTTGTCCGAGAACCGCGTAAGCACTGCGGCAGGAGATATGAAAATGGATGAGCAAGTAAAATTGGCTATGGAAGGGGTGTATGAAACTTTTTATTTTAATAAATTAAGTTTTACATCATAATGTAAAAAGGTGCGATTTTACACTGGTCTGAGAAGTGCGGCTTATATTCGCAATTATATTATCGGTTTTTTTGAACTGGCCTGCCTTTGCCCAGTGCAATTCGCCGTCCGGCACGGAAAGCCAGACACGATATAGCGGCAACAAACTTTACTATTGCGGCAACGGTTCGTGGCACGAAGTGCCGGGCAGCAGCGGCGGAGGAAGTGGCGCAGGCTGTGTCGTCGGTTCGGTTTACGTCCCGGGCGGCTACACGCATACGTTCTTTTCGGCGAGTTCACATGCCAACTGCGCGTCCATCGGACAGTCGCGAACGTGCACCAACGGCGTCTTGAGTGGAAGCGGAACGTATGCAGAGCCATTCTGCTCGAATGCAGCCGACACCACGCCGGATGCCTTTAGCTTCAACGACGTGACCGGCGCGCCGCTGAACACGCTGACCACGCCCACGCCGATAGGGGTGACTATTACCGGCATCAGCGCACCTACGCCCATATCCGTATCCGGTCAGGGTTCACCGCAGATCAATATTGGCGGCGCGGGCTGGGTCACCTCCGGCACGATCACCAACGGCCAGGATCTGTTGGTGCGCCTGACATCGGCCAACGCTAATGATACGCCGTATGTCGCTACGATCGACATCGGCGGCGTCACGGATAACTGGTCGGTCGCCACCCTAGGCAGTGACACCACGCCGGATGCGTTCAGCTTCAACGACGTGACGAATGCGCCAACCTCGACCCTGACAACACCGACGCCGGCGACTGTCACCGTCTCGGGAATCAACACGTCAACGTCGGTCTCCGTCTCCGGCCAGGGTACACCGCAGATCAGCATCAACGGCGGAGCGTGGACCACGTCCGGCATCATCACCAATGGCCAGACGCTCGCGGTCAGATTGACCTCGGCCGCCGCGAACAACACAGCATACGCCGCAACGATCGATGTTGGCGGCGTGACGGATGGCTGGTCCGTGACGACGGAGGCGGACCCTTGCACAACCGGACCAATAGGAACGGTCTGCACCAGCGACGGCGCGAAGTATATCGGTGCCATTAGCGGCGCACGGATTTATGCGCGCTCAACGGATTCCTCCTCTTCGATAAGACACAAGAATTCCAATTCGAACACGACCGGCACCGATGGGACAACCAATGGCTCGACCAATACGGACGCTATGATTTCCGCAGGATCTCATCCGATCGCGACGACATGCCGGGCGCATGGACCCCAATGGTATGTTCCGGCCCGAAATGAACTCACCCTTTTCTGGACCAACAGGGCGACACTCAATCTATCCTCGATGGGGCTCAACACGTCTGGCAGTTATTACTGGTCTTCGAGCCAGGACGGTTCCCCTGACGCTTGGGCGCGACGTTTTAACGACGGGAGCGAGGGCGATGATTTCAAGAAAGATAATCTGTGCCGCCTGCGCTGCGTGCGCAGGTAGCCTACGCAACGGATGACCATGCGCGCCGCCAACGACAATCTGACATCGATCCTGCAAGCCGCGCTCGACCAACTTGGCATATGGACGGTGATCGAAGGACCGCAAAAGCCCTAGTCGAACGGCGGTATCAGCCGCCACGGTCGGGACTTTGGGAGCTTCCTTTGTGCCCGGTAGAAGGCACAGCATTCGTCGATATAGGCCACGATCAGACTCATCATCGCCTCCCATTCCGGCGTGGTGCGGGCGGGCGCAGGGAAGGGCAGTCTGGGAAATTCCGGCGGTCTTTTCCTCTTATCCAATGCCTGCTCCCGACAAAGATGCGCCCCGCACCTGCCGGGCGCATGTATTCTCGATGCGTGTTTGTGATTATCTCTTTTTTCCGCCGGCAGCGGCAATCGCCTCGTTCTTCCATGCCGGGTTGCTTGAGCTGACTTTCGGCGGATTGGCCGAGTTGCGAACGTCGTTTTGAACGCCCGAGTAGGTTTGCTTTCCGGACATGATCTATCTCCCTGTTGAGTGTTGATGATGCTACCGTTTCGGCAGGGCGAAATTCGCCAGACCGAACAGGCCGAGAAGACCGGCGGCGATGTAGACAGCCGTGACGGCCCCCCAGTTCACGCCCTGGTTCTGACAGAACGCGAGATCGCCCAGTCCCTTGCTGACGCAATCGGCCACGATGCCCTTGGGCAGGTTCGATGCGGCTGAAAACAGCAGCACCGCCCCACCCACGCCGAGCACGCCCCAAAGGTAGGAGCCTTTGGGGCCATTGTCGGCCGCCGGGGCCGCTGAGCGCGGGGCAGCGGCCTGCGGAGCAGGGGCGGGTTTGGCGCTCTGCGCCAGACGCGCGGCAAGCGCTTCGTGTTCCTGCGCGGTGATTTCGCCGCGCGCGAGCCGGGCATCCAGAATGTCCCTTGGTGTTTCCATCTCTATCTCCGTCGTTTGGAATCGGCCCTTGTGTGGTGTTTGCCGGAAGCCTTCAGACGCCGGATCGCGCGAACGAGCGTCCACGGATGGACGCCGTGCCGCGCGGCAATGCCGGAAAGGGCTTCGGGATGATTTTCGATGCGGCGCGCTGCGCGTTCGACTTGCGCCCTCGACATCTTGGGCGGCCGGCCGAGGCGCTTTCCCCGCCGCCGCGCCGCCGCCAGCCCTTCGCGCGTTCGCTGGGAAAGAAGCCGCCGCTCGAATTCCGCGAGACCGCTGATGAACGTGAACAGCAAGATGCCGTATGGCGTGTCGGTATCGATATTGAGGTTGGCGATGCGAATGACGATGCCGGCCGCGCGCATCCGGTCGAGTTCGACAAGAGCATCCTTCGCTGACCGGAATGCCCGGTCGAGGTCCCAGATGACAAACACGTCGCCGGGCGCGAGGGCGGCAATGACACGTTCATAGACTGGGCGAACCCGCGCCGTTGCCGACAGCTTTTCAACATGAAGCTCATCGCATATCCGCTCCAGCCCATCGATCTGCCGATCCGGGCGTTGCTCGGCGGTGGAGACGCGCAGATAGCCGATCTTCTTCATGGCCATCGGGCGCGTGCCTCCGACGCCGCGTCCCCCGGGAATCCGCAATAAGGACCGTTTTTGTGGTCAAATCAAGACGTGAAGCGCAACGTCGATGACAATCTCGCTTCTCCCGGATTTCCTGCGATCGAGAGGGGTGCGAGCGACCTAGACCGGCAAACGCTCATCCCGCGCAAAAACGGTCGTTTCCGTCACGCGAACCCGGCTGCCGAGATACTTATCCTCAGGGCCGTGCGGGCACGCCGGCCGGCAGGCCTAGCCTCTGCCATGAGCGTTGCTCTTGGGGTTTGCCGGATATCCTTGCCGGTTGCCCGGGCCGATGGACCTTCCAGCCGTTGAATGCGCGTTATCGCAGAGCCGCGCCCGACGCTTTCGCTCGCGTCAATGGCCGGCCCGCTCCATTCGCTTCGCTCCCGTGTAGGCCATGACGCGCGGGGCTGAACGGCTCTGCGTCCTTTCGCGCATCGGCTGGATGGTCCAGCCCATCAACGAAAGGAAACTACAATGGCAAACTATAACAATCGCAACCGCGCGCCGCAGCAGGCACAGGCATCATCGCCCAATCCGCCCACGCACCTCGCCAAGGTCCGCAACGGGCAAGGCGAGGGCGCAAGCTTCGAGCGCATCGGCGTCGCCTGGGCCAAGGACGATGGCTCCATCTTCGTCCGGCTCTACGGCACGCAGATCGTCTCCGAAGGCTTCGCCCTTTACCCGATCGAGGAAGGGGGTGCGCGATGAGCGTGCGTCTCACCACTCAGGGTCTCAACGACCTTCTGCGGACGACGTTTCTGACCGGCCGCGTGGTGATGACGGAGGGCGTTCGCGCCCTCCCCACCGCCGCCCGCGACGAAATCGTCACGAAGGTCCGCACCTTCGATGGCTTCGATGCCGGCAACGATCCTTACGGCGAACATGACTTCGGCGCGTTCGACCAGGACGGCGTCGGCAAGGTCTTCTGGAAGATCGACTACTACGATCCAACGCTGATCATGGGCAGCGAAGACCCGGCCGACCCGAAGCGCACAGCCCGCGTCCTCACCATCATGCTGGCGGAGGAATACTGATGCGCACCTTCGACGAAACGGACGACATCGCGTCCCGCTTCGCCGCTCAGCTGGAGTCCGCGCTGCTCGCGCGGGCTCTGGCCGAGACGGGCGGGCTTCCCGATGAACGGGCCAGATCGCTGCTCAGCCTATGGCTGGCCGGCACCTTCAACGGCTCGGCAATCGCGCTTGAAGCGATCGGCCGCGGCGCGCTCGACTGGCGGCCGGATGGCGATGGCTTCCACCTTGTCTGGACAATGCCATCCGGTCTCGCCTGTCCGTTGGCACGGCTCTATCAGCAACCCGATGAATCATGGGTGGCGCTCGTCGTTGCCGGTGTGCGGGATGGGCTGATCGAGGCGATGGCGGCAGCGGAATGGAGTGTATCGCGTCTGACCAGCGAATGATCGAACGGAAGGGTCCGCCGGGCAACTGGCGGGCCTTTTCCATGTACGGCTGCAATTGCCGTGTAGTACCATGCGCAATGCCGGGTCGGTGCATCACCGTCTCACGCCGCAGGTGAAATCGAATACCGCTGATCGCAAGATGTGCGGGGTACTACCCCCGCAATCTTGGCAAGGGGAAACCCGCTGGCGCGTTTCCCCGTTGCATCCCCTTCCGGCCTGTGGCGCGGAGCTTCGGCATTGAGCCTCGCCGCGCCATTCAACCGTGTCGCCGGTTGATCACTTGCCAGACCTGGAGACTTCCCTCTCCACCGGCACCGGACCATCGAGAAACGTCCGCCGTTTCATCCGCGCACAAGAGGGGCTTTCGCGCCGCCTCCCGTGACCCACCACGACCAGCGTATGCCGCTGGAGCGCAACCGAAGGCGTGCGCCGCCCTCGGAACCCGCGCCATGCTTTCGCGCATGGAGGCGACCAAAGGGCGTTCCAGCCCCCTGGAACCCTGACCAACCGTGCGCCGATTGGATGCCGCCAGCGTCCCGTCGCTGGACCCCGTATCCGTTTCCCAAGGTCCAAAATCGGCAGAATTCCGCCAGATTTCAGGGCGTGCGAAATCGGGTGGAATCGGGTATTATTGGGTATGGAAATGGGTATCGGGATAGCCAGGCCATGAGGGAGCCCAGAATCGCACTGGGCGCGGACCTCGTCAAACTCATCGCGGAAATCGATGAGTTCAAGGGCCGTTGGGAAGCCCTCAAGACCCTATCGCCCGACCGCCTGAGCGCGCTTCGCAAGGTGGCCACCATCGAGAGCGTCGGGTCCTCGACACGCATCGAAGGCGCGAAGCTTTCCGACGCACAGGTGGAAACGCTTCTGTCCAACCTCGAAATCCGTGCTTTCACCACGCGCGACGAACAGGAGGTGGCCGGCTATGCCGAAGCGATGGATCTCGTGTTCGAGGCCTATGCCGACATGCGCCTTACCGAGAACCACATCAAGCAGCTTCACCAGACGCTGCTTCGGCACAGCACGAAGGACGAGCGGCATCGCGGCTCTTACAAGACCCTGCCGAATAACGTCGTCGCCTTCGATGCGAACGGCCGCGAGGTCGGGGTCATCTTCGAAACCGCGACGCCCTTCGATACGCCGCGCGACATGGAAGACCTGGTCGCCTGGACGCGCAAGGCCATTGACGAAGAAACGTTGCACCCGCTGCTGATCGTCGCCGTCTTCGTTGTCGTGTTTCTCGCCATCCATCCGTTTCAGGATGGGAACGGGCGTCTGTCGCGCGTGCTGACCACGCTTCTGCTGCTGCGCGCCGGCTATGCCTACGTTCCATACGCCTCGCTGGAGCGCGTCATCGAGGAGAACAAGGACCTCTACTATCGTGCGCTCCGGCGAACCCAGACCACGCTCCGAGGCGAAGAGCCGGATTGGGAACCGTGGGTCGGTTTCTTTCTGCGCGCCCTCAAGAAGCAGAAAGACGGGCTGGGAGCGCGGCTCGACCGCGAGCGCGCGGCGCAGGGCGGGGAAGCAGAGCTTTCCGGCCTATGCATCCTAATCCTCAAGACGCTTCGCGAACGGGATCGTGCCACCATCGCCGATCTGGCGGAGATCACGGGTGCAAATCGCAACACACTGAAAGTTCGGCTCAGGGAGCTTGTCGCCGAAGGCCATATTCGCCAGCACGGCCGCGCGCGGGCGACCTGGTATTCCCTGTGAGTGAAGCGCAGGCAGGCTGTTAAGCCTGAAGCCTTTGGCTTATAATAGAAGACATTGAGGTGCATTATGGCAAAAAAAACCAAAAATATCAGCAATGTCGTTAGACTTCCAAAGGAATTAAAGGTCGATATTAGGTGCGAAGACAACATTGAGTACATGCGCTCTTTGAGAAAAAGCAGCTTTCATCTAATCGTGACTTCGCCTCCATACAATATTGGAAAAGAATACGAAAAAAGAACCTCGCTTGAGGCTTATATTGATGAGCAAGCAACAACCATCGCGGAAGCAGTACGCTTATTACATCCCAACGGATCTATATGCTGGCAGGTCGGAAATCACATCGACGACGGGGAGGTGTACCCGCTGGATGTTATCCTGTATCAGCTATTTAAGAATCACAGGTTGAAGCTCCGCAATCGCATCGTCTGGCAATTCGGACACGGCCTTCATTGCCAGACACGTTTTTCCGGAAGGCACGAAACCATCCTTTGGTTCACCAAGAGCGACGACTACATATTTAATCTGGATCCTGTTCGCATCCCATCTAAATATCCGGAAAAGAAGCACTTCAAAGGACCTAAAAAAGGCGAACTCTCAGGCAACCCCCTTGGCAAAAACCCGTCAGACGTATGGGACATTCCAAATGTCAAAGCCAACCATGTCGAGAAAACGGAACATCCCTGCCAGTTTCCAGTGGGACTAGTCGAGCGCCTTGTCCTAGCCCTGACCAATGCCGGGCAGAATGTGTTAGATCCATATTTGGGGGTAGGCTCGACAGCAATCGCAGCTCTCAAGAACGGTCGCAATGCCTACGGCTGCGACAATATGCAGGAGTATATCGACCTGGCAAACGAGCGTGTCGAACTGCTCAACAAGGGAGAACTGCGTGTGCGCCCGATGAACAAGCCTGTCTACGAACCCCCTCTCAAGGAGCGCAGATGAAGCTATCCTATGTGTATGATCATCATAACGCCGTCGCCGAGTGGCAGCGCCGCGAGCTTGACGAATGGTTGACGGACATTTTCGAAGTGCCTCAGATCCAGCTCCGGAGGAAATGTACCCCGGACATACGCCGACATGTGGCGGGCGAATTTGAGAAGGAAGGATGGGCGCTCGACGTGAAGCTCGATCAGGAACTGGGCCTCACCGTCTTTGCAATGCGTGACGATCTCGCCTTTCAACTTCAAACCGGCAATATGAGCCGTGCGCCTTATGATCTACTGAAGCTGCAATATCTGTACACGTCGCAACGTATTCAATGCGCGGCGCTCGCCGTTCCAACACGGGACGGGGCCAACGCTATCGGGGACAACATTGCCAATGCGGATCGTCTTTCGAACGAACTGAAGCTCTTCAGTCGCGTGATCTCCGTTCCCATCATGCTTATCGCGTTTGAGTAATCAGGGAGGCGACACTGAAATATATCGTTTCCATTAAAAGCCGAGCCGAGAGAGAAGCGCTCATCGCCAAAGGGGTTTCTGCGCCTTTCTCGTCGTATGACTTCTATGAGTTTCGAAACGCTCACTATCGGCTGCCGGTGGTGCGGATTAGCCTCGATTTGCTCGTCTATCGCATGCAAAACTTTCGCACGTTCACTGACCAGACCGAATATATCGCGAAGGAGAACCTCCCTGCGGACTATTTTCAATCCGGCCAAGAAATTGAAAGCGTTCAGCAAGTCCAGCACGAGATGTTGGCGAAGCTTGCCCAGAAGGGGGTTTCCGATTCCGTCGCTCCGATCTCCGATGTCCTGAAGCGGGATCGGCAGCGCGAGCCGTTGCTCATAACGGCCTCAGGCGTCGTGGTTAACGGAAACAGACGGCTTGCGGCGATGCGCGAGCTCTACGCTGAAGACTCCGGAACATTCTCGGATTTCAGCAATGTCAATTGTGCCGTTCTTCCGGCCGATGCGACCCTTGCCGATGTTGTGGATATTGAAGCGGGCCTCCAGGCCAAACAGGAAACCAAGCTTGATTATGACTGGGTTGGGGACGCCCAACTTATGAATGCGATGGTGAAGCAGCATGGCGGCACCGCCGATGTAGCAAGACGCTTGAACCGTGGCGAACGCGAAATACGCAACACGATTCAGGCTCTGGCTGAGGCGGATCTATATTTGAAGGAGTGGAGCGGTACACCAAGGCAATATAGCCGTGTCCGCGATGAGGCAGAGCAACTATTCAAAGACATCCCCAAACGCCTGGAAGGCAAAGAGCCAGCTTTGCAACAAGCGAGCCGCGTCATAGCGTGGACGCTTTTTGAGAACCGTGATCGCCTGAGCGGACGCGTCTACGATTACAATGCTGCATTTGGCAAACTAGCCAGCGACGTAATGGAACGGGTTGTCGATAAGCTAGGTGTTTCAACAGAGCAAGTCGCAGAAGGTGGCGCGGGTGACTTCGACATCGACTTTGGCGATGACGACGGCATCGTAACATATGACGCCGTATTTGAGCAGCTCAAAGATCCCAGCACAAAGAGCGATGTCATTGATACGCTCATCGAAGCGGCCCAGAACGCGATCGAAGTCGAAAAGGGGCAGAAATCCGGACAGGCGGGCCTTAGAGCTGTAGGGCAGGCGCACGCCAAGCTTATGGCGGTTGATGTTTCACGAGCCGCAACTGAAACCCATGCAGCGATGCGCAAGCAACTTGAGGGAATCGAGCAGCTAAGTCGCCTTCTGATGAAGAAAATTGACAACTACGGAAAAGACAACTAGCGGCCTCGCCCCGAAAAGTATGGACAATCAGCCTGAAGTCATTTCCCTCTCGTATTTGCCGCAGCGTGTTGCCGGGCGATTTGAGAGAACCGCTGTAAGCGCTGAATCCTCGATATGGGAACGCTTGCGTGCCCGGTTGGCGTCCGAGCCTGCCAGTATACCTCTGGGGGATGCTGCATTTGAGGTCCCCTGGCCTCTCGCCCTTCAGATAATCCGGGAAATGGGCACCCGCTCTCTTCAAAAGTCTCTAAACTTTAGATTCAAGCCGGATGCTTCTGCCGAACAGCAGGTTCAGCGTTTCGCCGAAGAGGTTCGTTTCGCCCGGCAGGCGAGGGGTACTCTGACCGCATCTTTGCAGATCAGTGAGATCAAAGCGCGGTTGTTAGATAGAGGATTTACAAGGGAGCTTAAAACGTTCCAGCTGCGCGATCTTCAGCGCTTGCTGACATTGCCCAATGGGGCGAATTTTTCGGTTCCCGGTGCAGGAAAGACGACGGTTACCTTTGCTCTTCACGTTCTTACCCGAACACAAGGGCAGCATCTCCTTGTGATCTCGCCAAAGGCGGCCTTTCCGGCTTGGCGTTCGATTGTTTCAGAGTGCATGACTCCCGACGCGCCGAACAATGGAGCGGAACCCTTCACTTTCCTGGACGGCGACGAGCTTGTGAATGACAAACATCTCAGATCTGGCAAGACGAGATTCGTCATTTCCTATGATCTGATGGTTCGGCAGCAGCAGGTCATCGCAAATTATCTTGCCAGGCAACCCGTGCACCTAGTGCTTGATGAAGCACACCGCATGAAGGCGGGTAGCCTGTCACAACGAGGAGCATATTTGCTCAGTGTAGCTACGCTGCCGGCAAGACGCGATATTTTGACGGGAACGCCCATGCCCCAAGGTGCGGGCGATCTCGCATCGCAACTTGCTTTTCTCTGGCCTGGGCAGGGGATCGATCTACAGATAATGCGTGGAGTGGCACCGCGGAGCGCACTTGGCGAGTTGTTCGTAAGAACTACCAAGAACGAACTTGGCCTGCCGAAGGCACGGCGCTTTTTTCACCAAGTCGATATGGCTCCCGCACAGTTGGGCCTCTATTCCGTTGTTCGAAACGAGGCTCTCAGACAGCTAACTCAAACGATCTCACGCCGGTCAGATATTGATTTTCTCGCGGCGAGGCGGTCGGTAATGCGCCTGCTTCAGCTGTCGGTAAACCCAGCATTGGCATTGCGGTCTATCGCGACGACGGGTGCGTCGCTCGATAGCTCGATGGTGGACAAGGTGCTTGAGGAAGGTGCATCTGCCAAAATGCGCACTGTTGGCGATCACGCCAGAGAACTGGTTTCCGAAGGCAAGAAGGTAGTCATATGGACTATTTTTACCGGCACCATCCTCGAAATGGAAAAGATGCTCGCGGACCTAAATCCAGTGTCAATTTATGGAGAGGTACCGACGATCGCGCCAGAAGAGGGCGACGGGCGCGAGGCTCGTCTGCAAAAATTTCACCAGGACTCAACTTGCGGTGTTCTTATTGCCAATCCCGCTGCCGCTGGAGAGGGCATAAGTCTGCACACCGTTTGCCACGATGCAATTTATCTCGATCGCAGCTATGTATCTACGCATTACCTTCAATCCATTGATCGTATCCACCGTCTGGGTCTTCCTCCAGACGCTGAAACCAACATTCACATTTACGAAACAAAAGCGCCGCCAGCTATCGGAAGCATCGACCTTTCCGTCCGGCGACGTCTGGCAACCAAGATACGAGGCCTCCAACAACTGCTGGATGACCCTGATCTGCATGAGGTCGCGCTAGATGAGGAGAGTGCCGACGATCCCGTAGACTATAACGTGGACCTTCAGGACTTGGTTGACCTGGTTGAGGAGCTGGAGGGTCGCGCGCCAGAAGCATTAGACGAATGACGTTTGCGGGCTTTCCATTCGAACGTTTATTTGCCATGCCTGCGTTTGAAGGGGCGCGGAGTCTGCGCGATCATCTGCTGACCCATCCCGGGATGACGGTAGAAGAAGCGGCTGCCGTTGTCCGGAGTGTGGAACTTGATGCGTTTGGATTTGATCTGGACGCAAGCCAGGCAATTCTAAATGTCATCCCTGTGGAGGTTCCGAATGATGGCCCGGAGTTCTACCGCTGTTGCATCAGGCAGATAATGCTTGCCTATCAGCCGATTTGGGCACGAACCATGTTGCAAGGGCGAAGCCGATTCTATGAGGCGCTCGAACGCGACGAGCAAAGTCTATTTCGCCAGACCGGTATATTGGACGAGCCGCCAGAGGATGGGTTTGTCGTTTGGTGGGATGGGCTAACCGGAGAGATGCGCCTTATTGGCGACTTGGATAAACTGGTTCGAGCAAGGGCAGCAGAACGGCTCTCATTAACCCGCGAACATGATCGCCTAAAGGCGGAGGGTATCGGCGAGCAGCCCAAATGGATTGGGCTTGATGACAATACAAAGGGTTACGACATCTTGTCATTTGAACGCGTTGCTGGGAGCGTCGTCAATAAGCTGATCGAAGTAAAATCCACCATTGCGTCGCCAATGCGTTTTCGTGTGACGCGTAACGAATGGGAACAGGCCAATCGCTCAGGCGACGCCTATATCTTCCACATTTGGGACATGCAAAAAGATCCACCACTTTTGTATTTGCGGACAGTCGAACAGGTTCGTCCGCATATTCCAACAGACAATGAAAAAGGGAAATGGAAAGACGCTGAAATTCCTTTGGGGACTTAAACCATAGGGGCTTTGCCCCTTGCGATGACAAGGGCGCGGTTCCCGAGCCTCCGCGCTTCGCTTGTGCGCCCGCCGCGCCGATCCTTGTCATCGCTACCCCATTCTCGCCGAAGGGCAGAGGTTCAGCAGGGCTGAACCCGACAAAAAAGGCAGGTCACCGGCTTTCCACACGCAGGCCGGAAAGCAGGGCTTCAATCTCCGCATCGGCGGATCGGGAAGGAGCCGCCAGCATGGCCGGAGCGAGAGGCCGGTTTCCAAGCCAGCCATATTTGTCCGGGCGCGTACGAACGTCCCGTAGGTATCCTGAAAGTTCGGGGCGTTCCCAGAAATTCGGCATGTCCACCGTGAAATACCCGTGGTCGCGCGACTCCAGCAATCCGGACTCTCCGCCCGTGGCTGCGCGTATGTCCTCCACCTGAAGCAGCGGGCGTGATTGTTCAGAGAGGCTGTCGCCCGAGCCATTAACCTGGTTGTTGTTGACGTTGAAGCCACGGACCATGACCGAGGTCTTGCCCGAGCGGTGCTCGATCTCACGCAGTGTTTCGCTGTCAGGTAGGCCGCGATAGATCGTGTGCGCCACCGCCTTCCTCCAGATGCGCGCCACTTCCTTGCCGTAACGGGTTTCGATCTGCGCGGAGGCGTTCTGAAACACGCCCAGGAAGTTCACCCCGCCCTCGCGGTAAAGCGTCAGAATCTCGTAGAAATTGCTGACATAAAGCTGGCCCCATTCCTCGCCGACGATCAGAGCGCGCAAAGGGCCGTGGGCATCGGCGAAGCGTTCGATGACAGAAGCTGCCATCGCGCCGACAAAGGAACGGCTGGTTTCGCTGCGCGCCGACCCGATGATGAAAAGTGCGGTGCGCTCGCGCTTCATATAGGCGGGATCGAAAGAGTTTCGACCTGTCACCTCGCGCGCCGCCGTTCCCGGCTGGTATCCTTGTAAGCGCTCCATGATGGCGGAGAAGTACGCATTCCACTGGTCGCGCGATTCCGTCAGGCTGGCGATCAGCCGGCACATGCCGGCCTCTTCCTGCATACGGTTGTCCGCCGCCCAGAGCCGCAAATCGTCCGCGATGTCCTCGCGGCCCCGGCCGAAGAAATCCCACAGGCCTCCGGGCGTGCAAGGCCAGCGCGCGGAAGGGTAGAGAGCGGCAATCTTGTTGTAGAGGGCCAGGGTCGTGCGCGCGCCCTGACCGACCCATTTCGAGCGCGCATCGGGATCGACCGGCATGAGGTAGCTTGCGGCATCATATGCGGCCTGTCCGGCCAGCGCGCGCAACTCCGGCCGCGCCGCGATCTCTAGTAGCCGCGTGTTGAAATTGTATGTTTCCGTGGGGTAGCCGTGGAGCCTGTCCGGGTTGATGAAGAGCACACGGTAGCCCTGGCGTTCGAGCGTCTTCCACGACACCCACGACAGCTCGCCGTCCTTCACATCGGGGATGATCTTGGTGAGATGCGCCGTGCGCGGGGATACCAGATTGACGCCCAGAAAGCGCGCAAGCTTTCCCTTACCGGCCTGCGCATCGATGGCGACAGGTTCGGTGCCGCCATAGACGACGGCACGACCTTCCCGGAATCCCATTTCGATGCCGCGCCGGAAACCCGGCGCGGGAATGGAAAGATGGTTCATAGCAATCCGGCCGCTTTCAGACTTTCAGGATCGTTCAGCTTCGCATTGCCAAGTGCGCCGCCGGGATTGGCCAGCAACATCGCCCGCAATTGCGCCGCCGCAGCGGCCTCGGCGCGGGCTCGCGCATGCCGGGCTTCTTGCGCATCCGCCCAGGCAAGCCGCTGCTGGCGGTGGGATTGAATCATCCACACGGTCTCATACATGCCGATCAGCCGGCCAACGCTCATGTCCGAGGCTCCTCATCGTCCCAGGACGCGAACGTGAAGGGCGGCGGGGGAGCGGGGGCAGACGTTGGCTTTTGCAGTGACGCAGATGGCGGATCGATTTGCACGTAGCGGGTGGACTCGTTGACTGGAACATCCGCGTCATCGCCCATGAGAGCGAATATCCCTACGGAACCCAGCGAGTAGCCGCCGATCAACATAAGGTGCAGGTAGTCCCAGTTGACCTGATAGTCCGCCAGGACCGAGACGAGTTCGGCGCAGACCGGCACGGTGATGGCGCCGCACACCCCCAGACCGACGAAGGTTCTGGCCTCCACCGGCTCGACGCGCAAGATTCCGATCTCGTACGGCTTATTCCATGCGAGCAAGGCCAGGACCGTGAAAACCAGGGCAATGAACGCCATCACTACAAAGAGGAATACGAACAGCAGAAGGCAGGTGGCGCTGATAAAGGCGAATGCCATCAGGTAGACGGAACTGTCATCGTTGTTGTTATTCGACATGGATGCCTCCATCGATAATCGGGAGATGCGCTCTGGCTATCTCTCGCGTTTCAGGGAAAGGCCGATGTCCTGGCCTCGGCTGGCGGCGCGGTCCTCTTTTGAAAATCTGAGAAACCGGCCGATCTCGCTGCGCAGTTCGGATAGCTGCTGCGCCTGTGCGCTTCGCAGCTCCCCGACCTGCTTTTGAAGGATCGCGCGCTGGCCGAGCTGGCGATCGACCAGCTGCTGACGCTCGTCCGCATGGCGCTCACGCGTTTGCGTTGCTTCGTGTTCGTTCTGCTGGCGCACCTCGCGGTATCTCCCGGTAAGGCGATGCCATAGCCCGCGCAGGCCCTTGGGCAGCCGCGCGGCGCGCGCGAGGGTTTCCGCATCCCACTCGGATTCCTGCCGGATCGAGAGCCGCTCGCGCGCCTGACGGTGCAGCGCCGTCATCTCATTGCGGTACGCGGATAGCGTCTTCGCGCGATCATCGAACCGGGCGCGGGATTCCGCGATGTGCCGGCGTAGCGCCGGCGTCATGCGCTCACCGATTGTCCGGCGTGCCTCGTCCACGCTTCGGAGGTCTTCGCCATCGCCAATGCGCGCACGAACCTCTTTCGCCTTGAGGTCCAGCATGCGCGGCAGCGAGTAGATCTCACCGCCGAAATCGAGGACCACGAAACCGCGCCGATCACCTTTCGCGAGCACAAAGCCGCGATCTTCAAGGCTTCGCTTGAATGCCTTCAGGTCGTCGGCGGATTCCCAGCACGATCTGATAGCCTGTTTGAGCCAGCGCGGATCGATCCCCTGCCGCCTGGCTTGCTGCCACTCATCCAGCGTGAAGTTCGCAGGATTGCGCTCGGCCACGTTTTCAAGGCCGCGCGGCAGTTTCCAGCCATTCTCCAGATACAGTTCGCGCGAGAGCGAGGCGAGCTTGTTCTTGAAGAACGACATCGGCCGCGCCGTCATCGTGTTCGCATCGATGCGCGACCACACGCAATGGGCATGACGCCGTCCTTCCTTTTCGTGGAAAACAATGGCGCGCGGCTGGCCCGAGAGTCCGAGTTGCTCTTCGGCACGGCCGATGGCAGCTTCGAAGGTTTCCACCGAAACGCGCGCATCAGCCGGCGGGCTGAAACTCACCGAGAACAGATATTGCCGGCACTTCGTGCCCCGGCTGATCGCCTCGATTTCCTTGAAGGCGTCCCTCAGATTGTCCGATGCGAAGCCACGCAGGCCGTGGATGCTCAGATGCTCGTTGTCATCCAGACGCAGGAGATGCGCAGCCAGATTCTGCCCGCCAGCACGTTGCGATGCCTTGATGATCATCTTTCCTCCAGAGCTTCAGCGACGGAGGATGGGGCGGCACTTCTGGTGCCCAGAGCCAGCATGAGGAGGCGGCGAATCTCTATGACCGAATGGCAAGCAGCGCGGATGTCTTCTTCGGTTTCGGGCGTCACCGGCAGCACGCCGAAATTTACCGCCCGCGCCATCTGGTTCAGGTTCGAGGAAAATCGCGACTGGCCCAGCAGCGCGAGTGCGCGTGCCAACGCCTGTCTGTCTTTGACGACAATGCCCTCACGGCGGATGCGCAAGGGCGGATTTTTGAGGACTTTAGACTTTACGTAGGTTCCAAGGGGAACGCCTTTGGCTTCCGCAGCCAACTGCTGGCGGTCCTCATCAGACAGGCGAATACTGAAGGGGGGTGACCGACGCTTGCGCGCTTTATCTGACCCACAAAGGTTCGAAGGCTTGACCGCCCGGCTAAAATCTTCGGTCAGGGGCATGGCGGCACCGGGAAATCCGCAGATTTCCGGTGCTCAAGATAGGCGTTCCATTCTGCGAGAACTTCGAACAATTCGTTCGAAGTTTCGCAGTCAAGGTGCGCCATCAACCAATTGAAATCATAGAATTTTCTTTCCGCTCGGGGTGGATGCGC
>JAVTWI010000033.1:0-9952 GCA_032229845.1 Rhabdaerophilum sp.
GAGGCGACCTTGATGGTGCCGTCGTCCTGGATGTCGATCTTGGTGCCGGTCTTCTCGGTGATCTCGCGGATGACCTTGCCGCCGGAGCCGATGACTTCGCGGATCTTGTCCGGGTTGATCTTCAGCGTCTCGATGCGGGGCGCATACTGGCCGAGCGAGCCGCGCGGCGCGGTGAGCGCATCGGCCATCTTGCCGAGGATGTGCAGGCGGCCGCCCTTGGCCTGATGCAGGGCGACCTTCATGATCTCCTCGGTGATGCCGGCGATCTTGATGTCCATCTGCAGCGAGGTGACGCCGTTCTCGGTGCCGGCGACCTTGAAGTCCATGTCGCCGAGATGATCCTCGTCACCGAGGATGTCCGAGAGGACCGCGTAGCGCGAGCCTTCGAGGATGAGGCCCATCGCGATGCCCGCGACCGGCGACTTCAGCGGAACGCCCGCGTCCATCAGCGCGAGGCTGGTGCCGCAAACCGTCGCCATCGACGAGGAACCGTTCGACTCGGTGATCTCGGAGACCGCGCGGATCGTGTAGGGGAACTCGTGATGCGCCGGCAGCATCGGGTGGATCGCGCGCCAGGCGAGCTTGCCGTGGCCGATCTCGCGGCGACCGGGCGAACCCATGCGGCCGGTTTCGCCGACCGAATAGGGCGGGAAGTTGTAGTGGAGCATGAAGCGCTCCTTGCGGGTGCCTTCCAGCTCGTCGATGAACTGCTCGTCATCGCCGGTGCCGAGGGTCGCGACCACAAGGGCCTGCGTCTCACCACGGGTGAAGAGCGCCGAGCCGTGCGTGCGCGGCAGGGTGCCGACTTCCGAAACGATCTGGCGCACATCCTCAAGGCCGCGGCCGTCGATGCGCGACTTGGTGTCGAGGATGTTCCAGCGCACGATCTTGGCCTGGACTTCCTTGAACACGGTCTTGAGCTGTTCCTTGTCGAACTTCGCCTCGCCGCCTTCCGGGGCGAGCGCGGCCATCACCTTGGCCTTGGTGGCATCGACCGCCTTGTAGCGGCCCTGCTTGTCGGTGATCTTGTAGGCGGCGCGAAGATCGGCTTCCGCAATCTCAAGCACAGCCTTCTCGATGTGCGAGAGGTCGGCCGGGGTGTAATCGCGCGGCTCCTTGGCGGCCTTCTCGGCGAGCGCGATGATCATATCGATCACCGGCTGGAAGCCGGCATGGCCGTGCATCACGGCGCCGAGCATCACGTCCTCGGCAAGCTCCTGCGCTTCGGACTCGACCATCAGCACGGCGTCGGCGGTGCCGGCGACGACAAGATCGAGCTTGGTGTCCTTCATCTGGTCGAGCGTCGGGTTGAGGACGAACTCGCCGTTGATGTAGCCGACGCGCGCGCCGCCGACCGGGCCCATGAAGGGCACGCCCGAGAGCGTGAGGGCGGCGGAGGCCGCGACCATCGCGACGATATCGGGATCGTTCTCAAGGTCGTGGCTGAGCACGGTCACGACGACCTGCGTGTCGTTGCGGTAGCCCTCGACGAACAGCGGGCGGATCGGGCGGTCGACGAGGCGGGAGACCAGCGTCTCCTTCTCCGAGGGACGACCCTCACGCTTGAAGAAGCCGCCGGGAATACGGCCGGCAGCGAAGGCCTTTTCCTGATAGTTCACGGTGAGCGGGAAGAAATCCACGCCCGGTTTCGGCTCCTTGGCGGAGACGACGGTGGCGAGCACGGTGGTCTCGCCGTAAGTGGCAAGCACGGCGCCATCGGCCTGGCGGGCGATGCGTCCGGTTTCCAGGGTCAGCGTGCGGCCGGCCCAGTTGATGCTCTTGCGTTGAATGTCAAACATATCTTTTCCTGTTCCTGCGACCGGCGGCCCCTGCCGCCGGCGCGTCCAAATGCGTCAAAACCCCGCCCGGAACATCCGGAACGGTTACGCATGGCGTTTACGTTTTCGTGAGAGCCGCCCAATCCATGGGCAAGACGGCGGGACGCTTCTTCCATTCCGGAGGGGACCCTCGCATCGGGCAGTCCTGCTGCCCTGCTCGGCGTCGCATTCGCTCCTGCCTCCCGCGCAAGCGCGGCGGGGCACTGGATAAAGCGTCCGGCGATCCTGCCATGGCATTCGCCGGTTCTCGCCCGAGACTGCAGCCCCATGCCGCAAGCCCGGTCGAGGCGAGGCGACGGGCGCCTCTCCCCTTGAGCCGATCAAGGTGTCAGCGGCGGATGCCGAGACGTTCGATCAGGGTCTTGTAGCGCGCCTCTTCCTTCTTCTTGAGGTAGTCAAGAAGCGAGCGGCGCTGCGAGACGAGCTTCAGGAGCCCGCGACGCGAGTGGTTGTCCTTCTTGTGCGTCTTGAAGTGCTCGGTCAGGGTGGTGATGCGGCTCGTGAGAATCGCTACCTGAACCTCGGGCGAACCCGTGTCACCGGCCTTGGTCGCATAGTCGGAAATGAGCTGAGCCTTCAGCTCCGGGGTGATCGACATCGTGTGCCTCCATGAGGTTTGAGAAACGGCCCGGCCGGGATGTCGTCCAGCGGGGTCAGGAAACGGGCGCACGAAAGCGCCACGCGGGCGGGCTTATACGCGCATTCCCCCGGAAATGAAAGCGAAAACGGGCCTGCCGTGTTGGCGCGTCCGCTTGTTCCGCAAACCGGTTCCCACTTTGCGGGCGGGCGCTCCGGACTAGAAGCAAGCGACGAATTCGCGGAAAACCCAGCCGATCGGATCGCCGGTCTCGCGGCTGTGCAGGAACACCCAGGCCCGGCCGCGCGCATCGCGCACGGTTTCGGCGCGGTTGACCAGCATCCCGTTCGGCAACTGGCCGACGATGCGGCCGCCGGGCGTCTCGCGGATGTTAAGCGGGGTGCCGGTCGGGTCCATGATGCGGCAGCGGGTCTGGGCTTCCGCGCCGGCAATGCCGGCGGTCATCGCGGCCAGGAAAAGCCCGAGGCGGGCGGCTGTTACGGTTGACGTGCGCATGGCCTTCTCCCTGTTTCCGCCACTCTAGCAGAAACCGGATATCTGGCCATCCTTCGCCCGGTCAGCCGGCGCCGAGGTTGAACACCCGGTGCGGGCGCAGTTCGCCCTTGTCGATCTCGCCGATCGCGACGAGGTCGGCGCCGCAATGCACCGCGACCTGACCCAGCACCGCCGGCGCATCGCGCCCGCGCAGGATGATCCCCTGCCCGCGCTTGAGCCGCGCCGCCTCGTGGCGCGAGACATTGATGTCCGGAATCTCGGACAATCCGTGATCCACCGGCGCCAAGAGGCTCGCGGCATGGGCCTCGGCCTCGGCGGGATCGTCGAAAGCCGCCGTCAGCTCGTCCGCCGGCACGAAACCGTCCTCGGTGAAGGGGCCGACGCGGGTGCGGCGCAGAACCGTGACATGGCCGAAGCAGCCGAGCGCGCGGCCGAGATCGCGGGCGATGGCGCGAACATAAGTGCCCTTGCCGCAGGCGGCCTCCAGCGTCGTCGTCGCACCGTCATGGGCGACGATGTCGAGGCTGTCGATCAGCACCTCACGGGCCTCAAGCTCGACGTCCTCGCCGTCGCGGGCGAGATCGTAGGCACGCTCGCCGTCGATCTTGATCGCGGAGAACTTCGGCGGCACCTGCATCACCGCGCCCGTGAAGCGCGGCAGCAGCGCCTCGACCTCGACGCGCGACGGGCGCTTGTCCGAACTCTGCGTCACGCTGCCCTCGGTGTCGTCGGTGGTCGTCTCGGCGCCCCAGGTCACCGTGAAGCGATAGGCCTTCTTGCCGTCCATCACGTAAGGCACGGTCTTGGTCGCCTCGCCGAGCGCGATCGGCAGGCAGCCGGACGCCAGCGGATCGAGCGTCCCGGCGTGACCCGCCTTCTTGGCGCGGAACACGCGCTTGACGATCGCGACCGCATGCGTCGACGTCATGCCGACCGGCTTGTCGAGGATCAGCCAGCCATGGACATCGCGCTTCTTGGGGCGTGGGGCGGAAGAAGAATTCTGGTCGTTCATTCGTCGTTCTTGTCGTCTTCGGTGTGCCGCAGATCGCGTCTCACGCGCTCCTCGGCAAAAATCTTCTCGATGCGCGCGGTCTCGTCGTAGCGGTCATCGACGCGGAAGCGCAGGTCGGGCGAATACTTGAGTTCCCGGAGGCGCCGCGAAACCTCGTGGCGCAACTCCTTGGCGTTGCGGTTGAGCGCGGCGACCGCTTCGGCCTCGCGGTTGTTGTTTTCCGCGGAATTGCCGCCGAGCGGCATCACCAGCACCGTGCCGTGGCGCAGATCGGGCGACATGCGCACCTCCAGCACGGAAATCACCATGCCGCCGAGTTCGGGATCATGGACATCGCCACGCGCGAGCACCTCGGCGAGCGTGTGACGCACCTGCTCGCCGACGCGCAGCTGGCGCTGCGACGGCTGGCCGGGATTGGGGTTGGGGCGCACCATGTCTGGTCTCCAAAAAGCAAAAGGCCGGGATCAAACCGGCCTCCTGCTGGTCCAAGAGGCATCGGCTCAGAGCGAGCGCTGGATCTCCTCGACGCGGAAGCACTCGATGACGTCTCCCGCCCGCATGTCCTCGTAGTTCTGGAAGGCCATGCCGCATTCCTGACCGGCCGCCACTTCCTTGACCTCGTCCTTGAAGCGCTTGAGCGTCTTGAGCGTGCCTTCGTGAATAACGACATTGTCGCGAATGAGGCGCACCTTGGCGCCGCGCTCCACCTTGCCGTCGGTGACGAGACAGCCCGCGATGTTGCCGACCTTGGTGATGTTGAAGACCTGCTTGATCTCGGCGTTGCCGAGCATCGCCTCGCGAAGCGTCGGCGCGAGCAGACCCGACATCGCCGATTTCACATCGTCCACGAGGTCGTAGATGATGTTGTAGTAGCGGATCTCGACACCCGACCGCTCGGCCGATTCGCGCGCTTCTTTGTGGGCGCGCACGTTGAAGGCGAGAATGACCGCGCCGGTCGCGTTGGCGAGCGTGACATCGGACTCGGTGATACCGCCGACGCCGGTGTGCAGCACGCGGGCCCGCACTTCGTCGTTGCCGAGCTTCTCGACCGAGGCGGCGATCGCCTCGACCGAACCCTGTACGTCGCCCTTGATGACGAGCGGGAATTCCTTGCGGCCCGCTGCGTCCTTCGCCTGCTTCATCATGTCGACGAGGCTGCGGGAGGCGCCGGCGCCGCGCGCGGCGGCCTGATCGCGCTTCTGGCGGTCACGGTAGGCCGTGATCTCGCGGGCGCGCGCCTCGGATTCGACGACCGCCACGCGATCACCCGCTTCCGGTGCGCCCTGGAAACCGAGAATCTCCACCGGCAGCGAGGGGCCGGCTTCGGCAACGGTTTCGCCATGATCGTCGACGAGCGCGCGGACGCGGCCCCATTGGGCGCCGGCCACGACGATATCGCCGGTGCGCAGCGTGCCGCGCTGGACGAGCACCGTCGCCACCGGACCGCGGCCGCGATCAAGCTTGGCCTCGACAACGGAACCCTCTGCCGCCCGGCTCGGGTTGGCCTTGAGCTCAAGGACTTCCGCCTGAAGCTGGATCGTCTCGAGCAGCTTGTCGAGATTGATCCGCTGCTTGGCCGAGACCTCGATCTCCAGCGTATCACCGCCCATGCTCTCGACCTGCACGTCGTGCTGGAGGAGTTCGGTGCGCACACGCTGCGGATTGGCTTCCGGCTTGTCGATCTTGTTGATCGCCACGATCATCGGCACCTTCGCCGCCTTGGCGTGGTTGATCGCCTCGATCGTCTGCGGCATCACGCCGTCATCCGCCGCGACGACGAGGATGACGATATCCGTCACCTTGGCGCCGCGCGCGCGCATCGCCGTGAAGGCCGCGTGGCCCGGCGTATCGATGAAGGTGACCTTGCCGCCGAGCGGGGTCGTCACCTGATAGGCGCCGATATGCTGGGTGATGCCGCCGGCTTCGCCCGAGACGACGTTGGTCGAGCGGATCGCGTCGAGCAACGAGGTCTTGCCGTGGTCGACGTGGCCCATGATGGTGACGACCGGCGGGCGCGATTCCATCGACGCCTCGTCGTCCGGCACATCGAACAGACCTTCCTCGACGTCCGCTTCCGCGACGCGCTTGACGGTGTGGCCAAGGTCCTCGGCGACGAGCTGGGCGGTATCGGCGTCGATCACGTCGGTGATCTTGTGCATCTGACCCTGCTTCATCAGGAAGCGGATCACATCGACCGCGCGCTCCGACATGCGGTTCGCGAGTTCCTGGATGGTGATCGTCTCCGGGACGACGACCTCGCGCGAGATCTTCTCCTTCGGCTCGTTCGACTGCATGCCCTTCATGCGCTGCACGCGGCGCTTGAAGGCGGCGATCGAGCGCTGGCGCTCGTCCTCGTCCGAGGTCACGGAGGTGACGGTGAGGCGGCCGCGCGATTTCTCGGGGCCCTTGGTGCGCTCGGGCTTCGCGGGCGAGGGAATCTTCAGCCCGCCCTTGCGCACACCGCGGTTTTCCTCTTCGTCGTTGTCCCGCGGAGTTGCGCGCGGCGGCACGTTGCCGACCTGGCGCTGCGGGCGCATGTTCTCGAGTTCCTCGATCGGCGCGGCACCGGCGATCGGCGGACGACCGCCCGAGGGGCGCGGTCCCTGCGGGGCCTGGCCGGGGCGCGGTGCGAAGCCGAGACGGATGGTGCCCTGCGGGCGATCCCCGGACGGGCGATTGCCGCCTTCCGGACGGCCGCCCTCGCGGCGGAACCCACCTTCGCCACGCGGCGCGCCGTCGCGCGGCGCAGAATCGCGGTCACGGCGGAAACCTCCCTCACGTGGGCCGGAATCACGCCCGCCTTCGCCCGGACGGCCGAAACGCGGCCCATCGAGCCGCGGCGGACGAGCGCCGAAGTCACGAGTGCCGGACTCGCGCGACGCGGGAGCGGCCGTCTGCGACGGCGCAGCCGGTGCGACGCGCTGGGGAATAGCGGCGGCGATGCTCGGCGCGGGGGCAGGCTCGGGCGCCTTCGCGGCCGGGGCCGGCACGGGACTTGCGGGCTTGGGCTGCTCCTCGCTCTGGCGACGGCTTTCTTCCTCGCGGCGACGCGCTTCGAGCGCGGCGCGTTCACGCTCCTCGCGCTCGCGGCGTTCGGTTTCCTGGCGCTGGCGCTCCTCATCCTGCTGGCGGCGCATCGCCTCCTGCAGGACCTGCGCGCGCGCATCGCGCTCCTCGTCGGTGAGGTTGCGCTGGGCGCCGCCGAGGCCGAGGCGACCGGGGGAAGCCGGGCGCACAGGCGCGCTCGGCGCGGTCTTGGTCTCGACCACGACCGGCTTTGCAGCCTGACCCTCGAAGGACCCGGGGCGACGCTTCTTCGTCTCGACGACCACCGCGTTGGTGCGCCCGTGCGAGAAGCTCTGCTTGACGATGCCCGTCTCGACCGGACGCTTCAGCGAAAGCGTCTTGGAGACGGAGAGCGTCTTGTCGCCCGATGTCTTGTTATCACTCATTCGTGTCGTTTTCCCCGACCGTACCAATTCGTCTCGACAAATCCGGTCTGTGTGACGGACCGGCCGAAATTCCGGGCTCAGCAGCGCGTTTCAGGATCGCGGGCCAAGCCGGGCTTCCATCGGTCATCCCTCCTGCGAGGAAACCGGAAAGCCCGAAAGCCCGCTTGCCGAAACCGTGTCGGGTTTCGCCGGGCTGGCTGCCTCGAATTCTGCGAACCTCAGCGCCCGATCCCGAAAGGCGGACGCTGCGTCATGAACCGTGAGCGCCGCATGTATCACATGTTCCCGCCCCATGGACAGCGCTAATTCGCGCGAATCGAAGACCCGGATGGCCTCCGGGTCGCGCCGGCCCGGTCCGCGCCCTCGGCACTGCGTCTGAAGACGGGCGATTTCCGCCTCCGACCCGTCGCTCGCCTGAACCAGTACGAGGATCGGCCCGCGCGAGCCTTCGATCTTGGCAAAGCCCGTCGTCACCGCGCCGGCCTTGTTGGCGAGCGAAAGCATCTGCAGGGCATCGCGCCTGAGAAGGTCCGCCACCTGCGCAGCGAGGTTTTCCGGCACGGAAGTCTTGCCTTTGAAAGCGCGTGCGAACAGTTTCTTCGCAATCGCCGTTTCCAGAACGGCGCGGGAATTGGCAACCCAGACCCCGCGCCCCGGCAGTTTCGCCCGGATATCCGGGACAACCGCGCCGTCGGGCCCCAGAACGAAGCGGATGAGATCGGAAACGGGGCGAACCTCGCGCGTGGCGATGCAGCGGCGCATTACCGCCGCCCGGTCCGGCCCCTCGTCCGCTTCATCCTCCATGCCGGTTCTCCATGCGGGATCAGCCTTCGGCGACCTCGGTCTCCTCGGTCTCCTGGGCCATGTCCTCCTCGTCGACCCAGCCGGCGGCGACGCGCGCGGCCATGATCATCGCTTCGGCTTCCTGACGCGACACGTCGAGATCGGAGAGATAGCCCGGGTAGCGGACAGTCTCGGCGCCCTTCTTCTCGGTCCAGCCGACGAGATCGTCGGTGGCGCAGCCGGCGAGATCCTCGACCGACTTCACATCGTTCTCGCCGAAGGCGACCAGCATCGCCGAGGTGACGCCCGGAACCTGCCCCAGCGCATCCTCGACGCCGAGTGCCTTGCGGCGCGTCTGGCGCTCGTTCTCGATACGCTCGAGATAGGTGCGGGCGCGGTTCTGGAGTTCGTCCGCCGTATCCTCGTCGAAACCCTCGATCGAGAGCACGTCGGCGCGGTCGACATAGGCGATTTCCTCGATGGTGGCGAAACCTTCCGAGGCGAGAAGCTGGCCGACCATCTCGTCGACGTCGAGCGCCTCGCAGAACAGCTTCGAGCGCTCGGCGAATTCCTTCTGGCGGCGCTCCGATTCCTCGGCCTCGGTGAGGATGTCGATGTTCCAGCCGGTGAGCTGCGAGGCGAGGCGCACGTTCTGGCCGCGGCGGCCGATCGCAAGCGAAAGCTGGTCATCCGGCACCACGACCTCGATGCGCTCCGACTCCTCGTCGAGCACCACCTTGGAGACTTCCGCCGGCTGAAGCGCGTTGACGATGAAGGTCGCGACGTTATCCGACCACGGAATGATATCGACGCGCTCGCCCTGGAGTTCCTGCACCACCGCCTGAACGCGGCTGCCGCGCATGCCGACGCAGGCGCCGACCGGATCGATCGAACTGTCGCGCGAAATCACGGCGATCTTGGCGCGGCTGCCCGGATCGCGGGCGACGGCCTTGATCTCGATGACCCCGTCGTAGATCTCCGGCACTTCCTGCATGAAGAGCTTCGCCATGAACATGGGATGCGTGCGCGAGAGGAAAATCTGCGGGCCGCGCGCCTCGCGGCGGACATCGAACAGATAGGAGCGGATGCGGTCGCCGGGGCGGAACACTTCGCGCGGGATCAGCTCGTCGCGGCGGATCACCGCCTCGCCCTTGCCGAGATCGACGATCACGTTGCCGTATTCGACGCGCTTGACGACGCCGTTGATGATGTCGCCGATACGATCCTTGAACTCGTCATACTGACGGTCGCGCTCGGCCTCGCGCACCTTCTGGGTGATGACCTGCTTCGCGGACTGCGCCGCCATGCGGCCGAATTCGACCGGCGGCAGAACTTCCGAGAAGGTGTCGCCGATCTGCGCGACGGGATTGCGCTTCTTCGCGTCCGCCAGATCCATCTCGCGCGAGTCGTTCTCGACGTTCTCGACCACATGCATGATGCGGGTCAGGCGGACCTCGCCGGTGCGCGGGTGGATCTCGGCGCGGATATCGGTCTCGGAGCCGTAGCGGGAACGCGCGATCTTGGCATAGGCGTCCTCCATCGCCGAGAGCACGATCTCGCGGTCGATCGACTTCTCACGCGCGACGGCGTCCGCGATCTGCAGAAGCTCAAGGCGGTTTGCGCTGACTGACATCTTTTCCTCCGTCAGGATGACCCGTTCCTCGGGAACGGGCCGAATTAGTGCTTCTTGAACTTGCCCGGCCCCTTCGGTCGCTTGACCGGCTTGGGCGGGCGCTGGAATTTCGGCGAAGCCGGCTGAACCGGTTCGGGTGGG
>JAVTWI010000033.1:10052-19272 GCA_032229845.1 Rhabdaerophilum sp.
CTTCCTCGTCGTCGTCGAGGCCAGCGGCGCGCAGTGCTTCCTTGCCGCGCCGAAGCGATTCCTCGATCACCGCGTCGGTGAGCACGAGCCGGGCCTCGGCGATGTCGCGCATGTCGAGCAGGCGGCGTTGCTCCTCGCCTTCCGGCACATCCGGCAGGAGAATGGCGACGTTCTCGCCCTCGACCGCGTCGATGAAGCCGCGGAAGCGCTTGCGACCCTCGACCGGCACCGCCATCTCGACGCGGACGTCAAAGCCGATCCAGCGCGCGAAATCGGATGCGCGCACCAGAGGGCGGTCGATCCCCGGCGAGGAAATCTCGAGATTGTAGGCGGTCGAGATCGGATCCTCGACATCGAGCAGCGGCGCGATGGCACGGCTCACCGCCTCGCAGTCGTCGACGCTGAAGGTGCCATCCGCCCGTTCGGCCATGATCTGCACGGTGCAGCCGTTGAGACCGGAAATGCGGACACGGACAAGGCGGAAACCAAGGCTGCGGATCATCGGTTCGACAATTCGCCCCACGCGGCTGGCGACGCCGTTTTCCGTGATCAGCCGGGGCTCTTCGAGCGCGTCCATCATTTTCCCAAATGCCCTTGGATATGTCCTCGGGCGGTTCCCTCGCACAGGTCCGGATGCCCCTTCGGGCTATGCCGGCTTCTCCTCGTTCCGCCGGAGCGGCGCGTTCGAGCCGGGTTCCAATACGAAAAAAGCGGGTCCGTCGCCGGCCCACTCGGTTCTCGCGTATAACCCCGCGTAAACTGAGATTGATTGGCCCTATCTAGTTCATTCGGCCGGTCAGTGCAAGCCGGATATTTTTAGCGGGAACCTCAAGGCGATAACCAATCGGAAACGATTTTCTTTAACAATGATTTACAACCAACCCGTGTATTTTGGCCGCGCTGATGTTCAATCCCGACAAGCACTACGCCTTCCTCCTGTCCGCCAACCCGGTCACGGAGGAAACTGCCGTCATCCGCGCCGTGATGGACCGTAAAATCGAGGCCCATCTCACCGACTTCTACAGCCAGCTTGGAAAGATCGAGGCGGTATCGCACCTCTTCTCCGGCGACGCGAAAGTTCCCGGGCTGAAGAAAGCCCAGAAGCGGCACTGGCAGGCCGTGTTCGGCGAGAAATTCACCGACGAGATCGCGATGCGCGCGACCCAGATCGGCCACGTGCACAGCGACATCGGTCTCGATACGAGCTGGTATTTCGCCGCATACGGCTGGCTGATGACGCGGATGACCGGAGACCTCATCCGCCAGTATCGCTTTCGCCCCGGAAAGCTGGATGCGGCGATAACCACCCTCATCCGCCGGGTCTTCATCGACATGATCTCGGCGACGACGGCCTACGACACCCGCAGCGCCGGCCACGACCATCTCGTACAGGCCCAGGAAGAGGGGGTCCGTCATCTGCGGAACCTTTCCGGGACCGTGGCGGACGTCAACGCCATCACCATGGATGTCTCGCAGCTTTCCGCCAACACGCGCGACATGAATTTCAACGCCCAGAAGATCGCCGCGGCGGTTCACGAGCTTGTCGCCTCGATCGAGAACATCGCGAATTCGAGCGAGAGCGCCGCCTCTCAGGCCTCCCAGACCGACGAGGTGGCCGTCAACGGGCGCGGCGCGGTCGGGCAGGTCAGTGAAGCCATCGGCAACATCGCCCATGCGGTCGAGGAAACCGCCGCCAGCGTCGACGAACTGGCCCGGGCATCGGAGCAGATCGGCCAGATCCTGTCGGTGATCGAGAACATCGCGCAGCAGACCAACCTGCTCGCGCTCAACGCCACCATCGAGGCCGCGCGCGCCGGCGAGGCGGGCAGAGGCTTCGGCGTGGTCGCCAACGAGGTAAAGGGGCTCGCCGGCCAGACAGCCCGCGCGACCGAGGACATCGCCTCGCGCATCGCTTCGCTCAGAGGCGGCATGACGACGATCATCAAGACGATGGAACGCTCGAAAACCGCCGTGCTCGACGGTCAACGCGCCATCGGCCTGGCCTCCGACACCATGCAGCAGATCGCCGGGCAGGTCGGCGAGGTCAGCGAGGCGATGCAGGACATTTCCGGCATTCTCGTCCAGCAGAAGCAGGCCAGCGCCGAGATCGCCCGCAACGTCGAAAGCGTTGCCACCAGCTCGGATCGCAACGAGAAGCTGCTCGCCGACGCCTCGCGCAAACTTCACGACAGCAACACACGGCTGGCCGAGGATGCCAAGCAGTGGTTCGCGGACGGCAATCCGCGCTCGCTCTGCGAAATGGCGAAGATCGACCACATCCTGTTCAAGAAGCGCGTTGTGGATGCCGTCATGGGTTTCGGCACCTGGAAGGCCGGCGAAGTGCCCGATCACCATGCCTGCCGGCTCGGCAAATGGTACGACACGATGGACATTCCCGGCCTGCGCTCGCAGCCGGAATTCGAACGGCTGCTCGGCCCGCACGAGAAGGTCCATGCCTCCGCCCGGGCCGCGCTGGAGGCGCACGAGCGAGGCGATTCGACCGCCACTTTCGACGCGCTGGGCGTGCTGAGCCGAGCCAGCGACGAAGTGATCGCGCTGCTCGACTCACTCTCCCGTGCGCTTGACGACGGCGCCGACCGGCGGTCGAATTCCCGTTACGATGGCGCCGGGTCCCTCGCGGCCGAAGTCGACAATCGCCGCTTCCCCGCCGAAATCTTCGATGTGTCCCGCAGCGGCATCGGCGTCCGCGGGCTGACCAAGAAGGATGTCGGCAAATCCATCAAGCTTCGGAACGACGATTGCTGCCTTTCCGGCACGGCGGTGTGGTCCGATGGAAAGGCCGGCGGCATCGAACTGGATCAGCCGATCCCCGGCCGCCAGATGCAGAAATTCCTCGCGACAAAGGTCGAGGGTCAGTAACGGGCAAAGCGGAAATAGGCCGGCACCCGCCCCTCGCGCAGCGCCTTTTCCTCGTAGCGCGTGCGGTGCCATCCTGCCCAGGGGCGACGCCAGTCGTCCGCGCGCTCGCCGAGCCAGACGAGCTTGTCCTGCGCTGCGATGCGCGCCAGCATCCAGCCGGCATAGTCGTCGATGTCGGTCGCGAAGCGCAGTTCGCCGCCCGGCCTGAGGACACGCGCGACCTCGCCGAGAAAAGCCATGTCGACGATCCGGCGCTTGCGCTGGCGCCGCTTCGGCCAAGGGTCGGGATAGAGCAGAAAAACACCCGCGAGACAGGAATCGGGCAGGGCCGCCAGAACATCGCGCGCGTCGCCGCGCAGCAGGCGGATATTGTCGAGCCTGTCGGCCTCGATCTCGCCGAGCAGCTTGGCGACGCCGTTGAGAAACGGCTCGACGCCGAAATAGCCCCGCTCGGGGTGAAGCCTTGCCTGGGCTGCGAGGTGCTCACCGCCGCCGAAGCCGATCTCCAGCACCAGTTCCTGCGGTCCATGCGCAAATTGCGCGGCTGGATCGGCGTCAAGGCGCTCGATGTCGATCGCGACGCGCGGCAGCAGGTCAGCGATGCGCCCGGCCTGGGCCGCGCGTAGGGCCTTGCCTTTCGAACGCCCGTAAAGCTGACGGCGAGGCTCCCTTTCGGAAACCCCGCCGCCCTGTTTCTGATCTGCGCTCAAGCCGGCGGGCTCCTGTCAGGCAACAGCCTTCCGGATCGCCGGCGCAAGGTCGGTCTTCTCCCAGGAGAAGCCGCCATCGCGACCCGCCTTGCGGCCGAAGTGGCCATAGGCCGCGGTGCGGGCGTAGATCGGCTTGTTGAGGTTGAGGTGGGTGCGGATGCCGCGCGGCGAGAGATCCATGATCTCCGGCAGCACCGTTTCGAGCTTGGCCTCGTCCACCTTGCCCGTGCCGTGCAGATCGACATAGACCGAGAGCGGCTTGGAGACGCCGATCGCATAGGAAAGCTGGATCGTGCAGCGATCGGCGAGGCCGGCCGCGACGACGTTCTTGGCGAGGTAGCGCGCCGCATAGGCCGCGGAGCGGTCCACCTTGGTCGGATCCTTGCCCGAGAAGGCGCCACCGCCGTGCGGGGCCGCGCCGCCGTAGGTGTCGACGATGATCTTGCGGCCGGTGAGACCGGCGTCGCCGTCCGGGCCGCCGATCACGAAGGCACCGGTCGGGTTGACGTGCCACACGGTGTCCTTGGTGATCCAGCCTGCCGGCAGGGTCTCGCGGATGACCGGCTCGACGATCTTGCGGACATCGTCCGAGGTCAGCTTCTCGTCGAGATGCTGGGTCGAAAGCACGATCTGGGTGACGCCCACCGGCTTGCCGTTCTCATACTTCACGGTGACCTGGCTCTTCGCATCCGGGCCGAGCACGCCGCAGCCCTTCTCGCCAGCCTTGCGGGCGGCGGTGAGCACTTCGAGAATCTTGTGCGCATAGTAGATCGGCGCCGGCATCAGATCAGGCGTTTCCTTACAGGCATAGCCGAACATGATGCCCTGATCGCCCGCGCCCTCGTCCTTGTTGCCGGAGGCATCGACGCCCTGCGCGATATGCGCTGATTGCGGATGCAGGAGAACGTCGATCTTGGCCTTCTTCCAGTGGAAGCCGTCCTGCTCGTAGCCGATGGCGCGGATCGCCTTGCGGGCAGCCGACTTCACCTTCGACTTCATCGTCTTCTCGTCGAGCGAGGTGCGGACCTCGCCGGCGATGACGACGCGATTGGTGGTGGCGAGCGTCTCGCAGGCGACGCGAACCTGTGCCGCGTCCATGCCGGCCTTGGCGGCTTCACGGAAAAACAGATCGACCACCTCGTCGGAGATGCGATCGCAGACCTTGTCGGGATGACCTTCGGAAACCGATTCGGACGTAAAGAGATAAGACGAACGCGCCACGTTGAACTCCGTCAAGGAAGTTGGAAAACGACCCCTGCCAACCCAGCGGGGACGCGGCGCGTCTCTAGGCGCTAACCATGGCGCTGGTCAAGTGCGTTTGACGAACGATTACGTCAAAAAGAACGAATGGGCCGGAAAAACAAACACGGCGGCGCAAAAACACGCTGCATTGCCGCGTTTTAGTCCCGCTTCTGGCCTTCGACGAGCGTTGTCACCAGATCGACAACCCGGCGGCGGACCCGCGGATCCTGGATCGAGGCGAAAGCCCGGGCAAGCGCGACACCCTCGGGGGTTGCGAAAATATCGGCCGTGTAATCGGCCTGCGCGTTGTCCGCGAAACCGGCCGCCATGCCAATCGATTCGTCGCGTGGCGCGCCATCGAAGAAATACGAGACAGGCACGCCCAGTGTCTGGGCGATGTTCTGCATGCGGCTCGCGCTGATGCGGTTCGAACCCTTTTCGTATTTCTGGATCTGCTGGAAGGTGACGCCCAATGCCTCGCCGAGTTTTTCCTGGCTCATGCCCACTGTAATTCGGCGCATCCGCACCCGGTTTCCGACATGGCGATCAACCGGACTCGGAGCCTTCTTCATGGGATTATCGTCGGCGGCCATCACACCCTCAAGCTTGCATTCTGCGCCATTTTTGTGTTCAGTTTCAAGGTCTTGAAACGGTCTCGGATTCTCGAAACCTCAGGCCTTCAGCCTCCCAAATACCCCGATCAACAGGAACCCTATCATAACGGCGGCGAAACTATACCACCCGATGCGCTTATACAACGTTTTTGACAGACCCGCGGGAAGCGGTGCATCAAGCACATCGGCCCGCCCGAGCGGCAGGGCGGCGATCACGCGGCCGTAAGCATCGAATACCGCAGAAATTCCGCTATTGGCCGCCCGCACCATTGGCTGGCCGAACTCGACGGAACGCAGTCTCGCTTGTGCGAGGTGCTGGTACGGGCCGGGAGTGTAACCGAACCAGGCATCGTTTGTCACGTTCATGAAAACGCCTTCGCCGTCTACCGAACCGGCAAGGTCGCGCGGAAAGATGTTCTCGAAGCAAATCGTCGGAACGACCGGCGGCAGGCCGGGGATGGCGAGCGGCCGCCGCGCGGGGCTCGCGGTGAAGCCGCCGATCACGTTGACAAACTGCTTGAGGCCGATCGCCCGGAGCACCTGCTCGAACGGCAGGTATTCGCCGAAGGGCACGAGATGCACCTTGTCGTAGGTGCCGATGAATCCGTTGCGGTCGATGACGTGGATCGAATTGAAGAAGCGGTAACGCTCCGGGCTTTCCGGCTCGGCGCGCACCGCCCCCGTCACCAGAACCGTTCCCGGCGGCAGATAGTCGCGGATGGCGCGGATCGCCTGGGGCTTCCGCTCCAGCACGAAGGCGAAGGGCGCCTCCGGCCAGATGAGATGCGTGACATCGGCGATGCCCGAGGCGTGGGGCCCCTTCGCCGAATCGCTGAGCGCGAGGAAGGATTCGAGTTCCTTCATGCCGTCGCGAGTCGCGTTCTTGGCGTCCTGCGCGACGTTGGGCTGCATGATCCGCAGCTTCACGTTCGGCACGAAGGGCATCGTCCGGAAGTCGACGGCCACACCGCCCGAGGCCTGGAGACGCATCATGCCGAAAGCGGCGGCGGCGGCGAGCACAAGGCCGATGACCGCGAGCGGCCAGAACCGGCCTGCGCGCGAGCGCGCGGCGATCGCCAGCGCCGGGAGCGCCGCAACGGCGATCGCCACGACGCCGAGCGTCTCCGTGCCGATGACCGAGACGATCTGCACAAGCACGAGCTGGTTGGCGAAGGCCTGCCCGAAGCCGTTCCAGGGAAAGCCGGTGAAAATCCAGCTCCGCACCCATTCGGACAGGGACAGGCCGAAGGCGAGCGCCAGCACGCGGGCGGCGCTCCGGGACCAGAGCAGGCGCGCCACTATCATTCCGAAGGCCGGAAACAACGCGAGAAAGGCCGGGAGGCCCACGACGCCGAGCGGCATCAGCCAGATGAACTGGTCGCCGCCGGCGAGGAAGGCAGCCCCGAGCCACCAGAGCCCGGCCAGAAAATAGCCGAACCCGAAGAACCAGCCGATTCCCGCCGCCGCCGCCAGACCAGCCCGGCGCGGCCGCGTGGCGTCGCCTGTTCCGTCAAGCAGCAGAACCAGCAGCGGAAAGGCGACGAAGAAGGCCGGCCACAGTTCCAGCGGCTGGAGGGCGAGCGCGGCGATGAGCCCGGCGATGCCCGCGAGCGCACGCCGCGGCCAGCGATCCGCCAGAAGAATCGCATGGTGCCAATCGCGGATCCGGCCGGCGATGCCCCCGGCGCCCTGTGCGGTCAAATCGTCCAATTCCGCTTTCCTGTCTTAAAACAGGTGAGAACGCAGGCGAATCACCCGTGAGGGTGAGAGGTAACGACACGAATCCGTCAGGGAAAATACTTTTGGTGTTTTCAACACCCGTTGTGACGATGGCCTGGAGCTTCGTCAGATCCGACTGAATCAGATGTGATGCCCTACCTTTTTGTTTTCGCGCATCATCTTATCGATCAACCGGTGCCCGTTTGATGGGATGATGTCTAGCCCGCCGATGGGTCCTCGCCGACCACTTCGATCGGCACCGGCGCAACCCTGAGCCGCCGCACGCGGCGCGCATCGCCGTCGACGATGGTGAACGTCAGGCCGCCCGGCGGCGTGACGACCTCGCCCCGCGCGGGAACGCGGCCCAACAGGGCGGTGACGTAACCGCCGATCGTCCCGATCTCGTGCTCGCCGGCCGGCGGCGCGATCTCGATGCCGAGCAGTTCCGCCACTTCCGAGATCGGCGCCTGCGCGCTGATCTCGATCACGCCGTCGGCATGCCGGACCACCTCGCTGTCCTCGACGATATCGTGTTCGTCCTCGATCTCGCCGACGATGATCTCGAGGAGGTCCTCGATCGAGACGAGGCCATCGGTTCCGCCGTATTCGTCGATCACCAGCGCCATATGGATGTGCTTGCTCTGCATCTCGACCAGAAGATCGAGCGCCGGCATCGAGGCCGGCGCAAACAGCACAGGGCGGATGAGGCCGATATCCTTGACCAGGCTGTCCTGATCGACCGTTTCGAGCTGGGCGAAGAAATCGCGGATATGGATCATGCCGAGCGGCTCGTCGAGCGTTTCGGCATAGACCGGCAGGCGGGAATGGCCGGCCGACATGAACAATTCGCGCAGTTCGGCGATGCGCGCGTCATCCGCGATCGCGACGATCGAACCGCGCGGCACCATCACATCCTGCACGCGCCGGTCGCGCGCGGCGAGGAGGTTGCGCAGGATGCGCTTTTCCTGCCCGGTGAAGGCATCGTCCTCGTCTTTCGCATCATCGGGGTTTTCCTCAATGGCATCGGCGAGTTCGGCCCGGATCGAGGCCGGGTTCTTGAGGCCGAGCGCGACGCGGAACCGGTCGAACCAGGAATCGCGCGGCTCCTTGCGCGCAACCTCGGCCGGGCCGGTCTTGTCCGGGGTTTCATCCTGACTCATGACGAGGCCTCGCGCGGGTTCGCCGCCGGCTCGGTGCCCGCGTAGGGATCGGCGATGCCGAGCCGGGCGAGGATTTCAACCTCTTCGGCTTCCATTTCCTCCGCCTCGTCCGGCGTTTCGTGATCGAAGCCCAGAAGATGCAGCGTTCCGTGCACCACGAGATGGGCGAGATGATCCGCTATCGGCTTTTCTTCTTCTTCCGCCTCGCGGGCGCAGGTCTCGTAGGCGAGGGCGATGTCGCCAAGAATGCTCTCTCCCGGCGCGTTCTCGCCCGGCAGCCCGGCGGCGGGGAAGGATAACACGTTGGTCGGCTTGTCCATGCGCCGGAAATCACGGTTGAGGGCGCGGATTTCCGCATCGCCCGTCAGCAGCACCGCGACCGCGCCGCGTTCGTCAGGTGCGTAGTCCGCCAGCACCGCCTCGACGGCACGGCGGGCGATCGCCTCCACATCCGCGAGCGCGGACCAGCCCGGCGCCTCGATCCGTATGTCGATCTCCGGCCATGGCGACGCGCGAACGGCGCCGGTTTCAGCGCGTTCCGGCATCCGCCTGATCCTCGTAGGCCTTGACGATGCGCCGGACGAGATCGTGCCGGACAACGTGCTGATGGCCGAATTTCACGTGGCCGATGCCCTCGACCTCTGACAGCAGCGAGATCGCCTCGGCGAAACCGCTCTTCTGGCCCGGCGGCAGATCGACCTGCGTCGGATCGCCGGTAATGATCATTCGCGAGCCTTCGCCGAGGCGCGTCAGGAACATCTTCATCTGCATCGACGAGCTGTTCTGCGCCTCGTCCAGCAGAATGAGCGCATTCGAGAGCGTGCGCCCGCGCATGAAGGCGAGCGGCGCGACCTCGATGGTGCCGGTCTGGAGCGCGCGCTCGACGATGCGACCT
>JAVTWI010000034.1:0-3274 GCA_032229845.1 Rhabdaerophilum sp.
ACTGCTGGCGATCCTTGCGATCGTCGCGCTGGTTGTTGCGCCCTTGCCTGCGACGGCACGGGGAGGGATGCCGGTTGACGCGGCCAGCATGATGGAGCCGATGGATTGCTGCCCACCCGGCGATCCGGTGATGCCGGATTGCCAGAAGAGTTGCCCCTATCTCGCCTTGTGCATGGCGAAGTGCTTCCCCGTCGCGCCTGCGGCTGCGGTTCGCATGGCATATATCGACGCGGTTCCAACCTCTCACCGGCTCTCGCCGGATGAGAGCATCGACGCCCGGACGATCAGGCCGTCGGCACCACCACCCCGAATTTAGGACATTGCCAGCGCTTGATGTGCTGGCACACGCTGCTCCGGCTTCCCGGCGCAGGTGATCACTCATGGTTTGCAGCCACGGTTCTTGCTGCATCAGCAGCTTGTCCTGAAATTCACGAGACTACCCATGAAAACCCATCACAACAGGCGCGCCATTTCCTGGCGCATCTTGCCGGCGACGCTGACCCTTCTCCTGTCCACGCTTCCCTTCCATGCGGCGAAAGCCGATCCCAAAGACTATGAGTTCCGCCTCGTCGAGACCGCGATCAAACAGGGCGATGGTGCTGTCATCGCGGTGAAACTGATCGACAAACGCTCCGGCAAGCCGGTGCCCGATGCAGTGATCTTCGCGACCCGCATCGACATGGCGCCGGACGGCATGGAGATGATGGCCTCGAAGATCGAGCCACTGCCCTCGACTGAACCCGGCACCTATCGCTTCAAGGCCAATCTTTCCATGGAAGGCGGCTGGCGGCTTTCGCTCGGTTCGAAGGTGCAGGGTGAGACTGGCACGGTCGAGAGCAAGCTCGTTCTCAAGGCCATAAAATGAAACGATCCGTCAAATCGGGTCTCCTCCTCGCCGCGTTACTTGCGGCGGGGACTGGGGGCTATTGGGCTGGACAGCACGGTCTCGTGCTGTCGACCCATTCGCGATTCGTATCCATGAAAGTGCCCGAGCAAGGCAAAGCGGCTCCCACGGGATCGATCCTCTATTACCGCGACCCGGATGGGCCGTTCTATTCCTCATCGCCAAAGCAGAATGCAAAGGGCCGCGCTTTCCTTCCGGTTTTCGCCAGCGAGGAGATCAGCTTCGATCCGCTCCCCGTGAAGGCGGAAGCCGGGAATGCGGCCAAAACACCGGGAAAAATCCGCTTCTATCGCAACCCGATGGGGCTGCCGGATACCTCGCCGGTGCCGAAGAAGGATTCGATGGGGATGGATTACATCCCCGTCTATGAGGGCGATGAGGATGAGAGCGGGATTGTGAAAATCTCGCCCGGCAAGGTGCAGCGCACAGGCGTGCGCTCGGTTGCCGCCGCCCGCCAGAGGATCGCGCAGATGCTTCGCGCGCCGGGGATCGTGGCACTCGACGAGCGGTTAATCACGGTGCTTTCCGCCCGCGTCGATACCTTCGTCGAGAAGGTGGCGAGCGTGACAACAGGCGAGGCTGTCACGAAGAACCAGCCGCTGGTGACGCTGTTCTCGACCGAGATCGCGGCGGCGGCGGCGCAGTTCATCACCGAACTGACGACGGATGCCCGCGGGGCCAATGCTCAAGGGATATCTGCGGGTGGCGCGAGGAAGCGCCTCGAAAATCTCGGCGTTCCCCCCGAGGAGATCGCCGAGATCGAACGCAGCCGGAAAGTTCCTGCAAACATGGTCTGGCGCGCCCCACGCAACGGGATTGTGAACGAACGCAAGTTCGTCGAGGGCATGAAGATGGCGGCGGGTACGACGCTGTTCCGCATCGCCGATGCCACAAAACTCTGGGTGCTCGCGGATGTTCCAGAGCTTGGGCTCGCTTCCTTGCGCCCAGGTGCGGAAGCAATGGTCCGAGTGCGGCATCGTCCCGATCTGACGTTCTCGGGTAAAATTTCCCTGATCTACCCGCAGGTTAACGTGGAAACCCGTACGGCGCGTATCAGGATCGAGATCGCCAACCCCGATCTTGCGTTGCTCCCGAACATGTTCGTCAATGTCGAGATCGCGGCTGGCGATAATGCCGAGCGCGTCGCCGTGCCGGAAAGCGCCGTGATCGACAGCGGCACACGCAAGATCGTTCTGATCGACCGCGATGAGGGTCGTTTCGAGCCGCGCGAGGTCAAAACGGGGCCGCGCGGCAACGGCTTTGTCGCCATCCTCGACGGGGTGGAGGAGGGGGATCGTGTGGTCACATCCGCGAATTTCCTGATCGACGCCGAAAGCAACCACAAAGCCGCGCTCCAGAGCCTGACGATGGCCAACGAAATGAACAAGCCGGAGAAGGCGAACATGGAGAAACAGCCATGATTGCAAGGCTCATCTCCTGGTCTTCGCGCAACCTGATGCTGGTGCTGATCGGCACCGTCTTCGCCGTCGCTACTGGGCTTTATGCTCTGCGTAACCTGCCGCTCGACGCCATTCCCGATCTCTCGGATGTGCAGGTCATCGTCTACACCGAATATGCCGGGCAGGGGCCTCAAGTGGTCGAGGATCAGGTGACCTATCCCCTGAGCACCGCGATGCTCACCGTCCCCAAATCGCGCGTTGTACGCGGATTCTCGTTCTTCGGCGTCTCCTTCCTCTACGTGATCTTCGAGGATGGCACGGATCCCTATTGGGCGCGTTCGCGCGTGCTAGAATACCTCAATACTGCGATAAAACGCCTCCCCGCCGGCGTGACGCCGACGCTGGGACCGGATGCAACAGGTGTCGGCTGGGTCTACCAATACGCAGTGCTGGCGAAAGATCTGTCCCTCACCGAAACCCGCTCCTTGCAGGACTGGAAACTGCGTTTCGCAGCGGCCAAAGCCGAGGGTGTGGCGGAGGTCGCTGCCGTTGGCGGGTTCGTCAAACAATATAATGTCATCGTCGATCCCATCCGGTTGCGCGCGCTTGGCATTCCCGTCTCGCGCATTCGCGAGGCGCTGCGGGCCAGCAATGCCGATATCGGCGGGCGCAGCGTCGAACTCTCGGAATTCGAGTTCATGGTACGCGGGCGCGGTTATCTCAGAAGCGTCACGGATATCGAGAATATCGTGCTCAGAAGCGAGGCCGGTGTTCCCCTGCGCCTCGGCGATGTGGCGCGCGTCGAACTCGGGCCGGGCGAGCGGCGCGGCATCGCGGACCTCAACGGCGAGGGCGAGGTGGCGAGCGGCATCGCACTCCAGCGTTTCGGGGCCAATGCGCTCGATGTGATCTCCAACGTGAAGGCCCGCCTTGCCGAGGTTGCGTCGAGCCTGCCGGAGGGTGTGAGCAT
>JAVTWI010000035.1:0-3271 GCA_032229845.1 Rhabdaerophilum sp.
CGTCAGCTTCCCGTTTTTCGAACCGGCGTGCGGAACAGCGTCTCGGAGCCGGAAACATAGATGTTGGAATATCCCTCGCGAACGGCCGCGACGATCTGATCCATGCGCTTGGCGATATGCCGGCGCATTACCGCCGCCGCCCGCTCGCCGTCGCGGGCCTCGATGGCCGCCATGATCTCGCGATGCTCGCCCTTGGTCCGGTCGGTGCTGTTCGCCATGTCCACCCAGCGGATGAAGCGGATACGCTCGTTGAGGCGTTCGAGTTGGTGAACCAGCTCCGCATTGCCGGCAAGGCGCGCGATGCCGATGTGGAACGCCTCGTCCAGCGCCGTCATCTCGCGAATGGCGAGCCCCTCGACGCTCAACCCCTCAGCATAGAGCGCATCGCGCAGCGCTGCGATGTCCGCATCGCCGGCCCGCTCGACAGCGCGGCGGACGGCGGCGAGTTCGATCACCTCGCGCAGTTCATAGAGATCGAAGATCGATTGCGGATCGAGCGCCCGGCAGAAGAAGCCGCGCCCCGGCACGAAATCGATCAACTGCTCGGCGACCAGCCGGTTAAGGGCCTCGCGCAGGGGGGTCCGGCTGGCATCGAGCGCCTGGGCCAGCGCAACCTCGTTGAGCCTCTCGCCGGGGCGGAAGCGGAAATCGACGGCCATGTCCTTGAGTCGCGCGTAAAGCGCCTCGACCCGTCCCTCGCTCATTGACGCTCCCGCGCACCGTTCTCCGAAAGCATTGACACAGACCCGGCGATCTTTCAACATACATTGCTGTATACAGATATGAACACAGGGAACCGCACTGTGACCACCACCCTCGGCAACCAGATGAGCGGCGCGGAAGCCATGGTGCGGATGCTGGAGGCGCACGGCGTCACGCATATGTTCGGGCTGTGCGGCGACACCACGCTGCCCTTCTACGACGCGTTGGCGCGGCTCGACCATTCGATCACGCATTTTCTCACGCGCGACGAGCGCCATGCCGCCTACATGGCGGATGCCTATGCACGCGTTACCGGCAAACCCGGCGTGTGCGAGGGTCCCTCCGGCGGCGGAGCGACCTATATCCTGCCCGGCCTCGTCGAAGCCAACGACAGTTCGATCCCGATCCTTGCGATCACCACCGATGTCGCGACGACCTCGCGCGGACGCTACCCGCTGACCGAACTCGATCAGGTGGCGCTTTTCAAACCCGTGACCAAATGGAACGCCTCGCTCGACAATGCTTCGCGGCTGCCGGCGATGATGCGCAAGGCGTTCCGCGAGATGACGACGGGACGGCCGGGCTCGGTGCATCTCGCCCTGCCGTTCGATACCCAGAAAGGGCCCGTGGAGGCCAGCGAGATCTGGGCCGAGAGCCGTCACCGCCGGTTCCCGGCCAACCCCTCCGGACCCGATCCCGCCGCCGTGACTGCCATGGCGGATGCGCTCGTTTCGGCAAAGCGCGGTGTCATCGTTTGCGGCGGCGGCCCGGTGATCGCCGGCGCGTTCGATGCCCTGTTGCGTCTCGCCCGGATGCTGGACATGCCGGTCGCGACCAGCGTTTCCGGGCAGGGCATCATCGCCGAAACCGATCCGCTGGCGGTCGGCGTCGTCGGCTCGAACGGCGGCGTGCCCGCGACGCGCGCCGTGATCGATGAGGCCGATGTCGTGCTGTTCATCGGCTGCCGGGCCGGTTCGGTGACAAGCGAGCGCTGGCGCTTCCCGAAACCGGGCACACGCATCCTCCACATCGACAGCGACCCCGCCGTACCCGGCGCAAACTACGAGACCGAGGTCGCGATGGTCGCCGATGCGCGGCTCGCGCTCGAGGCGCTCGTCATGGCGCTGGAAAGGCGTCCCGGCCTTCCGGCACAGGAAGGGGAAGCTCGCGCCAAACGGGCCTGGGAGCAGAAACTCGCCGCCTTCGCGCCGCTCGCGGCATCCGGCGAACGGCCGATCCGCCCGGAGCGGGTCATCGCGACGCTCGCGCAGCTGCTTGACGACGATGCCATCGTCGTCGCCGATCCCGGCACGCCGTGCCCTTATGTTTCCGGGCATTACCGCTGGCGCAAGGCCGGGCGGCATTTCATCACCAACCGCGCGCACGGCGCGCTCGGCTATGCACTCGCGGCCTCGATGGGCGCGCATATCGGCCGACCCGGCGTCAAGACCGTCAACCTGATGGGCGACGGTTCGTTCGGCTTCGCTTGCGGCGAGTTCGAAACCATGGTCCGTTACCGGATGCCGATCACCTCGATTGTCTTTTCGAACTCGACCTACGGCTGGATCAAGGCCGGGCAGAACTCGGGCTTCGGCCAGCGGTTCTACAATGTCGACTTCAACCGCACCGACCACGCGGCGGTGGCGAGCGCCTTCGGTGTGAAGTCTTGGCGGGTCGAGGACCCCGGGCAACTCGAAGGCGTGATGCGGCAGGCCCTGAACCATGACGGACCCAGCCTGATCGACATCATCTCGCAGCCCCTGCACGAGGCCGCAGCGCCCGTAAGCGAGTGGGTCGCCTGACGATGACAGCGACCGGAGCCGGGCCGGACACACGTAAACAGGGTTCCGAGGGGCTTCCCGTCGCGGTGATCGGCGCGGGCATCGTCGGGGTCTCGACCGCGATCTGGCTGCAGCGCGCGGGCCTGCCGGTCGTTCTCATCGACCGCAAGGAACCGGGAGAAGGCGCGAGCTACGGCAACGCCGGCGTGCTGGCGGCGAGTTCGATCGTTCCGGTTACGGTTCCGGGGTTGATCGCAAAGGCGCCGCGGATGCTGCTCGACCCCGAGCAGCCGCTGTTCCTGCGCTGGGGGTATCTGCCCCGCCTGCTGCCCTGGCTCGCGCGCTATCTCCGCCACTGCAACGAAGCGGATACGGCGCGCATTGCCGCCGCGCTCGCTCCTTTGATCGGCACCTCGGTCGAAGACCACCGGGCGCTGGCGCGCGGCACGGAAGCGGAGCGCTACATCATCGAAACGCCCTATTGCGCCGTCTATCGCGACCGGGCGCATTTCGAGAGCGATGCTTTCGGCTGGGCCCTGCGCCGCCGGCACGGCCATGCCTGGGAAGAAATCGAGGGCGAGGCGGTTCGCGAAGCCGAACCGCTGCTTGGCGGCGACCATCGCTTCATGGCGCGCGTTTTCGGCAACGGCCGCATCTCGGACCCGGGCGCCTATGTGAAGGCGCTCGCCCGCCATGCCATGTCGAACGGTGCGCGCTTCATCCGCGCGGAGGCCGAGGATTTTGTCATCGAAACTGGCGCGATCCGCGGCATCCGGGCCGGCGGCGAG
>JAVTWI010000036.1:0-3271 GCA_032229845.1 Rhabdaerophilum sp.
GATGGCGATCAGGGCAAGGCGATCCCAGCAGGAGCGGACGGCGGAAACCCGCACGCGCCTGCTCGATGCGGCGGTGACGTTGCTGCACGACAAGGGCCTTGCCCATACCTCGACCAACGATGTCGCCGAGGCGGCCGGCGTGTCACGCGGCGCGCTGACCCACCATTTCGAGAGCCGGGAAGATCTCATCGCCTGCGCCATCGCGCACATGCTGGCTGGCGTGACGGTGGAGCTTGAAGCCTTCACCGATCAGTTCTCGGCCGGAGAGGCCTCGTCGGACGAGTTGATCGATTTTCTCTGGCGGCTGATGTCGAACCGACTGTTCTACGTCACGCTCGAATTCCTGCCCGAGGCGCGACACAACACCATGTTCCGTGACCGGCTGGTGCCCGTTGTCAGTGATTGGCACGCGGCGCTCGACGTGATCTGGAGCGAACTCGCCCAGCGCTACGGCGTGCCGCCCAGCGAGGCACGCTCGTTGATGAACGCGACCATGTGCGTGCTGCGTGGCATGATCGCCCAGACCATCCTGCGCGACGACCCGCCGTATTATGCGCGCCTGCTTGAATTCTGGAAGGCCAGCGTGCGCGCCCAGCTCGCGCGCGTGCCGCTCCGCGTGGTCGAGGGGCGATGAATCATTTTCTCAACGACCGGAATCGCCTTGCGAGCCGGAACGCCTAATCCACTGAACAAACGACGAAATCGGGAAGCGAAAGATGGGCATGCTGCTGCTGACGAATGGCCGGATCGTGGACGGAACCGCCGATGCGCCCGGCGCGCCGGTCAACGTCCTGATCGAGAATGATATCGTTCGCGAGGTCGGGCCCAAGGTAGAGTCCGCCAAGGCGCGCAAGCTCGATCTCGGCGGCCGCGTGCTGATGCCGGGCCTGATCGACTGCCATGTCCACGTGATCGCGTCGAACCCCAACCTTGGCCAGAACGCCATGCTGCCGGATTCGCTGGTGATGGCGCGCGGCATGGAGATCATGAACGGGATGCTGATGCGCGGCTTCACCACCGTGCGCGACGTCGGCGGCGCGGACTTCGGCGTCAAGCTGGCAGCGGAGGAAGGCCTCGTGCCGATGCCGCGTCTGGTGATCTCCGGCAAGGCGCTGAGCCAGACCGGCGGGCACTGCGATTTCCGCGGCCGCTTCGACGATCGTCCGACGGCCAAGACCGGCTTCCGCCTCGGCGCGCTCGGCCGCATCTGCGATGGCATCGACGAATGCCGCCGCGCCGCGCGCGAGGAGATCAAGGGCGGGGCTGACTTCATCAAGATCATGGCCAACGGCGGCGTCGCCTCGCCGACCGACCCGATCCATTTCCTCGGCTTCGCGCGCGATGAGATCACGGCCATCGTCGAGGAGGCGAAGAACGCCGGCACCTATGTCTCCGCGCACCTTTACACCGACGAGGCGATCCGTCGCGCGGTGGAATGCGGCGTGCATTCGCTGGAGCATTGCAACCTCATCGAGAGCGACACCGCGAAGCTTGCCGCGAAGGCCGGCGCTTTCGCCGTGCCGACGCTGGTGACTTACGACAAGCTGGCCTCCGAAGGCGCGAGCCTCGGCTTCCCGGAGGATTCAGTCGCCAAGATCGACTCGGTGCGTCTCCGCGGTCTCCAATCGCTCGACATCATGAAAAAGGCGGGCCTGAAGATGGCCTTCGGCACCGACCTGCTCGGCGCGATGCACCGCCACCAATCCCACGAGTTCATCCTGCGCCGCGAGGTACTGGGCGCGCGCGAGGTGATCGCGAGCGCGACGCATGTCGCCGCCGAGCTCTGCCGCATGACCGGCAAGATCGGTGTTGTCGCCCCCGGCGCCTTCGCGGACCTGATCGTCGTCGAGGGCGACCCGCTGAAAGACCTTTCCCTGCTGACGGGGCAGGGGCGGCACATGCCGCTCATCCTGCGCTCCGGCCGCATCGTGAAACGCAAGGGATTGGGCTGAACCCTTCCCGCTTCGTGCCTGCCAGCCTCAATTCCAAAGGGAGAACCATCATGAATCTGACCCGGCGTATGACCCTTCAATCGCTCGCCGCCGCCGCGCTTGCCCCCGCCCTCGGCGGCCAGGCCTTCGCACAAGGCGCCACCTTCCGCATCGGCGCGCTCAATCCGGTGACGGGCGCGGGCTCGCCCTACGGCTCGGGCATGCAGAAGATGATCCTTGCCGCCGCCGAGATGGTGAACGCAGCCGGCGGAGCGGGCGGACGCAAGTTCGAGGTCTTCTCGGAAGACACGCAGACGACGCCGCAGGCGGCCGTGCTCGCAGCGAAAAAGCTCATCGAGGTCAACAAGGTGCAGGCCGTGGTCGGCACCTGGTCGTCCGGCATTTCGCTGGCGGTGATCCCGCTCATCAATGACGCCAACATCTTCCTGATGAACACCTCCGGTGCGCCCGCGCTCTCGGTGCCGCCAGCGAACGCCAAGGGGCTCTCCTATCGTTTCCAGGCGACGAATGACCGCTTCGGCCGCGCTTTCGCGGAGCTCTGCGAGAAGGAGGGCTTCAAGCGCCCGGCGACGATGGCGTTCAACAATGCCTCCGGCATCGGCAACACCGAAGGCTTCAAGAAGGCCTGGGAGAAGAAGGGCGGCAAGGTCGTCGCCAATGTCGTCTATGAGCCGAACCAGACCAGCTATCGCGCCGAGCTTCAGAAAGTGCTCGCCGAAAAGCCGGACGTGATCGTCACCGGCTCCTACCTCGGCGATACTACAATCATCCTGCGCGAGTGGTTCCAGACCGGGGAGACGACGAAGTGGGTCATTCCGGCCTGGGCCGCGAACCCGCAGCTGGTGAAAGCCATCGGCAATGAGGCGGCGGAAGGGCTTTTCGCGGTCGACTCGATCTCGAACGAAGGCTCGCCCGCCTTTGCGGCCTATGACGCCGCCTACAAGAAGGCGATGAACCAGCCGGGCCTCTCGAACGTCTATGCCGCGATGACCTGGGATATGGTGGTGACGCTCGCGCTGGCGATGGAAGCCGCCGGCCCGAACGCCGATATCGCCGCGATCAACAAGAAGATCCGCGAGGTCGCCAACCCCGACGGCACCAAGGTCTCGACCTTCGCGGAGGGCAAGGAAGCCCTCAAGAAGGGCAAGATCAACTACGAAGGCGCGTCCTCGGTGCTCGATTTCGACGAGCATGGCGACGTGACGCCGGACTTCTCAGTGAGCCGCGTCGAGAAGGGTGAGATCAAGCGCAAGTACATCGTCAAGATCTGACGCACGCGCAGCAACTTGGCTTCCCCCGGCCCGGCGGCTTTCGCCGCC
>JAVTWI010000037.1:0-9038 GCA_032229845.1 Rhabdaerophilum sp.
ACGCCGCCGCCGGGGCCGCCGCCGGGGCTCGAACCGCCCAAGCCCCAATAAGCTCTTCAGACCGAAGCCCGGTTTCCCCAAGGAGACCGGGCTTCTTCTTTGAAACCGTCAGGACATCCGCGGCCGCGACAGGATCAACGCCGCAGCGCCGAGACGACCATCATCAGACCGCCGAGGATGACCACGGCGTCCAGCATCCGGGTCTGGATCGTGACGGGCATGCGCGCGAGAATCCGCTGCGCGATGAACGAGCCCGGCACCGTCGACAGACCGACCAGCAACGCGAAAACGAACAGCGGCGGCGGCAAGGCACTGTTGAAGCCGAAGGTCATCGACTTGGCGAGGCCGATGCCGATGGAAATCACGGCGTCGGTCGCAATCACGGCCGCGCCTGACAGCCCCGATGCCATCAAGATCGAAATCAGAAGCACGCCAGCGCCGGTCGATCCGCCGGTGACGAGGCCATAAACCGCGCCGCTCGCTACGGTCGCGGCCGCGGAGAGCCTGTACCGCAGGCGCTTCAAGGCATACCGCACCGGAACCAGCGCGATCAGAACCAAGCCGATCACGATCGCCGCGCTCCGATTGTTCAGGCGCGCGAACAGCGTCGCGGCAAGGATCACGGTCGGCATCGCGGGCGGCAGGATCAGCAGGACCCTGCGCCAGTCCAGCGCCCGGCGTAAGGCGATGGCGCGGCTGGTATTGGTGAAGAGCGCCGAGACGCCCAGCACCGGCACGGTCGCCTCGGCGCCGATGATCGGCACCAAAACCAGCGGCAGCAGCAGTCCCGTGCCATATCCGGCCATTCCGCCAATGATCGAGGCAACAACGGCGGTAGCAAAAATGACGAGGGACTGCGCGAGGGAGATATCCGCCAAGGCGAAAGGCATGGCGTGCGCGCTAGCATCGCCCCGTTCGGCGCGCAACAAAAAACCCGGCCCTCCGCGGGCCGGGTCTCTATCTTCAGCGCGGCGGAAAACCGCCGCCCGATCCGTTATCAGCCGCGGGCGCGGGCGCGGATCATGAAGTTGTCGAAGGTGTATTCGGCAACCTGCCACCACAGATATTCGTCGTTGCGGAAGGCCATCATCGCGTCATGGACCTTCTTGAACTTCGCGTTCTGGGCCGAGGTTTCCGCATAGAGTTCGTTGGCGGACTTGTAGCAAGCCTCCAGAACCTCCTGCGGGAACGGACGGAGCTGGGTGCCGGCCGCGACGAGCTGCTTGAGCGCCGCCGGGTTCCTGGCATCGCACTTCGCCTGCATTTCGGTGTCTGCGATCGCCGAGGCGCCGCGCAGAACCGCCTGATACTGCTTCGGCAGCGATTCCCACTTGGCCTTGTTGATGAAGAAGGTCAGCGCGGCGCCGCCTTCCCACCAACCCGGATAGTAGTAGAACGGCGCGACCTTGTTGAAGCCGAGCTTCTGGTCGTCGTACGGACCGACCCACTCCGCCGCGTCGATGGTGCCCTTTTCGAGCGACGGATAGATGTCGCCGCCGGCGATCTGCTGCGGAACCGAGCCGAGCTTGGTCAGGACGCGGCCGGCAAAGCCGCCGATACGCATCTTGAGGCCCTTGAGATCGGCCACGGTCTTGATTTCCTTGCGATACCAACCGCCCATCTGGCAGCCGGTGTTGCCGCCGACAAGACCGTAGGCGTTGTAGCCGGCATAGAACTCGTTGAGGAGGTCCATGCCGCCGGCCGGGCCGAACCAGGCGCTCTGCTGGCGGGCGTTGAGACCAAACGGAACGGCCGTGCCGAAGGCAAAGGTGGGATCCTTGCCGACATAGTAATACGAGGCGGTGTGGCACATCTCGACGGTCGAGTTCGTGACCGCGTCAAGCGCCTGAAGGCCCGGAACGACTTCACCGGCCGCGAAAGCCTGGATCTGGAACTTGCCGTCCGTCATCTCCGAGACATACTTGGAGAAGGTGTCGGCAGCGCCGTAGATGGTATCGAGCGACTTCGGGAAGCTCGAGGTTAGGCGCCACTTGATCTCAGGCGCCGATTGCGCGATCGCGGGTTTGGCGACGGCGGCGGTGGCAAGGCCGGCTCCGGCGGCGGTCAGAAACTGACGACGCTTCATGCGTTTTCTCCCTCTTCATTTCACATGTGTACCAAAGACGGGCGCTCCCCGCTCTTTAACTCACGGTGGCATTTGTAGTGAACCGACGTGCGATGGCAACCATTTTCCTCGCCGCTGCCACGCCCTATCTGGTTGTTTGGCTTATATCAGCCATTCGAAAATTGCATAGAAGAATTGCGCAAATCGCTTGATCGCGATGATCGCGTTCAATCGAAGGCGATCCGCGGCGCGGCCTTGCGCGCACCGCCCTCCGCCAGCGCCGACCACACCTGTTCGGCGATCGAGCGGTAGGCCTTCGCGTGCGGCCCGTCCGGCTCGCTGACGACGACCGGAAGACCGGCATCCGATTTCTCGCGGATCGTCATTGCCAGCGGAATCTCGCCGAGGAACGGCACGCCGATGCGTTGCGCCTCCGCCCGCGCGCCGCCATGGCCGAAGATGTCGTGCCGGGTGCCGCAGTTGGGGCAGATGAACGTCGACATGTTCTCGACCACGCCAAGGATCGGCACCTCGACCTTGCGGAACATCGCGACGCCGCGGCGCGCGTCGATCAGGGCAAGATCCTGCGGGGTCGAGACGATCACCGCGCCGGCAAGCGGCACGTTCTGCGCCATCGTCAGCTGGGCGTCACCCGTGCCGGGCGGCATATCGACCACGAGGATGTCCAGCTCGCCCCAGGCGACCTCGCGCAGCATCTGCTGGATCGCGGAAATCACCATCGGCCCTCGCCAGATCATCGCCGCTTCTTCATCGACGAGGAAGCCGATCGACATCACCTTGACGCCATAACCCTCCATCGGGTTGAGCACGCGCCCACCCGCCAAAGTCGGGCGTCCGTGGATCGCGAACAGCTTGGGCATCGACGGGCCGTAGATATCGGCGTCGAGCACGCCGACTTTCAGCCCCATCGCCGCGAAGGACAGCGCGAGATTGCACGAGGTCGTCGACTTGCCGACCCCGCCCTTGCCGCTCGCCACCGCGATAATGTGCTTTACGCCCTCAACGGCCGTCTTCGCACCGGCCGGCGCGGCGGCCGGCTTCTGTGCCGCCGGTGAAGGCGCCTTCTCGGCCGTGAGCGTCACCAGCGCGGAAGCGATGCCCTCGACGCTCCGGGCCGCCGCCTCCGCCGCCTTGCGCAGCGGCTCCGACGCCGTGACCGCGCTCGCGGGAACCGATATCGAAAAATAGGCCTTGCCTTGATGAAGCACGATTTCCGACAGGGCACCGGAGCGGGCGAGGCTCGTCTTGCCGTCGGGCATCATCACCCTGTCGAGGGCGGCAAGGACGGCATTCTTGTCGGACATGGTTCGGCTTTCTCCGCTCGCGGGCAACGCACCGGAGCGGCCCACCTGCCGCAGATATGAAGCCTGCCGGGACCGGGTCAAGAAAGGACCTGCAGAAAGACAGGGCGAGTTGCTGATTTTATCGCGATCCTGCCCGCGAAGTGGACTTAAAACGGGCGTTCCGGCAGAAATTCTTTCTGCGCGACAGCGGGATTCACATTGCCAAATGCGCTCATTGCTTGGCAGATTGAAAACCGTATCCCTGCCGGAGGGGGCAATCCCCACGGCGGGACCGGATCAGGGAGAAGAACATGAAGACGATGCGTTTGATGATGGCCACGGTCTTTGCGCTGGCCGCAGGCATGGCGATGACCGCGCCGGGCCGGGCCGAGATCAAGGAAATCCGCGTCGGGACGGAGGGCGCCTACCCTCCCTACAACAACCTCAACGCCAAGAAGGAACTCGAAGGCTTCGAGATCGACTACATGAACGATCTCTGCGCCAAGATGAAGGTGAAGTGCACCTGGGTGGTGCAGGACTGGGACGGAATCATCCCGGCGCTGCTCTCGAAGAAGTATGACGTCATCGTCGCCGGCATGAACGCGACGCCGGAGCGGCAGAAGAAGGTCGACTTCACCGATGTCTACACCTCGACCCCGATCGCCATGATCGGCGCGAAGTCGATCGCCTCGACCGACATCTCGCCCGCCACGCTCAAGGGCAAGGCGATCGGCGCGCAGGGTTCGACCATCCACATGAACTACCTCGAAGCCTACTACAAGGATTCGACCCTGCGCCCCTATCCGACGCAGGAGGAAGTCAATCTCGATCTGCTCAACGGCCGTCTCGACTACGTGATCGCCGATCTCGAAGCGCTCGAAACCTTCCTCAAGGGCAAGGGCAAGGATTGCTGCAAGCTCATCTCGATGGTGAAGCGCGACCCGGCGATCCACGGGCCGGGCGTCGGCATGGCGCTCCGCAAGGAGGACGGCGAACTCAAGGCGCTCCTGAACAAGGCGATCGCCGAGTCCAAGGCCGACGGCTCGCTCGACAAGCATGCCATGAAATGGCTGGGCAAGAAGGCCATCCAGTAATCGGGACCGGGGGCGCCGGCCGTTGTGTCGGCGCCCGTTCCCTGGATGGGCTACTATCTCGATCTGCTCTCGTTCGGACCCGACGGCTGGGGTGACGAACTTCTCGCCGGCGCGTGGATCACGATTTCCATCGCGTTGGCGACCCTGCCGTTCGGCCTCGCGCTGGGGCTTGCGGTCGCGCTTGCCCGGCGATCCCGCTCGGTCTTCCTGCGCACGCTTTCCACGCTCTACACGACGATCTTCCGCGGCGTGCCCGAACTGCTGACGCTCTACGTCATTTATTTCGGCTTCCAGATGTTGATCCAGAAGCTGTGGACCACGCTGGGCTTCACGTCCAATCTCGAAATCTCGCCGTTCCTCGCCGGCATGGTGGCCCTCGGGATGGTGCTGGCGGCCTTCTCATCGGAGGTCTGGCTGGGCGCGTTGAACGCCATCCAGAAAGGTCAGCGCGAGGCGGCGTCCGCGCTGGGACTGACAAAATGGCAGACTTTCCGCCTCGTTGTGTTTCCGCAACTGATGCGCGTCGCGCTGCCCGGCCTCGGCAACAACTGGATGGTGCTGCTGAAGGAAACCTCGCTTGTCTCCGTCATCACACTTCAGGACACGATGTTCATCGCGACCCGCGCCAATGTCGTCACCAAGGAACCGTTCCTGTTCTTTGGTGCCGCGGCGCTGATCTACCTCTTCTTCTCGGTGCTCTCGACCTGGGGTTTCGGCAAGCTTGAGGAACGAGCCAACCGCGGCCATGTCGTCCACGGAGCCGCCCGATGACCTGGTGCGAATGGCCGGGCGCCTTCATCGGCCTCGAGGTTCTCGAAAAATACGGTTGCCGCATGGCGAGCGGGTTCGGGCTGACGCTCTATCTCGTCGGCGTCACCTTCTCGCTCGGGCTGGTGATCGGCATCGCGCTGGCGGTGATGAAGCTGCGGTCGAACCGGGTGGTCTCGACGCTCATCCATGCCTACACGACCTTCTTTCGCGGCACGCCGCTGCTGGTGCAGCTCTTCCTTGTCTATTACGGGCTCGGGGCGTTCCGCCTGTTCTGGCAGGATCTCAATCTGTGGTGGTTCTTCCGCGAGCCGCTCTATTGCTGCCTGCTCGCCTTCACGCTCAACACGGCCGCCTATCAGGCCGAGATTTTCCGGGGCGCGATCCAGGCCCTGCCGCCAGGGCAGGCGGAGGCGGCGAGAGCGCTCGGCATGCGGCCGCTCGCCGTCTTCCTCAAGGTGGAAATGCCGCAGGCGATGATCATCGCGCTGCGGCCTTTGGGGAACGAACTTATCGTGATGATCAAGGCGAGCGCGCTCGCTTCTCTGGTCACATTGTTTGACCTGATGGGCGCGACCCGCCTCGCCTTCGCGCGGAGCTTCGACCTGTCGATCTACCTCGTCGCGGCCCTGATCTACCTGATGCTGGTCGAGATCATCCGGCGCTTCTGGGACCTGCTCGAAGCCCGGCTCACGCGGCACCTTGTGCTGCGGTAGTCACCAGAACGGTCACGAGGTAGCTGTTGCCCGCCCGCCGGGGATTCTGTAACACTCGTCACAATTTTCAACGTATGGAGAACACTATGGCAGAAGTCGCATTCCTCGGGCTCGGCGTCATGGGCTACCCGATGGCGGGGCACCTTGCGAACAAGGGCGGCCATGCCGTCACGGTTTACAATCGCTCGGCGGCGAAAGCCGAAGCCTGGGTCAAGCAGCACGGCGGGGCGATGGCGAAAACGCCGAAGGAAGCGGCGGCCGGCAAGGAGTTCGTGTTCGCCTGTGTCGGCAACGACGATGATCTGCGCTCCGTCACCATCGGCCCGGATGGCGCGTTCCACGGGATGAAGCCCGGCGCGATCTTCGTCGACAACACCACCGCCTCGGCCGAGGTCGCGCGCGAACTCGCGGCGGAAGCGAAAAAGCGCGGCTTCCACTTCATCGACGCGCCGGTTTCCGGCGGGCAGGCCGGCGCGGAAAACGGCGTGCTGACCGTCATGTGTGGTGGCGATGCCGAGCCTTACGCCAAGGCTGAGCCGGTGATCATGAGCTTCGCGCGCGCCTGCCGGCGGCTTGGCGAGTCCGGCGCCGGCCAGCTCACCAAGATGATGAACCAGATCTGCATCGCCGGGCTGGTGCAGGGCCTCGCCGAGGCGATCCACTTCGGCAAGAAGGCCGATCTCGATATCGAGGCGGTGCTTGATGTCATTTCCAAGGGCGCGGCCGGCTCCTGGCAGATGGAAAACCGCGGCAAGACGATGAACGCTGGCAAGTTCGATTTCGGCTTCGCGGTCGACTGGATGCGCAAGGACCTCGATATCTGCCTCTCGGAAGCGCGCCGCAACGGCGCTCATCTGCCGGTGACCGCACTCGTCGACCAGTTCTATTCCGAGGTCCAGAAAATGGGCGGCAAGCGTTGGGACACCTCGAGCCTGATCGCGCGGCTTGACCGCTGAGCCCTCATCGACCTTCGAAAATGAAAAAGGCCGGGTTCCCCCGGCCTTTTTTGTTCAGCACTGCCGCGCGGCCCGCATCTGCGGGGTGCAGGGTCGCGGCGCCGGCCGCGGCCCGATGGCCGGCGCAGGCCTTGCCGCTGCGGGCGGCGGGCGGAACGCCGGCGCCGCCGGACGTACGGCCGGTGCAGGGCGCGCAACCGGCGGCGCGGGCCTGTAGACCGGTGCCGGGCGCGGCGGAGCCTGCCGGATCACGGGCGGGGCCTGACGCACGACGGGCGGGGCCTGTCGAACCACAGGCGGTGCAGGGCGCGCAACCGGAGGCGGACGGCGGACGACGGGCGCCACAGGACGCTGCGGTGTGATCACAGGTCCCGGACGGAGCCCGCCGGACGGCGGCGCTCCGATCGCGGGCCGCCCCGGCGTCACGACCGGACGCTGGCCCGGACGCACGACATTCGGTGCACCCGGCGGGGTGATCGGCGGCCGGCCGCCAATACCCGGACGACCCGGCGCAACGACACCCGGCTGGCCCGGACGCACGACATTCGGTGCTCCCGGCGGGGTGACCGGCGGCGGACCGCCAATACCCGGACGACCCGGCGCAACGACACCCGGCTGGCCCGGACGCACGACGTTCGGCGCGCCCGGCGGGGTGATCGGCGGGCGGCCGACGACACCACCCCCCGGAACGATCTGCCCCGGAACGATCTGCCCCGGACCGGGGCGCGGGCCGACAACCGGCGGACGGCCGGCACCGGGACCAACCGGCATGATCTGTCCCGGACCGGGACGCGGGCCGACACCGATCGGGCGGACGGGGCGAACCGGACGGACGATCGGCGGCGCAACCGGCGGGCGAACGGTCGCCGGCCGGCGCCAGACGCGGTTGGCGAGAATCGCGGCGCCGATCACCCCGGCGCCGATGACGACAGCCGGCAGGATCTTCTGGCTCGGGATCGGCGGTGGTGGCGGCGGCAAGTCGATAATAGCAACCGGCGGCGGCGGCAGGCCGATGACGCCGAAGCCCGGAGGCGGCGGCAGCGCGCCCCAGCGATCCTCGATGACCACGGTCTCGTAGATCTCGATCTCGGCCGGAGGGGGCGGCGGAAGATCGTCGTAGATGATCTCCTCGAAATCCGCCGGCGGCTCCACGGGTGCCGACAGGCGGGCAAGGCGCGCTTCCGCCTCGCCGGCGTGAGCGCCGTTCGGATAGCGCTTCAGATAGGTCCAGTAGGCGCGTGAGTTGTTCGCGCGGCGCGCCCGCTGCCAGTAAAAGCCTTCGCGGCGCGAGGCGACCATCGCGCGGATGCGCTTGGCCTGCGGATGATCGGGATAGGCGCGGAGGAAATCCTCGTAGGCCTTGATCGTGTCGATCTCGACCGCGCGGCCATAGGCCTCATCGGCGGAGAGTTCGGCGATTGGACGCTTCGGTGCCGGCACGGCCGGCGGAGCGGCACCCTGCCCCGCAGCCGGTGCGACCAGCACGATCTGGCCGCCGACGCCGTTCACGTCCCACGGCGTTTGCGCACCCTGCGTCTGGTCATGGACGCGCAGACGCACGCGCTCGAAGACCGCACCGAGATCGAGTCCCGGTTCGGCCAGCACCTCGGCCAGCGCCATCGCATAGGCGCCGTAGTTGGTGCGCGGCAGTTCCACCGCCTGGTTGGGGCTGTCGTTGTAGGCGATCAGCAGGCCGTCGCGTTTTTCCATCGGCGCAAAACCGCGGCCGCCATCGGCGACCAGTTGCGCGTAAGGATGGGCATAGGCGGCATCGAGCATCACGATCCGCGCCGAGGCCGGCACGCCGCCGATGACGCGGAGCATATCGTCGACCCGCAGCCCCTCGATACCGAGATCGGATTTCTGGCGCAGCCGCGCGCCGGAGGGGATGAGGAGGTTCTCGCCGTCATCCTGAACACCGACGCCGGCGATATAGACCGCGACGAGCGCATCGGGGCCCGAAGCGCTCACCTTGTCGGCGAAATCGCGTAGCGTCGCGCGGAGTTCGCTCTGCGACAGGTTGGCGCCCTCGACGAGATCGAACCCCGCCTGCTTGAGTGCCTGGGCAACGAGGCTCGCATCCTGCAAGGCGGTGGGATGGCGGGTCTCGCCGTATTCGGCGAGTCTCACGACGA
>JAVTWI010000037.1:9048-19181 GCA_032229845.1 Rhabdaerophilum sp.
TGGGTGGGTGGGCCGGGGGGCGCGCTGGCGTCTGGGGGGGGGGGTGGGGGGGCGGCCCTTTTGCGCCCACCCCCACGACGAGGCCCAGCCGCTTGCCCTGCGCCTGCGCGCCGGCAAGACCGACGAATAGGCCGGCCACAAGGAGCATGGTCGCGGCGAACCATCGCCCGATCGGTCTCAGAATTGGCATGTCGAGCCTCCTGTTTCGAGCCCTCTGGGGTCTGTCGCGCAAGCCGCCCCGCCTGTCTCACTGTCTCAACCGCCGTCTAAACGGCGCCTGAACGAACCGTGGCCAAGCGGTGGCCGCTGGCTGATGATGAATTCGACTGCCGGGCCCCGCCGACGTCAATGCCCTGGATCAATCCCCGTCCGGCCGCCGGATGCCAGCCGGCGCATCGAACCCGGCGGGGCGGCGCGCGAGAGCAGATCATCGCAGGACCAGCGGCGCCCGCCATCGCCGGCTCCGCGCGGATTACCCTTTTCGATGGTGGCTATGGCATTGAGCCGGCCGGTCTCGGCGACCTTGAGGTGATAGCTGTCGCCCAGCTTGTCGACCGTGAAACAATAGGTCCGGCGGTCCTTGTAGGGGCCGTAGTGATAGCAGACGCGATCGCCGTCGATGTTCCAGCAGGCATCGACATTGAGGGCAAAGCCGTTGTCGCCGAGCGCGCGGCCGTCCTTGGCGTGATATTCGCTGAAGGCATTGCCGTTCACATAGCTCCCGGCGACGGTGTTGCCCGTGAATGCCTCGCGGATCGCCGCGCCGTTCAGCATCTCGGCCTGCGCCGCGGGGGCGAATGCCGCCAGCATCACGAGAGCAAATCGGGCGGCGCGCAGCATGGTCAGGCAGCGGCGCCCGGACGGGCCGCGACCTCATCCCGCCAGCGGGCAAGGTGTTTCATATCGTCCGGCACCGAAAGCCGCGCCGCCTTCAGGAATTCGACCGAAACGAAAGCTGTGATATCCGCGATCGAGAAATCGGCGCCGGCGACGAATCGGTTTGCGGCGAGCTGGCGGTCGAAAAGCCGCATCGCCTCGATCGCCCGCCCCTTGTTGACCTCGCCCCATTCGGCCACCTGCGGCACCTCGTATCCCGCCATGCCGGGATGAAGGTGGCGGAAGGCCGCCTGGACCGCGAGATACAGCTCGAACTCGGCGCGGCGGTTCCACATCTCGACCAGGGCCTTGCCGAGCGCGCCCGTGCCGAACAGCGCCGGCTCGGGGTGCAGCTCCTCGAAATAGCGGCAGATCGCGACCGATTCGGTCAGCACCGTGCCGTCGTCGAGTTCGAGAACCGGCACGCGCTGAAGCGGATTGCGCGCGGTGAATTCCTCGCTTCTGTGTTCCTTCTTGCCGAGATCGACCGGAACCATCGGCACGGAGATGCCCTTTTCAGCCAGGAAAATCCGCACCCTGCGCGCATTCGGCACGCGACCGCCATCGTAAAGCTTCATCCAGACCTCCCCAGTGGTGGCCAGCGGACACGAGGATTGTGGCAGGGTCAAGCCTGGAGCGGATCCCGATCTAATTTAATCAGATCGACCGCTCCATCCCTTTGTTTTTACGCATCATCTTGTCCATTAACCGGCATCCACTTGACGGGATGATGCTGAGGCGATCACCGCTGCATGGCGCGCTCGTTCGCCATCCGACGGCGATAGAGCTGGGGCTGCTCGAAGGTTCCGGCCCAGATGCCGGCGCCATCCTTCCGCGCGGCGGCCTCCTCCGCGGGATAGCCGCCGAAATCGACAGCGAAGCCGCGCCGGACCATATCCGCGCCGATGTCCTGCCCGTTGATCCGGCAGACGACGAGCAGCCTGCCGTAGCGATCCATCTCGCCGCCGACGCAGGTGACCGGTCCGCGCGCGAGCCAGCGCCGCAGCGCCACCGCCGCCTGCCGCCCGCAGGCGACCGATTTTCCATCGATTTCGCAGCTCTGGCGGTATTCGGGCGCGTCTATCCCCTTGAGCCGCATCTCGCGCCCGGCAACGACGAGACTGTCGCCGTCGATCGCGCGGGCGGCGCCGGCGACAAGTTCGTCCGGCGCGCGGCCGAACAGGGCAAGCAGCAGCACGGCAAAGGCGATGATCGCGGCGGCAAGGGTGAAGCGCGGTCCGGGCATTTCGCATTCATAGGTGATTCGGTTCACCCGCATGGAAACCCGTTACGACAGCGTTTTCATAAGGTCCCGTCAGTCATCGCTTAACCTTTTGTGAGGCATGATCCGCGCAAGCGCAGAGCCGAAAGCCGATGGACCCGAATATCCCCACCGCGACAGAAATTGAGCGGAAACAGTACGCTGCCGAAAATGCCAGTCGGAAGCGGCGGGGGATTCAGCGCGCGGTGAAAGACGCGCGGGAAAAGATCACCTCGACCTCCGGCCTCAACCGGGCTTTCGAACAGGAACTGACGCGCGAATTCGCGCAGAACCACGTCAGCGCCTCGCTCGCGCTCCTGCCCTTTACATTGGTCATCGCGGGAACCAGCCTCTCCTGGGCCCGGCCAGCTCAGGCAATGGCCTGGCTCACGCTCGGCATCGCCGCGCTGGTCGTCCAGCACTTCGTGTGCAGCCGTTTCCTGCGGTCGGACGTGCGCGACATCGAGCTTCCCTCGTGGGTGAAGAGGCTCGCCGTCAGCGAAGTCGCGTTCGTCTCGGTGTGGGCGCTGATGCCGGTGATCGTCGGTGTCCCCGAAGGCGAGGCGATGCGGCTGTTCCTGCTGGTCTCGGTGCTGGTGATCGGTGCGGCCGCGACCGTGCTGTCCCATACCCTGCCATCGGCCGTCTACGGCGCGGCAGTGCCGCTCGCGGCCGCGATCGTGCTCCTGACGTTCGATCGCCAGCCGTCGGAACGCTGGCTGCTCGGCGGCCTGTGCCTGACCGCCCTGCTGCTTTTCGTGGGGCTCGCGAACCGGCTCTATTCGACGACCCTCGAAAATCTGAAGGCTCGCGCCGAGAAGGACGAACTGTTCGCGGAGGTTGAGCAAGCGAATGCCCGCCTGCAGGAGGCGACGCGACAGGCCGAGCAGGCGAGCGCGGCGAAATCCCGCTTCCTCGCCACCATGAGCCACGAACTGCGCACCCCGCTCAATGCTATTCTCGGCTTTTCCGAAGTCATCAAGGACGAACTCTTCGGCCCGGTCGGCAACGAGCAATACAAGTCCTACATTCAGGACATCCATCGCTCGGGCGACCATCTGCTGCAGCTCATCAATGAGGTGCTGGACCTCTCGCGCATCGAGGCCGGCAAGCACGAACTGGTCGAGGAAGCGATCGACCTCGCCGCGACCGTCGAAGCCTGCTGCCAGATGCTCGAAATTCGCGCCAAGGGTCGCAATCTCAAGCTCCTGACCTCCTTCACCGCCGGCATGCCCCGCCTGTGGGCCGACGAGCGCGCCGTGCGGCAGGTGGCGCTGAACCTCCTGTCGAACGCCATCAAGTTCACTCCGCAAGGCTCCGAAATCGTCGTAAAAGTGGGCTGGACCGCGAACGGCGGTCAGTACCTCTCGGTCAAGGACAACGGGTCCGGCATTCCCGAGGACGAGATCGAGACCGTGCTCTCGACCTTCGGCCGCGGATCGCAGGCGATCAAGAACGCCGACCAAGGCTCCGGCCTCGGCCTGCCGATCGTCAAGAGCCTGGTCGAATTGCATGGCGGCGCGTTCCGCCTGAAATCGAAGGTCCGCGAGGGCACCGAGGCGACCGTCATGTTCCCGCCCAGCCGGGTCATGGCCGCAATCGCGCCGGTGGTCAAAGCGCCCCCGGCCGATCCGCTTATCCTGCCCTCGCGCCGCAATCAGGCGGCCTGATCACGACGGCCCATCCGGCACCGCCGCTTCGGCGAAGGTCGCCATGCCGTTGTGGCAGGCCAACGCCGCCTTGACGATCCCGGCGGCGAGCGCCGCGCCAGAACCTTCGCCGAGCCGCATTCCGAGATCGAGGATCGGTTCGAGGCCGAGCTTCTCGAGAACACGGGCGTGCGCCCCCTCCGCCGAGCGATGGCCGGCAAGGCAATGGGCAATGGACGCCGGATCGACCGCGTGGAGAACGGCCGCCGCCGCAGTGGCGACATAGCCGTCGAGGATCACCGGGACACGCTCCATCCGCGCGGCGAGAATCGCACCGGCCATCGCCGCGATCTCCCGGCCGCCGAGGCGGCGCAGAACTTCGAGCGGGTCCTTGAGGTGGTTGCGATGGAGCGCGAGCGCCTGCTCGACCGCCGCCACCTTCCGCACATGGCCGGCATCGTCGACGCCGGTGCCGCGTCCCACCCAATCTGCCGCTGCGCCGCCGTAAAGCGCGGCATAGATCGCCGCCGCCGGCGTGGTGTTGCCGATGCCCATCTCGCCGAGGCAGAGCAGATCGGTGCCATTGGCGATCGCTTCCATGCCGAAGCCGATGGTCGCGGCGCAGGCCGCCTCCTCCAGCGCCGCCGCCTCGGTGATATCCGCAGTCGGCATGGCGATCGCGAGATCGAACACCTTTAGGCCGAGGTCGAAGGTCTTGCAGATCTGGTTGATGGCGGCCTGTCCGGCCGAGAAGCTCGCCAGCATCGCGGCGTTCACTTCCGACGGGTAGGCTGAAACGCCCTTGGCCGCGACGCCATGCGATCCGGCGAAAATCGCGACCAGCGGACGATTGACCACCGGGCGTGCCTTGCCCTGCCAGGCGGCGATATGGGCCGAGATTACTTCCAGCCGTCCAAGCGCGCCGCGCGGCTTGATGAGTTCCTGCTCGCGGGCCGTTGCCGCAGCCGCGGCGTTCCGGTCCGGCTCCGGGAGCTGGAGAAACAGCGCGCGGATATCGTCGAACGGAAGACCGGTGTGCATGGCGTGGATTCCCTGAAAGCGCCGGGGCGCCGATTCCAGCTTGGGATAGCCCTGCCCCGCCGGGCTCGCTATCATGCACCTGCGCGGTTCCGCAACCGATCCGAGAGTGTACGAACCCGGGAATGCATGAGCCCATGAGTACCCAGATGCCCCCGCAAGCGCCGGAGAGATCGGGCCCGGCACGCTTTATCGGCGACCTTCTCAGGGTCGCCCGGTTCTATTCGCGCCTGCCCGTGCCACGCTTCACCTTCGAAAGCGAACCGGACGACCTGCCGGATTTCGCCCGCGCGGCCTGGGCGATTCCGCTCGTCGGCGCGATCATCGGCGCTATCGGCGCGGGAATCGGGCTGCTGACCTATCTCGCGGGGCTTTCGACCTCGATCGCCGCCGTGCTGACGGTCGCCGGTCTCGTCCTGGCGACCGGCGCCTTTCACGAGGACGGCCTCGCCGATACTTGCGATGGGCTCTGGGGCGGCGCGACGAAGGAACGCCGGCTCGAGATCATGAAGGACAGCCGGATCGGCACCTTCGGCGCCGCCGGGCTCGTGCTGAGCCTCGCGTTGCGCATCTTCGCGCTGACAGAGATGTTCCGCCTCGTCGGGCCCTATGCCCTGCTGCTGGTGGTCGGCGTCGCAGCCGCCTCGCGGCCGCTGGCGCTGATCCCGGTGCTGATCCTGCCGCCGGCAAGGCCTGAAGGCCTCGGCGCCGGCGTGCCGCTGCCCGGCCCTGGCGCACTTGCCATCTCGATCGGCATCGGCCTCGCGATCCTCGCGGGATGCGCATGGCGCAACGATATGCTGGCACCGGCGGCGACCGGGCTGATTGTCCTGATCGGCGTCATGGCGGCGCTGGTGCGGATCGCCGACCGCAAGATCGGCGGCTTCACCGGCGATATTCTCGGGGCTGCCCAGCAGGCGGCGGAAATCACCCTGCTTCTGACATTTTCGGCCGCTATCAGCTGGAACGGCCCGGTCTAGAAACCGTGTCCGGAGCCGTCGACAACGAAGGAGACCCGATGACCCTTACCCGCCTTGCCATCGGCCTCGCGATCCTGCTCGCGGTCGCGCTCGCCTTCCGCGCCTTCAGTTCGCCGGGTGCGGCCGTCGACAACCTCGGCCATTTCCTTTGGGCGGCGATGGCGGTGACCCTCGTCGGCTCCGGCGTGCTCCATCATTACACCGGCAGCGGCTCGCAGGCCGTCGGCCATCTGCTGATCTGGCTCGCGATCATCGCTGCGATAGCCTTCGCCTATCAGTACAAGGGCGCGTTCGGCTTCTAGGATTTCAGGCCGGTATCGCTGTCGATCACCATCATGGTCGCCAGCATCACGGCGACGAGTTTCCGGCTCTCGCCGCTGATCGCATAGACTTTGCCCTCGACGACATGAACGCGCTTGCCCGCCCGCAGGACGACGCCTTCGGCATCGAAATGTGTGCCGATGGCCGGGGCCAGCAGGTTCACCTTGAACTCGCCGGTCAGTACGGCCTTGTCCTCGGGCATCAACGTCAGCGCCGCGTAGCCGCCCGCCGTATCGACGATCGTCGCAATCGAACCCGCATGGGCGAAGCCGTGCTGCTGCGAGATCGCCGGCGAAAACGGCATGCGGATGATCACCCGTCCCGGCTCGACGAGCGCAAGCTCGGCATTAAGAGTGGACAGGAAGCCCTGCCGGTCGAAACTTTCCTTGATGCGGTTCTTCATCTCTGCCTCATGCCGCCTGCCGCTGACGCGGCTTCACGAGCGCCGCCGCCGCGCGAAGGACCTCGGCGGTCGCGCCCGGTTTCACCGCCTCCGTGGAGAGATGGCGCCGGAAAGCGCGCGCGCCCGGCTGCCCCTGAAACAGGCCGAGAACATGGCGCGTCAGCGCGTGCGGCGAATGCCCCTCGGCAACGAGCCGTTCGAGATAGGGCATCAGCCGTTCCAGCGCCTCGTGCTCGCTCGCCGCGGGCGCCGGCGTACCGAACAGCGCCGGATCGACCTGCAACAGCAACGCGGGATCGTGATAAGCGGCGCGGCCGAGCATCACGCCATCGAGCGCCGGACCGTCCGCGTTCGGTGCCAGCAGTTCCGCTGCGGTTTCGATGGAGGCGATGCCGCCGTTGATCGCGATCGGCAGCGCCGGCCAGCGCGCCTTGAGGCGGCGGACGATGGCGTAATCGAGCGGGGGAATGTCGCGGTTCTCTTTCGGCGAAAGCCCCTGGAGCCAGGCCTTGCGCGCATGGACCACCAATGCATCGACGCCGGCCGCGACCAGTTTCTCCGCCAGCGCGAACAAGGCCTCTTCCGGCGCCTGATCGTCGACGCCGATACGGCATTTGACGGTGACGGGCACCTTGACCGCTGCCTTCATCGCCACGACGCAATCCGCGACCAGATCCGGCTCGCGCATCAGGCAGGCGCCGAAGCGCCCGTTCTGCACCCGGTCTGACGGGCAGCCGCAGTTGAGGTTGATCTCGTCGTGGCCCCAATCCTCGCCGATGCGCGCGGATGCCACGAGATCGGCCGGCTCGGATCCGCCGAGTTGCAGGGCCAGCGGGTGTTCCTCCGACGAAAACCCGAGCAGGCGCGCGCGATCGCCGTGCAGGATCGCGCCGGTCGTCACCATTTCCGTGTAGAGCCGCGCATGGCGCGAGAGCAGCCGATGGAAGACGCGGCAATGCCTGTCCGTCCAATCCATCATCGGGGCCACAGAAAAGCGCCAAGGATTGAATTTGGTGTTTTGTTCCTGATTTCTCAATGTCTTGCCGGGAACCTTCCCTGCCTCACGCACGGCGTTTCGTCGGGCCATGGGTAGCATCGTTCGGCGCGATCGCAAAGGAAGACCGGCGCCCATGGCGCTCTTCAGTCCTGAACGAAGCCCTGCCGGGTCTCGGCGATGGCCTGAAGCAGCCAGTTCCTGAAACGGGAAACGGCCGGGCTGTTCCAGCGCTCGCGCGGCGCGATCAGGTAATAGCCATCAAGCGAAACCCGCGTTTGCAGCAGTTCCACGAGGCGGCCGCTGCGCAGGTCGTCGGCAGCGAACAACTCGGTCGCGAGCGCGATCCCCTGCCCCATCACCGCCGCATCGACGGCGAGACTGGCCGAGCCGAGCCGCGGGCCGCTCAGACCTGCCGGCCGGGCGGAACCCGCCGCCAGAAACCAGCGCCGCCACTGGTCATGGCTTCCTTCGTGGATCAGCGGCTGCTTCGCCAGATCCTCCAGCGAGCCGATGGCGGGAGCCGTGGCCAACCATGCCGGGCTGGCGACGGGCAGCATGCGCGGCTGAGCCAGCAGCAGCCAGCGCATATCGCCCTCCGGCTCCTCCCCGTAGCGGATCACCGCATCGGCTTCGTGGCGACGGAAATCCGGCATCGCCTCGGTCGCGTGCATCACGAGGTCGAGGCCGGGAATATCCTGCTGAAGCTTCGCCAGCCGGGGCGCGAGCCAGCGGGCGGCAAGGCCCGGCGCGCACCACAGCTTGAGCATCGCGCGGTCGACCGAGGGGCGAAGCTCGACGGTCGCATCGGCGATGAGGTCGAGCGCCCGGCCGATCGCGGCGCAGAACTGCTGCCCCTCCTCCGTCAGACGGATACCGCGCGGGCCGGCGATCACCAGCCGGGTTCCCAGCCAGGCTTCAAGGTTCTTCACGTGACGCGACACCACGGTGTGGCTGAGGTTCAGTTCCTCGGCCGCGCGCCGCATCGAGCCGAGCCGGCCGACCGCCTCGAAGGCCCTCGACATGCCGAGCGGCGGCAGGCTTCCACGTTTCGCCTTGGCGGACAGGGTGACCTCCCCGGATCGTCGCGACGCACGGAAACGCCGGCGCCTGAGTGGAAGCTTATATGCACCACAGGACGAGACTCAATGCAATTCTCCCGATTGGGCAAACAGGCGACAATCAGCACAGTCGAAACCCGATCCCGCGAGCACCGCCATGTCCTCCGATACCCGAGCCACCACCAATGCCGCGCTTGCCGCCCGGCGCGCCAAGGCCGTTCCGCGCGGCGTCGCGACGGCCCATCCCGTGATGGCAGCACGCGCCGAGAATTCGGAAATCTGGGATGTCGAGGGCAAGCATTACGTCGATTTCGGCGGCGGCATCGCGGTGGTGAACACCGGGCATCGCCATCCCGCCGTCATGGCGGCGGTCGCGGCGCAGCTTGAGAAGTTCACGCACGTCGCGTTTCAGGTCACCGCTTACGAGCCCTACATCGAGCTGTGCGAGAAGCTGAACGCCCTCGCGCCGTTCAAGGAGCCGGCCAAGACCATCCTCTTCACCACCGGCGCGGAGGCGACAGAGAACGCGGTAAAGATCGCGCGTGCCGCGACCGGCCGCACCGGGGTCATCGCCTTCACCGGCGCCTTCCATGGCCGGACGATGCTCACCATGGCGATGACCGGCAAGGTGCTGCCCTACAAGCGCGCCTTCGGCCCGCTGCCGCCGGATGTCTTCCATGTGCCGTTCCCGAACGAGGCGCAGGGCGTGAGCGTCGAGGACAGCCTGAAGGCGCTCGATTTCCTGTTCAAGGCGGACATCGGGCCGGATCGCGTCGCCGCGATCATCGTCGAGCCGGTGCAGGGCGAAGGCGGGTTCCACCCCGTGCCGAAGCCGCTGTTCGTCGCGCTGCGCGAGATCTGCACGCGGCACGGCATCCTGCTGATCGCCGACGAGGTGCAGTCCGGCTTCGCGCGCACCGGCAAGATGTTCGCGATCGAGCATTCCCGTGTCGAGCCGGACCTCGTGACCATCGCCAAGTCGATGGGCGGCGGCTTCCCGATCTCCGGTGTGATCGGCCGCGCCGACATCATGGACAAGGCGGAACCGGGCGGCCTCGGCGGAACCTATGCCGGCAGCCCCATCGGCTGCGCCGCCGCGCTCGCGGTGCTGGACGTGATCAAGAAGGAAAAGCTGCTGGCGCGCGCCGACATGATCGGCGGGCGGATCAAGGATCGGCTCGCGCGCATCGCGATGCGGAACCATACCGTACGCATCAGCGACATTCGCGGTCCCGGCGCGATGATCGCCTGCGATATTGTCGATGACAACGGCAAGCCCGATGCCGACGCCGCCAAGCGCGTGCTCCAGCACGGGCTCGATGAAGGCGTCATCCTGCTCGCCTGCGGCACCGCCGGCAACACGATCCGCAATCTCGTTCCGCTCACGGTGCCGGACGACGTGCTCGAACTCGGCCTCAATCGCATGGAAGCGGCCATGATCAAGGCAAAGGGGGCTCTCTAGAATGAACGGGCTCTCTGATATGGACGGAATCGCACGCGAGGGTCGCCTGACGCTGGAGCAGGCCCTCCTTTTCCAGACCCGCTGCTAT
>JAVTWI010000038.1:0-3262 GCA_032229845.1 Rhabdaerophilum sp.
GGGCGGGCGTCTGAAGATCGCGGTGCCCATTCTCTCCCGAATCGCCAATTTCGACGATTTCGACCCGCTGAAGCAGGAGCCGGGCGTTAAACTCGTCATGGTGCCGCCGGGTACGCCGCTGCCGGGCGACGCGACGCTGGTGATCCTGCCGGGCACGAAATCCACAATCGCCGATCTCGCGTTCCTGCGCGCGCAGGGCTGGGACATCGACCTCCGCGCCCATCTGCGCCGGGGCGGGCGCGTGCTTGGCATCTGCGGCGGCTATCAGATGCTCGGGCGCTCGATCGCCGATCCCGAGGGCATCGAGGGCAGGGCGGGCGAGGTGCCGGGCCTCGGCCTTCTCGATGTCGAAACGGTCATGGCGCGCGAGAAGGTCACCGAACGGGTGAACGGAACGCATGTCGCGACCGGCGAGGCGATCGGCGGTTATGAAATCCATATCGGCCAGACAACGGGGCCGGATTGCGCGCGCCCACTCGTGGAAATCGGGGGAGCCCCTGACGGCGCGACGAGCGCGGACGGGCTCGTCGCTGGCACCTATCTGCACGGACTTTTTCTGTCAGACGGTTTTCGCGCCGCCTATCTGGCAGCACTCGGCGTTCGGTCGGATCTTCGCTACGGCGAGACGGTCGAGGCGGTGCTGGACCGCCTCGCCGAGCATTGTGAGAAGCACCTCGATCTCGACGCCATTCTCGAAATCGCGCGAACGCGCGCGACCTGAGCATTTTCAGGCGAAGCGGGCTCCGGTTCGCATCAGGAACCGAAGGTCCGCGCAAGCAAAAATGCGACGCAGGAATAGGAACGGTTGCAGCCTCGGCATGCGAGCCGAATCCGCTCCGGGCGCTACCAGGTGCCGCGCATGCCGGCGTAAACGGCGCGGCCGGTGGTGCCGTAGTTGCGCACGTCCTCGTAATAGCTATTGGTCAGGTTCTCACCGCGCACATAGACGTCGAGATTGTCGTTGACCTTGTAGCTCACGAGCGCATCAAGCCGGGCATAGGGGGCAAGCCGCTGGGTCTGGTTGGTGGAACTGAACCGCTTGCCAACCAGCGTCAGCGACGGCTCGATCGTCCACTTCGGCGCGGGCGTGATCGTGAGCGCGACCTTGCCGGTGTGATCGGCGCGGCGCGGCAGGCGCAGACTGGTCTTGCGGTCGACCGCGCGCATGTTGGTGTAGCTGCCCTTGAGCACGAGATATTCCGGCCAGAGCACGGCCTCGCCCTCAAGCTCCACACCGCTCGTCTGGGCGCGGGCGATATTCTGGAAGGTGAAGGTGCCGAAATCGAAATCGATCAGGTTCTTCATGCGGTTGTGGAACAGCGTCGCCGAGAGCTTGAGCCGTCCGTCGAGAAAGCGCTGGTCGATGCCGATGTCGCCGCCGAAGCTCTCCTCCGGCTTCAGCGTGGCCGTGCCGAAGAACGGCGCGTAAAGCTGGTAGAGGGTCGGCACCTTGCCGCCGGTGCCGGCGCTGGCGCGTAGCTTGGTGCCGGTTTCGTCGATGCGATAGGCGGCGGTCGCGCGCCAGGTGCGGAAGGTCGTGACATTCGGATAGTGGTCGATGCGCCCGCCGAGCGACAGGTCCAAGCGCTGGCCGAGCGCCACCTGCCAGAGCGCGAAGATCGCGCGCGAATTCTGGCTGGTGCCGATGTTCTTCGTCTTGGCGACCGGAGCTGGCAGCAGGGTCTCGGAGTAGTTCTCGACGGATTCGCGCTCGATGCGTCCGCCCAGCGTCAGGGTGCCGAACCGGTCAAGCCCGATATTGGCCTGATATTCGGCACCATGGCGCAGACCGATGTAGTCGTATTTGTCGTGGAAGGTGTTCGCCGGCAGCGTGTTGATGCCGTAGGAAATGCTGTCGTAATGGCGGCGCATGCGGTTGGTGTAGAGCCGCAGCGAGTGCTGCACGCGCTTGTCGAAGGTATCGAGGTCCAGCTTCGCGTAGGTCGAGTGGAAGGCCGAGGTGAAGCGCGAGCCGGTGTCCGGGAACGTGCCGAAACCGGCATCGTAGTCGGCGCGGGTGAAGGTGCCCATCGTCGCGATCTCGGCGCGGAACGGCCCGCCCGGGTCATAGCCGATGCGCCCGTAGCCGCCATAGCGCGTCACCGGATCGCTTTCGAGCTTCGGCCTCGTCGCCTCGATGCGGCGCACGCGATAGCCGTAGGACGAGAACTTGTTCGAATGCAACGCGCTGATGGCGAAGGCATAGCTCCAGGCGTCCTTGGAGCCGTGGACGCTGGCGTTGCCGAGGAGCGTGCCGTAGGAGCCGCCCTCGATCTGCGCCGAGGTCTGGAACGGGCCGCGCCCGCGCTTCGTGATGATGTTGATCACACCGCCGATCGCATCCGAGCCGTAGAGCGCGCTCTGCGGACCGCGCAGCACCTCGACACGGTCGATCAGGCCGGGCGCGATCGTCGCGAAATCGAACTCGCCGGAGCCGGATGAGGGGTCGTTGACGCGCACGCCGTCGATCAGCACCAGCGTCTGGCCGGCGTTGGCGCCGCGGATGCGCACCGAGGTGGTGCCGCCGGGGCCGCCGGTTTCGGTGACATCGAGCCCCGGCACGTTGCGCAGGACGTTGACCATCGAAGCCTGGTTGGTTTTCGCGACCTCCTCGCCGGAGATCACGCTGATCGCGCTGCCGGTGCGCTGGATCGCGGTTGGCGAGCGGTTGGCGGTGATGGTGATTACCAGTTCGCCGAACCGGCGGCTCTTGTCCGAGGGCTCGGGCGCAGCGTTCTGGGCGATTGCGGATGTGACAGGAAAGTATGCGGAAAAGGCGCCTGCCGTCAGGGCAAGCGCGCGCAGGGCGCGAGACATGTTATCCTCCCTTCGGCCCACCGCCGAAGTCTAGGGGTTGCACATGCTGACGGCCGGTCTCCTGGCTCGCGGGTCGTCGCGCCTCCCGTCCTTCCCAGCCGCCCTTTCAGGGAGCCAGTGGATGTTGGGAGAGGCACTCTCCGCCTACAGTTGCGGGGGCAGCCGCGGCATTGGCGAGGGAAACCCCGCCGCACCGCATTCCCGTTTCACCTCCCTCGCGGAAGGCACCGAAAGCACCTGCCAACAAGCACACCCACGATGGGCTGGCAAGAGATCATTCAGCGAGCTGCGCGCCGGGCTACCCGGCGGGAGGCGTCAAATCACTAACATGTTAGCTTGACAACCAGTGTGTGCAGGGTAAGGCTTGAAAGAACGGAGACCCTGAACGATGAACCGCACCGGCCCGAATTGCGCCCTGTCCACGCCGATTCTGGCGACGGGCGCC
>JAVTWI010000039.1:0-3262 GCA_032229845.1 Rhabdaerophilum sp.
TGAGTTGGCGCTCCAGCGCCTGCAAGCTTTGCAAACGGGCCTGGACACGGGCCAGTTGCGCATCGATCAGTTGGTCGATATCGCGGCAATTGCTTTCGGGATGCGCCACAAATGCCAGCAAGCGCTGGATATCGGCCAGCGAAATATCCAAAGCCCGGCAATGGCGGATGAAGGCCAGCCGTTCCACGTGCAAGGGAGCATAGGCACGATAGCCGTTTGGGTGACGGGCCGGTGCCGGTAGTAGGCCGGCTTTCTCGTAATAGCGGATGGTTTCGACATCCACACCCGTGGCTTGCCCAAGCTCACCAATTCTCATGATTCGATCCTTCTCGCGGCCCACGCATTTCGGAAGAATTTATTTTACGCGCTTGACCCTATAGTTACTACGGGGTGTGTAATGCAAGCAATGGATTCAAAGGAGCGCTTGCCATGCCCGCTTGCAATTGTCACACCACCTGTGCCCCGACGACGCCGATCCCGCCCCGCTATCGCAAGGCCTTATGGGCGGCGCTGGTAATCAATGTCGCCATGTTTGCCGTTGAAATCGTCGGCGGTCTGCAGTCCGGCTCAGTATCGCTCTTGGCCGATGCCGTCGATTTCGCCGGCGATGCCGCGAACTACGGGATTTCCCTGGCCGTCCTCGCCATGGGCCTGAGCTGGCGAGCCCGGGCTGCACTGCTCAAGGGTCTGACCATGGCTGGATTCGGAATGTTCGTATTCGCTCAAACAATCTGGGGCGCATTCTCCGGCGTTACCCCGGAACCGCTGACAATGGGTGCCATTGCTTTGCTGGCCCTGCTGGCCAACGTCGCAGTGGCACTGATGCTCTACGTTTTCCGTGATGGCGACGCCAATATGCGATCGGTGTGGTTGTGCAGCCGTAACGACGCGATCGGCAATATTGCGGTGATGCTGGCAGCGGTCGGCGTCTTCCGCACCGGGAGCGCTTGGCCGGATTTGGGGGTGGCGGCGATCATGGCTGGGCTGGCGCTGTGCTCGGGATTTTCTGTGGTTCGGCAGGCTCGCCAGGAATTGAGGCAGTGCTCCACAGTACCGGTCCCTGCTAATTAATTTGTACTGGGCAGGTGCTTGTGTATCCCAGGCAAAAAGAGCACTCAACTGAGAATCAATCGCAGCATTCGGCTTGACAGGAAAAGTCCGTAGTAATTATAGTGTTCGCAATGCGCCGTTTTCTCATCCTTGTCATGTTGTGCCTGCTCCCGCTCCAGGTTTCCTGGGCTGCGGTGTCGGACTATTGCGGGCACGAACAGGAGAAAGCTGCGCAGCACTTCGGTCATCACGATCACGACCACAAGGCATTCCCGGAAAAATCCGACGCCGACAAGCAGCCCGGAAAACTCAACTTCGGACATGATCACTGCCATTTGTCCGGCTTCCTCGGGCTCCTGAGTGAGCTTGTTGTTCAGACTTCGCTTCCGCCCACGCAACCCGCGTTGCGCGGCGACGAACGGATTTACGCCTCCCCCGCTCTGGATCGACTAGAACGTCCCAACTGGCACACGCTCGCCTGATACGGCGGGACGGATGCCAGTTCTCAAATTAGCGCGCGCTTTTTAGCCAGCGCTCTCCGTTTCGCCGAATTTATCCTGTAATTTCTGGAGAATTCGATGCGCAGACGTCTATTGCCGCTAGGGTTGGCGGCGCTGTTATTCAACCCATCTTTTGCACAAACGGTCGATCTCGGACGCGACGGCACTTACGAAATCGGTAATGTCAGCGCGCCACGCGCCACCGAACCGGCGAGCCCGCTCAGCCTGAAGGCGGCGCTGGAACTGGCGTTCGGCAGCAGCCCGGAACTGTCGGGCGCCCGGCGCGAACTGGAGGCGATCGAAGCAACGATCATTCAGGCGCAAACCCGACCGAATCCCGAGCTTGCAACGCTCATCGAGGATACGCGCCAGGCGACCCGAAGCACGACCCTGCAGTTGAACCAGCCGATAGAGCTGGGTGGCAAGCGCGCAGCCAGGATTGATGCCGCCGAGCGAGGCCGCGATGCCGCAGCGGCGGAACTGGATGCCAAGCGCGCCGAAATTCGTGCCGTTGTGGTAGCGGCGTTCTTCGATGTGCTCGTGGCCCAGGAACGTTTGCGCCTGGCGCAGGGCTCGGTCGAATTGGCGCAACGCGCCAGCAGCGCCGCCGCGCGGCGGGTCGCCGCCGGCAAGGTATCGCCGGTCGAAGAAACCAGGGCGCGCGTGGCCGAAGCCGGTGTGCGGATTGAATTGACCCTGGCGCTCAGCGAACTGGCGACGGCACGCAAGCGGCTCGCCGGCACCTGGGGCAACCCGACCTCCCGTTTCGAGCGCGCCGAGGGTGATCTGGATGCCTTGCCGCCGCTCCCCGCGCTGGCCGATTTGAACAAGCGTTTGGCCACGTCGCCCAATCTGCTGCTGGCGAAGATCGAAGTTGACCGCCGGCAAGCTCTGGCAGGGATCGAACGCAGCCGGCGCGTTCCGAACGTGACCGTCAGCCTGGGCGCCAAACACGATGAACAACTGGGCAGAAATCAGGCGATTTTCGGCTTGTCGATTCCGATCCCGGTATTCGACCGCAATCAGGGCAATCTGCTTGAAGCGCTGCACCGTACCGACAAGGCGCGGGACGACCTGTCGGCCACTGAAATCCGCCTGTCCAACGAGCTGACACTGGCCTATGAGCGATTGAATTCCGCACGCGGGGAGACGGAGTCGCTGCGGCGGGACATCCTGCCGGGGGCGCAAAGTGCCTACGATGCCGCAACCAAGGGCTTCGAACTGGGCAAATTCAGCTTCCTCGACGTGCTGGACGCACAACGCACTTCATTCCAGGCCAAATCTCAATATCTGCGCGCTCTGGCCGAGGCGCATCGATCTGCTGCCGAGATAGAACGCATTCTCGGTGAGGCATCGGCCAGTTCCCCCTCTGCCTCAGCCGCTACAAAACTGTAGGAACCCCCATGAAAATCAATTTCAAGAAGAAACAAACGCTTTCCATTGCCGGCGTTCTGGTGGCCGGCGTCTTACTCGCCGGGCTGATCCTCGGCACCGACCAGTCGCAACCGGAAAACGACGAGCACAGCAATCACACCGAAGCGGCCACGCATGCCGACGAAGAGCACCATGAGGCGAGCGCTCCCCGGAAAGGCCCGCACGGCGGAAAGCTGTTCACGCAGGACGGGTATGGTGTCGAGGTCACCATCTTCGAACAAGAGGTGGAGCCGGAGTTTCGCGTCTACACCTATCAGGACAGCAAGGCGCTCGACCCG
>JAVTWI010000040.1:0-3262 GCA_032229845.1 Rhabdaerophilum sp.
TGATCGAAAGTATTTAGGTCGGAACATTTGGATCGCATTTCCGATTGTGAACGGCGGCCAAAAAATTTGGCATCTTGTTCCTCACGACAAAATGGTTCGGCACGCGCTTGACGAACCAAGAATGGATAAGGATTCGGCTAGCTGGCAGGCGGGCGTATACAGCAAGCCAAAGCTCGCATCAGATTGGGCTATTATGTACTCCAGTTTTGAGGTGCGGTCTCTGCTCAAGCTCATTACCGATGGTAACTCGATCGCATTCTTGACTGAAGGCAGCGCAAAAAGAGAAGCTTGGTCAGTCCCATGAAATTCACCCTCTCCTGGCTCAAAGAGCACCTCGAAACCGACGCCTCGCTCGATATGATCGTCGAGACTCTCACCCGCATCGGCCTTGAGGTCGAGCATGTCGAGGACCCCGGCGCGAAGCTCTCGGGCTTCACCATCGCCTATGTGATCTCGGCCGAGCAGCATCCGAACGCCGACCGCTTACGCGTCTGTATGGTCGATACCGGCCTCGGCGGCGAGCCGGTGCAGGTGGTCTGCGGTGCGCCGAACGCCCGCAAGGGCATGAAGAGCGTGTTCTCGCCGCCCGGCACCTATATTCCGGGCAAGGACATCACGCTCGGCAAGGGTGTGATCCGCGGCGTGGAGTCGAACGGCATGCTCTGCTCGGGCCGCGAGCTTGAGGTCTCGGAAGATCACGACGGCATTCTCGATCTGCCGCAGGAAGCGCCGATCGGCGTGCCTTACGCGGAATGGGCGGGGATTTCCGATCCCGTTATCGAGATCAACCTGACGCCCAACCGCCCGGACGCGACCGGCGTGTTCGGCATTGCCCGCGATCTCGCCGCCGCCGGCCTCGGCAAGCTCAAGGATGCCGGCATTGCGGCGGTGAAGGGCGATGCGGCCTGCACCGTGCCGGTGAAGCTCGAGTTTTCCGGCGACGACCACGCGCTTTGCCCGGCGTTTGCCCTGCGCCTCGTGCGCGGTGTGAAGAACGGCCCCTCGCCGGAGTGGATGCAGAAGCGCCTGCGCGCCATCGGCCTCCGCCCGATCAACGCGCTCGTCGATATCACCAACTACGTCACCTATGATCGCGGCCGCCCGCTGCATGTGTTCGACGCGGCGAAGGTCCACGGCCCGCTGGTGGTCCGTCGCGCGAAGGAGGGCGAGAGCCTACTCGCGCTCGACGGCAAGACCTACAGTCTCGATCCCTCCATGGTGGTGATTGCCGATAACAACGGCCCGGAATCGCTCGCCGGCATCATGGGTGGCGAGGTTTCCGGCTGCGACGAGACGACCACCGACGTGCTGATCGAATCGGCGCTGTGGTCGCCGCTCAACATCGCCCAGACCGGCCGCAAGCTCGGCATCAACACCGACGCGCGCTACCGCTTCGAGCGCGGCATCGACCCCGCTTTCACCGTGCCGGGTATCGAATACGCGACCAGGCTGGTGATGGACCTCTGCGGCGGCACGCCGAGCCAGATCACGCTGGAAGGCGCAGTGCCCGAGACGGAGCGGATCGTCGATTTCCCGCTTGCCGAGATCAAGCGTCTCACCGGCCACGAGGTGCCGCTGATTGAGGTCAAGCAGATCCTCAACGCGCTCGGCTTCTGGGTTTCGGGCAATCCGCCGCTGCTCAAGGTTGCGGTGCCGTCGTGGCGGCCGGATATCGAGGGCAAGGCGGACCTTGTGGAGGAAGTGATCCGCATCGTCGGCGTCGACAACGTGCCGCATGTGCCGATCCTGCGCGTCGATGAGGTGCACAAGCCGGTGCTGACACCGCTTCAGGTCAGGACACGCCTCGCCAAGCGCGCGCTGGCGACGCGCGGTCTCGTCGAGGCCGTCACCTGGTCGTTCGTCTCGAAGAAGGCGGCGGAGATGTTCGGCGGCGGCAAGCCCGAACTCGCGCTCGCGAACCCCATCGCGGCCGACCTCTCGGACATGCGCCCCTCGCTGCTGCCGGGGCTCGTTATGGCGAGCCAGCGCAACGCCGATCGCGGCTACCCTGATCACGCGCTGTTCGAGGTCGGGCAGGTGTTCCTCGGCGCCGGCGAGAACGATCAGCGCTATGCGGCCGCGGGACTTCGGCGCGGCCTCGATGGCGGCCGGCACTGGCTCGGCCATGGCGAGGCCGATCTCTACGCGATCAAGGCCGACGTGATGGCGCTGCTCGCAACCCTCAACGTGCCGACCGGCGGAATGCAGATGAACGCCGGCGGGCCGGGTTTCCTCCATCCGGGGCGTTCGGCGACGCTGTCCTTCGGGCCGAAGAACGTCGTTGGCTGGTTCGGCGAACTGCATCCGCGCGCCGCCGAGGCGCTGGGCGCCGAAGGCCGGCTGATGGTGTTCGAACTGGTGCTCGATGCGCTGCCCGGCGCGAAAAAGAAGCCGACAAAGGCGCGCGCGAAGCTCGATTTGCCGGATCTCCAGCCGGTCAGCCGCGATTTCGCCTTTGTTGTCGATCAGAAGGTCGAGGCCGAAACGCTGCTGCGCCTCGCGCGCAGCGCGGACAAGGCCTTGGTCGAGAATGTCTCCATCTTCGACGTCTATGCCGGCAAGGGCATCGAGCCCGGCAAGGTCTCCATCGGCCTCGCCGTGACCCTGCAGCCGCGCGAGAAGACGCTGACGGATACGGAAATTGAAGCATTCTCGACGAAACTGGTGAGCGAGATCGCCGCGAAGACGGGTGCCGTTCTTCGCGGGTGACAACCCGGAATGGAACGAAACTTGAGAATGCGGACCTTTTTCAATGCCTTCGTCGGGGGCAGCCTGCTGATGTTCGGCGCGCTTGCCACCGCGCCGGCCGTCGCCGGGGATTGCGAGGGCATCCAGAATGCCTTCGCCTACAACAACTGCCTCGCCAAGGAAGGTCCGCAGAAGCGCGGGCGGGCACCGAGAGCGGGGCGGGGCGTCGATCCGGAATCGACCGTGCGTGGTCGAGCGCGCTACAACCCGTCCGCCGATGACGGCGGTCCGGCACGCGGCGTCAGGATTTCGCGCCATCGCGGCGGACGTTCGCGCGCCGTGATCGACCCTTGGGGCGCAATCAAGCGTTCGCTGACGCCTTCGCGGAAAAAGCGTCGGCGCTGAGGCCCCGCCCGTCACTCGCGGGCGTATTCGATTGTCTCGAAACGCATGTCGAGCGCGTCGATCATCAGCAGCCTGCCGACAAGCGGCGTTCCGAACGGCACGATCTGCCGGATGACCTCAATCGCCTGCACCGAGCCGACCAGCCCGACGAGCGCGCCGAGCACGCCGG
>JAVTWI010000041.1:0-3260 GCA_032229845.1 Rhabdaerophilum sp.
CGGAGCATAGCCGGGAGGGCGATCATGCCCATCGTTACCTCGGTCGCGCCGACGACACCGACGATCGCCGCGAGCAGCGTGCAGACGATGACGGTCGCCGATGCGAGGCCGCCCCGCAGACCGCCGAGCCACTTGTAGACCACATCGAACAGCTCCTCGATGATCCCGGCCTTTTCGAGGATCGCTGCCATGAAGATGAAGAGCGGGATTGCCGAGAGCTGGTAATCCGTCATGAACGGGAACACGCGGGTCGGCAGCATGTTCAGCATCTGCGGCGTTCCGAACAGGAACAGGAAGATACAGGCCGTCGAGCCAAGCGCAAATGCCATCGGTACGCCGATCAGCAGCAGCACGGCAAGGCTCCCGAACATCAGGAGGCCGAGCATTTCGATGGAGGTCTCAATTCCCATGGGATCGGCTTTCCGGCGCGGAAGTCAGGAGGCTTGCGCGGCGCTTGGCGCGCCGAGGGCGATGTGGATGTCGCGGATCAGACGCGCGATGACCTGAAGCATCAGCAGGGCTGCCCCGATCGGGATCGCCAGCTTCACCGGCCAGTACTGGATGCCCCATTCGGTGAACGAGACCTCCTGCGCCTGAATGGCCTGTATCGCGAAGGTCCAGCCCGTCGCCAGCATCACCAGCACGAACACCGAAACGAACACCGCGCCGATGATATCGCAGACCGCTTTCCCGCGATCCGACAGGTGGGTGTAGAGGAGATCGACGCGGACATGGCTTTCGCCGCGATAGGCATAGGCGCCGACGAGCATGTACTGCATGCCGAACAGCAGGAACGTGCTCTCGTGCACCCAGTTGGTCGGCGAGTTGAAGACGTAGCGCCCGATGACCTCGAAATAGTAGGCGAAGACGGCGAGGATGGCCCAATAGCCGGAATATTCGCCGATAACCCGGACGACACGGTCGATCGCCTCGACGATGCGGCCGGAAAGACCGGGCAGCGGCGGCTTCGCATCGTCGACGAAGATCGGTGGTGTCTCGAGTTCGGCGGCCGGCAGCGGCTCTTCCTCCCGGCGCCGGCGGACGAGGCCGGGGATCAGCGCCGCGTCGATCAGCAGCAAGAGAAGCGTGATACCGCCGGCCGTGCGCATCACGAGGTTCGCCCGGTCGATCCCGGCCTCGGTCGCCTTGAGGCGTTCGAGAGCAGGTTTCAGCCGCTGCTCGGCAGCCGCGATCCGGCGTTTGGCATCGGCGCTGCCGCGATCCGCCGCCGGTTTCGCGCGCTCGATCAGCCGGGTGAAGCTGTCCGCGTCGGATTTCATCTTGGAGAAATCCTCGCGCGCCTCGCGATACAGCGTCCCGCCGTAAAGGATCACCGCGAAAAGCGGCAGGTAAAGGAGCGCGAGGCGGCTGTTGAGATAGATCCGGTGGAGACCGAGAAACCCGCCGAAGAACCAGAACAGGTAGGCAAGAAACCGGTTCGGCCGCCCGGCTTCGACCGCATCGGTCGTCCTGTTCACGAAGTACCAGGCGATGGCCGGGAAGAAGGCTAACGAGGCCCAGAACAGCCAGTGCGGCAGGACGAACGAGATCGACGGCATGGACAGGCCCTGTGGTTCAGGCTGCGGTTAAGGGAAGGGGGCCTCGCGGCCCCCGTCCGGCAGTTCAGAGATCGAGCTTCTGGCCCTTGATCATGTCGGGCGTCACGTAGCCGACGGTCGGATTGGCCATGATGTCGAGCTGCGCCTTGAAGATGCGCGCGGCGTCCTTGTCCTTGTTGGCCCACTTGAACCAGATCGGCACCGCGATCTTCTGGAACTGCTCCACATCCTCCGGCGCGAGGCGGTTGATCTCGGTGCCGGCCTTTTCGAGCAACGGCCAGGCGGCCATGTCGGCCTTCTGGATCGCGGCGAAGTGCTCGTTGGAATAGACCTGCACCTCGCGGTCGATGAAGGTCTGCATCTTCGGCGAGAGCTTGTTCCAGACGTTCATGTTGACGCAGAAATCCATCAGGTCGACCGGCTGGTAGATCGACATCAGGCCGGCAGGCCCCATCGAGACGTATTTCGTGACCTGATGGAAGCCGAGCGCGTAGTTGACCGCCGGACCGGTATAGTCGGCAGCGTCGATCACGCCCTTTTCGAGCGCCGAGAACACTTCACCGCCCGGCAGCAGGGTGGTCTTGGCGCCGGCCGCCGCGAAGGTTTCAGCGATCATGCCGCCCGGCACGCGAAGCTTCAGGTCCTTGAAATCGTCGAACGAGCGGATCGGCTTCTTCGAGTGGATGATATTGGCGCCGTGATGGATACGGTTGACGTAATGCACGCCGAGCTTGGCGAAGATCTCGCGCGTCGTCTTCAACCCGTCCATCGAGTAGAAGAACATGTCCCACTCGTGCGGGAAGCGCAGGCCGAGCACGTAGGACGAGAGGAACGCTGTCGCCGGCACCTTGCCGGCCCAGTAGAGCGTGAACGAGTTCATCGCCTCGACGACGCCGTTGCGAACGCCGTCCAGCAGCTCGAAGTCGCCGACGAGTTCCTTGGCGGCAAAGCCCTTGAACTCCAGCTCGCCGCCCGTCTTTTCCTTGATCGTCGTGCACCAGGTCTTGAAGGTGTCGAGACCGACGCCGGCCGGCCAGGATGTCTGGACCTTCAGCACGGTGGTCTGCGCCGCTTGCGCGTTGGCGACGTGCGGCGCGGCGACCGCGCCAGCCAGCGCGCCACCGATGAGCTTGCGGCGCGATACGCGCGTTTCTGCCTTGTCGTTCATGAGCAGTTCCTCCCGGGATCGTTGTTTGATTTTTTGCGCCGGAACCGTAGACGCCCCGACATATCGTAGGCTGCATACAAAATTCACGGGATCATCATACACGCTTCGCCAAACGAGCCTAGACCCTGCATTCGCAGCAAAAACGGCAAAGTACCTTTGCCCTTTCGGAACGAATGCAGGGGGTGAGTGCTGGGAGGCCGGCGCGTTGAAGCTCAGGGCGCGGCGAGAAAACGCTCGGCGAGGCGCGCCCACATCGCGGCGCCGGGCACGAGACTCTCGTCCGCGAAATCGTAGCGCGCGCTGTGCAGGATCGGCGAATTCTCGCCGTTGCCGAGGCGGAGGAAGCAGCCCGGCTTGTGTTCGAGGAAATAGGAGAAATCCTCGCTGCCGGGGATCATGGGGCAGGTCGCCACCTTGTCTGCGCCGACGAGTTCCTTGAGCACCTCGGTCGCGAACGCGGTCTCCGCTTCGCTGTTGAGCACCACGGGATAGCCATGGTCGCATTCCACCGTAACGGTCGCGTTATGCGCGGC
>JAVTWI010000042.1:0-3256 GCA_032229845.1 Rhabdaerophilum sp.
GAAGCGCGCGGCCTCGCTCCCGTCTTCCATCGAGACCGTGCCGCCGAGCTTGCCTTTGTGGCGCTCGGCGAGCTTGCCGTCCGGCCCCATGCAGACCTGCCCGGCGATGATCAGCAGGTTGCCGCTGATGCGGTAGGGCACGTAGTTCGCGACCGGCGCGACGGGCTGCGGAAGGGTGATGCCAAGCGCGGCAAGGCGGGATTCGATCGCGGACATGGGGGACTCGCTGGAAGGTTGAGCCCGCATGGCGGGCGGGCAAGTTCGATTCGCCGGAATTTTGCCATTTCCTTGCCGATGATGATACGCCTGTTCGCACGATGCGAAACCGGCCCTCGCCGGTATCTTCAGGCAGGAAAGAAAATGACGCGATTTCTCGGCGTTCCGATCCGGCTCATGGGAGCCGCTGTCGTGTCTGTCGGCGTGGCGGGAACTCTTTCCGCTACCGCCAACCCGGCGCGCGAGGCGGTCACGCTTCAGCCGCACCGGATCGCCTACGAGGTCAGCCTCGGGCCGAAATCCGGCAATTCGACCTTCACGGCCGCGAGCGGGCTGATCGCGCTCGAGTTCACCGGCAATGCCTGCAAGGGCTACGAGACCAATTTCCGGCAGGCGACCCTGCTCGCCGATGCCGATGGCGGCAACCGCCAGCTCGATTTCCGTGTCAAACTCTGGGAGGACGGTGGCGGAAAATCGTTCCGGTTCAGTGTCCTGAACCAGATCAACGGCCAGACGACGCGCAATGCGGAAGGTGAGGCGCGGCGGGTAGCCGACGGCTCGGTTTCGGTGTCAATGAAGCGTCCGCGTGGTGGGCGCGGCGATTTCGATGGCGGGATTTCCTTTCCCTCCGCGATGATGATCGATCTGGTAAGGGCGGCGCGGGCCGGCCAACGCCAGTTCGACGCCAAGGTGTTCGACGGCTCGGAGGGCGGCGAGAAGGTCTATCAGACGATCGGGACGATCGGCGAGAAGCTGGAGGGGGAGCGCAACAAGCGCCTCGAACCCGTGATGCGCGGCGGCGATCTCGATTCCGTGCCGCGCTGGGTGACGAGCATCGCCTATTTCGACAATACGCCGGGCGATCGGCTGCCGGTCTACACGTTGCGCAGCGTCACCTTCGCGAACGGGGTCCTGAGCGATCTCGTGTTCGAGTTTCCTGAATTCAGCCTGGTCGCCAAGGCGGTTCGATACGAGCCGCTGCAGGGCGAGGCCTGCGGGAAGTAAGACCCGAGAGGTAACACCTCAGTCGCGCGGGTCCAGTTTTCGCCGGGCCGCCGCGATCGTTTCCGGTCGGACGCGCGCATTGGCCGAGAACGCCAGCAGAAGCGCTTCATCGGCGAGGAGATGGTCCAGTACCGAGGTCAGAAACCCCGCTTCGCGCGCCGCAAGCCGGATCTGGCCAGGGTCGATGCCTGTCAACGTCAGAAAACGGTTCAACCGCTCGGAATCCTCAGCCAGAAAGCCGAGTACGGCGATGGCGAGGGCTTCCGGATCGGCGGGACTCTCCGTCCGCAGCATCGTTTTGGTTTCCGTGTTGCAAGGCTTCAATTCTCTCTAAACCATATTTTCCCGATACGCGAAGCCCCGAGCGCTTCGCAGGGCCGGATTTACCGTTTGATTCAGGGTTGCCCGCTAATCTCCCTGTTCAAGGTGTCCGGGCGTTCGTGCGGGCGCCTGGACGGCTTTTCGGGGTGCAGGCTGGCGGGATGGCAAAGCAGGTTCTGATCGTTGAGGACAACGACCTCAACATGAAGCTTTTCAACGATTTGTTGGAAGCTCATGGCTATTCGACCCTCAAGTCCCGTTCGGGACTCGAAGGGTTTGAACTGGCCCGTAGGCACCGGCCTGACCTGGTGTTGATGGACATCCAACTGCCGGAGGTTTCCGGGATCGATATCATCAAGCTCCTCAAGGAAGATGAGGAACTGCGGTCGATTCCCGTCATCGCCATCACCGCGTTCGCGATGAAGGGCGACGAGGAGCGGATCCGGGAATCGGGGTGCGAGGGCTACCTATCCAAGCCGATCTCAGTCGCGAAATTTGTAGAAACGGTTCGCAGCTTCATCGGCTGAGACCAAATTGCGCCGGTTCGATCCGGCAGGGAGCCGAGGCTAATGACCGCCCGAATTCTCGTCGTCGATGATGTGTTCGCCAATGTCAGGCTGCTCGAAGCCCGGCTGACGGCGGAGTACTTCACGGTCGTGACCGCGATGAGCGGGCCGCAGGCGCTGGAGATCTGCGAGCGCGGTGAATGCGATATCGTGCTGCTCGATGTGATGATGCCGGGCATGGACGGCTACGAGGTCTGCCGGCGCCTGAAGAGCGCGCCGACGACCGCGCATCTGCCGGTCGTGATGGTGACCGCACTCGACAGCCCCGCCGACCGGCTGGCTGGCCTTCAGGCCGGCGCCGACGACTTTCTCACCAAGCCGATCAACGAACTCGCGCTGCTGACGCGCGTGCGCTCGCTCGTTCGCCTCAAGCATCTCTCGGACGAGTTGCGCGCCCGCGCCGCTTCCACCCAGGAGATCGGCCTGCCGGACCCGTTGTCGCTCGCGGCGGCGGAGGACGGGCTCAACGGTCGCATTCTGCTGGTCGAGGATCGCGCCAATGCCGCCGAGCGGATGATCGCCGGGCTCCAGCAGCATCACGTCGTCGAGACCGAAGCCGATGCTGCGCAGGTCGGCGAACGGATCGCCACGGGCGGCTACGACCTTCTGATCCTGAGCCTTGGTCTGCAAGCGACCGATGCCCTGCGACTGCTTTCGGAAATCCGCGCGAAACGCGAGCTGCGGGATCTGCCGATTCTCGTGCTGACCGAGACGCTCGACGATCCGCGCGTTCTGCGCGCGCTCGACATGGGCGTGAATGACTATCTCGGCCGGCCGGTCGATCGCAACGAACTGCTGGCCCGCGCGCAGACGCAGGTTCGCAGGAAACGCTATCAGGACCGGTTGCGCGACAACGTGAAGGCGTCGATGGAGCTGGCCATCGTCGACCCGCTCACCCGTCTGCACAATCGCCGCTTCCTGCAGACCCATCTGGCGACGCTCGTGAACGACGATGCGGTTCGCGGCGCGGCCCTGTCGCTGATGGTGCTCGACATCGATCACTTCAAGCAGATCAACGATCAGTATGGCCATGATTGCGGCGACGAGGTGCTGCGTGAGAGCGCCGACCGGCTGCGCGACGCCGTGCGGTCGATCGATATCGTCGCCCGGTTCGGCGGCGAGGAATTCGTGATCGCGATGCCGGATAC
>JAVTWI010000043.1:0-3228 GCA_032229845.1 Rhabdaerophilum sp.
AGGATTTTCCGGCTCTGGCCGAAGCGCTGCGACAGTTGGAGCCGAAGCCCTAGATCACGCTGCGTTTTGACGGAATTGTCAAAACGCAGCGTGATCGATATCCATAAGTTTGAGCATGCTTATTCGCGGCTAACCGGTTTCCACTTAATCGCAGCATGCTCTAGGCGAATTCTCCGGCGCCGGCGCGTTGACCGAATTCCAAAGCCCGTAACGCCACGGGCGATACCAGGCCGCATCCGCCGGCAATGCCTCGCACACGAAATCCAGCCCCGAAGTGCCGCCGGGCCGGCAGCGGCAGATTCGCGCAAAGCCCATCCAGCCACCCGGCCAGATGCCGTGCCGGCCCACCGCCTCGATCATGTATTCCGAGCAGGTCGGCAGGTGGCGGCAGGTGCGGCCGATGAAGGCGGAAATCGTGTAGCGATAGAGATAGACCGGCGCGAGGAAGAGGCGGCGGGCGAGGTTCACGCCACAGGTGCTTTCTCAAGCTCGGCCTTCCGCTTTGCCTCGATCTGGCCGATGGCGTCGACCACGGCGTCGAAGGTCAGCATCGTCGAGGCATGTCGCGCCTTGTAGTCGCGCACCGGTTCGAGCACACGGAGGTCTTCCCACTTGCCTTGCGGCGGCGCGCCGTTCTCCTTGAGCATCCTGCGGACGGCCTCGCGGATCTCGCGCAGTTCCGCCGCTGTCGAGCCAATCACATTCCGCGCCATGATCGAGGACGATGCCTGCCCCAGCGCGCAGGCCTTCACCTCATGCGCGAAATCCGTGACGGTATCGCCATCCATCGTGAGATCGACCGTCACGGTCGAGCCGCAGAGCTTGGAATGCGCGGTCGCGCTGGCGTCAGGCGCGTCGAGTCGGCCCTGCCGAGGAATGTCCGCAGCGAGTTCGAGAATGCGGCGATTGTAGATGTCGTCGAGCATGAGGCACCTGTTGGCCTAGAGATAAGGCCACCCCGGCGAAAAGGCTAGGGTTTGGCAGCAGCGATGCCTCCTGACGGAAACTGACAGCGGAAATGCCTCCACCCCCTGTCAGAACGGCAACCGTGCTACAAATCCAGAAGTCAGGAGGCTGCGCAATCCGCGCGCCCCGCCCAACAGGAGGCGCCACATGGATGCTGTGGTTAAGACCTTGAACCCCTCTCCCACCCGGCCCGGCGCTTCCCGCCCCACGCGTGAGGAGGCTGAAGCGGCCGTCCGCACCCTCATCGCCTGGGCGGGGGACGACCCCGACCGCGAGGGTCTTCAGGAAACGCCGGCCCGCGTCGCCAAGGCCTACGAAGAGCTTTTCGAGGGCTATCGCCTCGATCCGGCCGAAGCCCTGTCGAAGGTCTTCCGCGAGGTCGAGGGCTACGACGAGCTGGTTCTGGTGAAGGACATCCCGTTCCACTCCCATTGCGAGCATCACATGGTGCCGTTCCACGGCGTCGCGCATATCGCCTATTACCCCGAGAACGGCGTCGTCGGGCTTTCGAAGCTGGCGCGGATCGTCGAGGTTTTCGCGCGCCGGCTCCAGACGCAGGAAACGATGACGGCGCAGATCGTGCAGGCCATCGAGGAAGCGCTGCGCCCGCGCGGCGTGGCGTTGGTGATCGAGGCCGAGCACATGTGCATGTCGATGCGCGGCGTCCGCAAGGCCGGCGCTTCCACCTCGACCTGCCAGTTCACCGGCGTCTTCCGCGACGATCCGGCGGAGCAACTGCGGTTTTTCACCCTGCTGAACAACCGCCGCGCTTGATTTCGCGCGGCGATTGGCGCCAAGAGGACGGCATGTGGACCGCCAGCACCCCTTTCGCGCCGCCCGGAACCAAGCTGGAGCTTGAGGAAGGCGCCGCCTTTACGCCGCGCTTCAACGCCGACGGGCTCATTACCGCGGTCACCGTCGACGACGCGAATGGCGCGATCCTGATGCTCGCATACATGAACGCCGAGGCGCTGGCCCGCACGCTCGAAAGCGGCGACGTCTGGTATTTCTCGCGCTCGCGCAACGAACTCTGGCGCAAGGGCGCGACCTCGGGCCACACCCAACGCCTCGTCGAGATGCGGACGGACTGTGACCAGGATGCGGTGATCGTCCGCGTCAGGCAGGAAGGGCCGGCCTGCCACACCGGCCGGCGCTCGTGCTTCTACCGCCGCGTCGAGATGGGCGATGCCGGGCCAACGCTGACAGGCGCCGAACCGAAGCATCCATGATCAGGGCGCCTAGCGGGCGCCGCGCCGGCTGAGCCAGATCGCGGTGATCACACCGGCAATCAGGCCGAAGAACGGCCCGATCGAGAAAGCGAAACCCATCGCGACGCCGCCGTCGCGGTCGTGAAAGACGCCGGTTCCCTCCCCGGCCACGTAAACCGCCATCGCCACGCCCCAGGCGAAAATGAACCCGCCCAGAAAACCGAGAACGGCCAGAAGAACCCGCTTCACGATGCCTGCCACCCGTTCCGGTCGATCTCAGCTCGCCGCGATGTATTCGCGCAGCGTCTGGCTCTCGTGCTCGAGCTGGGCAAGACGGTGCTTCACCACGTCGCCGATCGAAACCATGCCGTCGAGCCGGCCATCCTTCACCACCGGGACATGGCGGAACTTGCCGGCAGTCATGATCTCCATGACATCGTTGATGCCCTGCGCCTCCACGCAGGTGACGACCTTGCGCGTCATGTGATCGCCGACCGTATCCTGCAGGCCGGCTGCCCCCTTCTGCGCCACGGCGCGGACGATATCGCGCTCGGAGAGGATGCCGGCGACCCCGCCGTTGGCATCCGTCACCACGACGGCGCCGATCCGGAACTGGGCGAGAAGCTGACTCGCCTGATGCAGCGTCTGCCCGGCCTGCGCCGTGACAACCGCTTTTCCCTTGGTATTCAGAATTTTGCCAACGCTCATCGGTCACTCCCTGAAGGGTCGAGGACGTCTATCGCGCCACCTTCTAGCGGGCGGCGTGGCATGGAAGTGTTGTCCAAAACCGGGGAACGCGCAATCGGCGACTTGTTGCGCAGCGCAGCAGAGGACCAGCGGGAAATTGGTTAACGCCGGCGCCGACAACCGCTGAAAAAATTAACGCCGCGCCCGGAGCGGGGGCGCGGCGTGAAATCCTTGGAGCACGATTACCCTCTCACAACCGGGGGCCCGAGGCAAATTCCATCCGTTGTTATCCTTAATTTCGGCGCCCCGGTCGAACTGCCGGAAGTTAACGGCGCCCCGGCACGCCGCTCGCACCGTTTCCCGCAAA
>JAVTWI010000044.1:0-3212 GCA_032229845.1 Rhabdaerophilum sp.
AAGGCGGAAAAACGCATCGAACCTCTTCCGAAGAGCCGGCCGCCACTCAAGACCCCGTTCATCCTGCGCCCCTCAATTCACCGCTGCACCCGCAGCTTTACGCGAGACCTGTGGCGGGATTGTAGCATATCGGTCCGCCGATACGACCCCGCCCGTTTTCAAGACTTCAAGACAAAAAGCGCCCTGGGAAGGGGCGCTTTCAAAAAGCCGACAACGGCATGTTCCTGGCGGGTATCCGCCGGACTTACTTCTTCTTCACCGGCATCGGCAGCACACCCTCGCGCTGGAGGCGCTTGCGGGCGAGCTTGCGGGAACGGCGAACGGCCTCGGCTTTTTCACGCGCCTTCTTCTCCGAAGGCTTCTCGTAATGGCCGCGCAGCTTCATTTCACGGAAAATGCCTTCGCGCTGCATTTTCTTTTTGAGGGCGCGGAGGGCTTGATCGACGTTGTTGTCGCGGACGAGGACCTGCACGTTGGCTCCGATTGATCGTTAAACGGACGATGTTCTGAATTCCGTTCGGACCCGCCTTCAAGCGAAAAGGCGCCCCGAAAGTGCGCGCGTATAACAAAGACAGCGCGGCTTGTCTATCCGTCTCCGGCTCGCAAAACGGATTTTCCTGATCCAGGCCAAGGTATGGCCCTCGCCGGAAATCCGCGACTAACCGAGAATCCTGTTCACATGCCCCATCTTGCGCCCGGCGCGGATTTCCGCCTTGCCGTAAAGGTGGAGATGGGCGCGGCCATCGGCGAGAATATCGCGCCAGCCGACCGCGTCCTCGCCGATGAGATTGATCATCTCGACCGCCCCGAGCCGCGCGGGGTCGCCGAGCGGCCAGCCGGCGACGGCGCGGATGTGCTGTTCGAACTGACAGGTGAAAGCGCCGTCCATCGTCCAATGCCCGGAATTATGGACGCGCGGCGCGATCTCGTTGACGATCACCTGCGCGTTCCCCTGCCCGCCAGTCTCGCCGTCGATCACAAAGAACTCGACGGCGAAGGTGCCGACATAATCCAGCGCTTCGGCGATGCGCCGGGCGATCGCGACGGCCTCGCCGGCCGCGATCTTGTCGATCTTCGCCGGCACCACGGAGCGATGGAGAATGTGGTTGCGATGCTCGTTCTCGGTCACGTCGAACGCGGCGAAGGCGCCATCCGCGCCGCGCGTCGCAATCACCGAGACCTCCCGGTCGAACCGCACGAAGCTTTCGAGAATGCCGGTCTGTCCGCGCAGGACGGCGAAGGCTGCCTCGGCCTCGCCGGCGTGGGCGATCTTCGCCTGCCCCTTGCCGTCATAGCCGAAGCGGGTGGTCTTGAGCACCGCCGGCACGCCGAACGGACCGGCAATCAGGTCCTTCAGCCGATCGAGATCGTTGATTTCCTCGAAATCCGCCGTCCGCGCACCAAGCCGGCGGGCGAGGCGCTTTTCCTCCAGCCGGTCCTGCGCGACCTCCAGCGCCTTCGAGCCCGGCCGGACCGGCTTGAGCCCTTCGAGAAAGCGCACGGTCTCGACCGGCACGTTCTCGAACTCGTAGGTGATCGCATCGACGTTTTCCGCGAAAGCGGCGAGCGCCTTCTCGTCGCGATAATCGGCGACGGTCGCAGCGGCGGAAACGGTGAAGGCCGGACTGTCGGCTTCCGGCGCGAAGATATGGCAATCGAGCCCCAGCCGCGCCGCAGCCAGCGCGAGCATGCGGCCGAGCTGGCCGCCGCCGAGAATGCCGATCCTGTCCCCCGGTTTCAGCATCGTGCGCCGATCAGGCCTCGTCCTTCGGAAAATCCGAGACCGCCTCGGTCTGCCGGGCCCGCCAGGTTTCGAGTCGCGTCGCGAGCGCCGGATCGGCGAGCGCGAGGATGGCGGCGGCCATCAGGCCGGCGTTGGTGGCGCCGGCCTTGCCGATCGCCAGTGTGCCGACGGGGATCCCGCCCGGCATCTGCACGATCGAGAGCAGCGAATCCTGCCCCGACAGCGCCTTCGATTCGACCGGGACACCGAGCACCGGCAGGCTTGTCATCGAGGCCGTCATGCCCGGCAGGTGCGCCGCGCCGCCCGCCCCGGCGATGATGACCTTGAACCCGGCCGCCTTCGCGCCCTTGGCGAAACTCACGAGCCTGTCCGGCGTGCGATGCGCCGAGACGATGCGCGCCTCGTAGGCCACGTCGAGCGCCTTGAGGACCTCGGCTGCATGCCGCATCGTCGGCCAGTCGGATTGGCTTCCCATGATGATGGCGACGGAAGGCGGCACGGCGGACCTCCTCGAACACGGGCGGCCCGGAAGGAAACGCGGAGCCGCTTTCGATGGAAGGTCAGCGAGTTAGGCGAAGGCTCGCACGAAGGCAAGCCGAAATCCGCGCCAATGTCGGGATTTCCGCCTCTTCAGGCGATGATATCGGGCGTCAGCCGGTCGGAGATTTCCGCGAGCCGGTCGCGAAGCTGCAGCTTGCGCTTCTTGAGCCGCTGCACCTGGAGCTGATCGTAGGCACCAAGCTGTTCGAGGGCGGCGATCGCGGCGTCGAGATCGCGATGCTCGATGTGAAGACGGTGCAGTTCCGCCTCCAGCGCGAGCCGTTCTTCCTCCGAAACCTCACCCCGCATCATGCCCTCGCCGCAAGGTCGTGCCGAAAAACCGGAGACATGGCCCAATCACGCGCCCGGAGACGGTTCCAAATCCAGCATGGCACTCGTTAACCTGTCGTTAACGCCGTTGTCCACAGCGAAGACGGTTCACAAAAATGGGAAGATATTTCTCTTGAGCCGGCTCGGGGATGTGACACACTCAACTGCCCGACACAAGGAACGGAGGTTTCTGACATGTCGATGACGGCACATATCGCCGAACTGGAGCGCAGACATCAGGCGCTCGATCGAAAAATCGCCGACGAACTGGCACTTCCCGCGAAAGACAGCGTCAAGATTGCCGCTTTGAAACGACAGAAGCTGGTCATCAAGGACGAAATTTCCCGCCTCAAGACCACACCGGCAAGACACTCTCTCCATTGACAGAAAACGCCGCCTCCCTTCGGAGGCGGCGTTTCTGTTTGCTGGAGCGTCAGGTTCGCCTTACGCGGCCATCACGTTCTTGCCGAGATGGTCGGCCTCAGCGCCGGCAACCGTCACCGGCTTGCCCTGATGCGTCGCTTCCGAGGCGGTGCGGACCGGCTTGCCGAGATGGTCGGCCTCAGCGCCGGCAACCGTCACCGGCTTGCCCTGATGC
>JAVTWI010000045.1:0-3212 GCA_032229845.1 Rhabdaerophilum sp.
GGCAGATCGCCAAGGACGACGCTCAGGTCGAACAGTCCATGCGAGACCTTGCCCGCTTTGAGGACCTGCTCGAACGCAAGATCGGCACGCAGGTCCAGCGCGACACGGCCGCGACCACGCTGGCGGGCCTGAAAGCGCAGCGCGAGGCCGATTTCGCACAGAAACGCAATATCGAGACCCAGATCGGCTTCACCGAAATCCGCGCGCCGATCGCCGGCCGGATCGGCTCGATCACCGCCAAGATGGGCGCCGTGGTACGCGCGGCGGACACCACACCGCTGATGACGATCAACCAGATCGAGCCGATCTATATCGCCGTCGGCGTGCCGCAGCCGCTGGTCGCGGACCTGCGCGAGGCGATGCTGAAGGGTGAGGTGCCGGTCAGCGCCGTCTCCGGCAGCGCGACGGAAACCGGCACGGTCGCCTTCATCGAGAACACCATCGACCCCGCCACCGGAACCCTGATCGCCAAGGCGAAGATGGGCAACGCGCGCGAGACGCTCTGGCCCGGCGCCTTCGTCCGCGCCACCGTCACGCTCGGCGTCGACCCACAGGCGTTGACCGTGCCGCTCGCCGCCGTCCAGAACGGACAGGACGGGCACTATGTCTTCATCGCCGACGAGACCGGCCGTGCCCGGCAGGTCAAGGTCGAGGTCGCCCGCGGCGACGGCGACGATGTCGTGATCCGTAAAGGGTTGAACCCTGGCGACCGGGTCGTCACCAGCGGCCAGCTCCGCATCATCAACGGCACGCCGATCCAGCCGCGAGGCGCCGGCAATGGTGCAAGCCCCTCTCCCGGCGGCGGCAAGCGGCCGCGCAACGGCGAGGCTGACGACAACCGGCCCGCCCCCGGCGGCCGGCAAGGCTGAGGGAGGTCGCGATGCTCTCCGCCCTCTGCATCCGCCGCCCGGTGATGACCATCCTGATGATGGTCTCGATCCTCGCCGCCGGGCTGTTCGCCTATCGCCAGCTTCCGGTCGCCGCCGTGCCGCGCGTCGATTTCCCGACGATCCAGGTCTCGGCGACATTGCCGGGCGCGAGCCCGGAGACGATGGCCGCCTCGGTTGCCTCCATCCTCGAACGCCAGTTCTCGACCATCGCCGGCGTCTCGACGATGACCTCGACTTCCAGCCTCGGCAACACCTCGATCGTGCTGCAGTTCGATCTCAACCGCTCGATCGACGGCGCGGCGCTGGATGTGCAATCCGCGATTTCCACCGCGCAGCGGCGATTGCCGGCCGATCTCACGGTGCCGCCGAGCTTCCGCAAGGTGAACCCGGCCGACCAGCCGGTGATCTTCCTCGCGCTCTCGACCAAGGGCGCGCGCCTCTCCGATGTCGATCGCTTCGCGCAGTCCAACATCCTGCCGAAGGTCTCGACCCTGCCGGGCGTCGCGCAGGTACTGATCTTCGGCAGCCAGAAATACGCCGTCCGCGTCCGCGCCGACCTCGCCAAGCTGGCCGCGCGCGGGCTTTCGCTCTCGGATGTCCAGAGCGCGCTCGCGGCCGCGAATTCGAGCCGCCCGGTCGGCTCGGTCTCACAGGGGCCTGTGAACCAGATCATCGATTCGACCGGCCCGATCCAGCACGCGGCCGATTACATGCCCGTCATCGTCGCCTGGGCGAACGGCGCGCCGGTCCGCATCTCCGATGTCGCGACCGCCGTCGACGGCGTCGAGAACGATAAGGTCGCCTCCTGGCTCAACGGCGAGCGCGCCATCATCCTCGCCGTGCAGCGCCAGCCGGACGCCAATACAGTTCAGGTGGTCGATGCGGTCAAGGCGCTGTTGCCGCAGATCCGGGGCGAACTGCCGGCGAACATGGATATCGCCGTGCTCAACGATCGCTCGGTCTCGATCCGCGCGGCGATCGAGGACGTCATGATCTCGCTCGGCCTTGCCGTCGTGCTGGTCGTGCTGGTGATCTGGCTGTTCCTGAAGAGCGCGCGGGCGACCCTCATTCCGGCGATCGCCCTCCCGATCTCGCTGATCGGCACCTTCGCCGGCATGTATGCGCTCGGCCATTCGCTCGACAACATCTCGCTGCTCGCGCTGACGCTGGCGGTGGGCTTCGTCGTCGACGATGCGATCGTCATGCTCGAGAACTGCATGCGCCACATCGAGGATGGCGTCGAGCCGCGTCAGGCGGCTTTTACCGGCTCGGCGGAAGTCGGCTTCACCATCATGTCGATGACGATCAGCCTCGTCGCCGTGTTCATTCCCGTGCTGTTCATGGGCGGTGTCGTCGGTCGCATGTTCGCCGAGTTCGGTCTTGATATCTCGATCGCGATCCTGCTCTCCGGCCTCGTCTCGCTGACGCTGACGCCGATGCTGTGCGCCCGCCTGCTCAAACCCATCGATCATCACGCCGTGCCGGTGCTGCCGCTGCGGCTGTTCGATATCGGGTTCGGCGCTGTGAGCCGCGCCTACGCCTGGGCGGTCAGGAAGGTCGTCTCCATCCCGAGGACGATGCTGCTCCTGACCCTCCTCACCTTCGTCGCGTCGGGCTATCTCATGAAGACGATCCCGAAGGGCTTCTTCCCGATCGAGGATATCGGCCAGCTTACGGCCTCGCTCATCGGTCCCGACGATGCCTCCTTCAGCGCCATGGCCGAGCGGCAGAACCGGGTGGCGGAGATCGTTCGTAACGATCCCGACGTCATCTCCGTGATGTCGACCGTCGGCGGCGGCGGGCCGTCGAGCACGCAGAATTCGGGCCGCATGTTCATTTCGCTCAGGCCCAAGCCGGAACGGAAGCTTGACGCCGCCGGCGTGATCCAGCGGCTGCGCCGCAGTACCTCCGGCGTTCCCGGCATCCAGGCGTTCTTCCAGCCGGTGCAGAGCATCAACGTCGGCGGCCTGCAATCGCGCGCGCTCTACCAGTTCGTGCTGCAATCCTCGGATATCGAGGCGCTGCGCACCTTCGCCGGGCAGATCGAAACGGCGATGCGCGGCATCCCGCTCATTCAGGACGCGAATTCCGATCTCGCCCTGCGGGCCCGTGCCGCCGCCGTCGATATCGACCGGGACGCCGCCGCACGCCTCGGCATTTCCGTCGATCAGATCCGCTCCACGCTCTATTCGGCGTTCGGGTCGCGGCAGGTAACGACAATTTACTCCCCGGAAGACACCTATCAGGTCATTCTTGAGGCGGACCCCTCCTTCCTCGACATCCATACGATGCTGCGGCAGCTCTCGGTGCGCGCGCCTGGCG
>JAVTWI010000046.1:0-18721 GCA_032229845.1 Rhabdaerophilum sp.
ATATCGCGGAAGTGCCGGTGCGCGACAACCAGCCGGTGAAGGCCGGCGATCTGCTCGTCCGGCTCGACGACGGCGATTATCGCATCGCGGAGGATGCCGCGCGCGAGAAGATTTCCACGCAGGATGCGACGATCGCCCGCGTTCTCGAACAGGGCCGCGCACAGGGCGCGCAGGTCGAACAGGCGCGCGCGCAGGTCAATTCGGCCGAGGCCGAGGTGCGCCGGGCCGATGCCGCCTTCGCGCGGGCAGAAGCGCTGGCGAAGAGCAACTATTCCTCGCAGGCGACTTTCGAGACCGCGCGCGCCGATCGCGACCGGGCGCAGGCCGGGCTGTCTTCGGCGCAGGCCGCTCTCGGCGCCGCGGAGGCTAACCGCAGCGTGATCGAAGCGCAGCGGGTTGAAGCGCAACGGGTGCGCGCCGAACTGCTGACCGCACTTGAAAAAGCGAAGCGCGATCGCGGCTTCACCGAAATCCGTGCGCCGTTCGATGGCGTCATCGGCAATCGCGCGGCGCAGCCGGGCGCTTTCGTGCAGCCGGGAACGCGCCTGCTGGCGCTGGTGCCGCTCGACAGCGTCTATGTTGAAGCCAATTTCAAGGAAACGCAGCTCGCCGGCCTGAAGCCCGGTCAACCGGTCGAAATCACGGTCGACGTACATTCGCGCCGGAAGATCGCCGGCCGGCTCGCCAGCATCGCGCCGGCCTCGGGCTCGCAGTTCTCGCTGCTGCCGCCGGAAAACGCGACCGGCAACTTCACCAAGATCGTGCAGCGCGTCCCCGTCCGGATCGAATTGCCGGCTCATGTTGTCGGCGAAGGCTGGCTGCGGCCGGGGCTTTCCGTCGTGGCCGGCGTCGATACCGGCGCATCCGGGTCCGATACAGTCGCGCAGGCCGGTCGATGAGCGCGGCTGCGCAAACCTCCCCTGCCGAAGCGGGTTCCCCCCGCCTGCTTCCTGCGGCACCGGCAGACGCCATCCCTGTCCGCCGGCTGCTGGCCTTCCTCGGCATGGTCTTCGGCATGTTCATGGCGATCCTGGACATCCAGATCGTCTCGGCCTCGTTGCGTGAAATCCAGGCTGGACTATCCGCCTCCGCCGAGGAGATCGCCTGGGTTCAGACGAGCTATCTCGTCGCCGAAGTGATCATGATCCCGCTCTCGGGGTATCTCTCGCGGGCAATCTCGACGCGGGTGATGTTCACGATCGCGGCCGGCGGATTCACGCTCGCCAGCCTTCTTTGCGCGACGGCGACGAATATCGACGAGATGATCATCTACCGCGCGATTCAGGGCTTCATCGGTGGCGGCATGATTCCGACGGTGTTCGCCTCCTCGTTCCAGATTTTCCCGCGCTCGAAGCAACCGCTCGTCGCGCCGATGATCGGGCTCGTGGTGACGCTCGCACCGACGATCGGCCCGACGGTCGGCGGCTATCTCACCGATCTCTTTTCCTGGCACTGGCTGTTTCTGGTCAACCTCGTGCCAGGCGTCATCGTCACGGCGATGGCCTGGTTCCTGATCGATTTCGACAAGGCCGAGCGGCACCTGCTGCAGGATTTCGACTGGCTCAATCTCCTCTCGATGGCGTGCTTTCTCGGCTCGCTCGAATATGTTCTCGAGGAAGGCGCGGCGAAGGATTGGTTTGCCGACGACAAGATCGTCATCTTCGCCCTGATCACGCTCGTGAGTGCGATCGTCTTCTTCTATCGCAGCTTCACCTCGCGTCAGCCGATCGTCGACCTTCGCGCCTACGCGAACTCCAATTTCGCCCTCGGCTCGCTGTTCTCCTTCGTGATGGGGATCGGGCTCTACGGACTGACTTATCTCTACCCCGTCTATCTCGGGCGGGTTCGGGGCTATTCGGCGCTGCAGATCGGCGAGACCATGTTTCTTACCGGCATCTGCATGTTTCTCGCCGCTCCGGTCGTGGGCCGGCTGATGACTCGGATCGATCCGCGCATCATGATGGCGATCGGCTTCACCGGGTTTTCGCTCGGCACCTGGCTCGCCTCCGCCATCACGAAGGACTGGGCCTTCGGCGAACTGGTTCTGCCGCAGATCTTCCGCGGCACCTCGCTGATGATGTGCATGGTGCCGATTAACAATCTTGCGCTCGGAACCTTACCGCCCGACCGGCTCAAGAATGCCTCGGGGCTTTACAATCTCACGCGCAACCTCGGCGGCGCCGTCGGTCTTGCTCTAATCAACACCCTGATGAACGATCGCTGGGACCTGCACCTCGCGCGGCTCTCGGAGGCCGTCTCGTGGGGCGTGCCGACCGCAGAGGAGCGCCTTGCCCTGATGACGCAGCGCTTCTCGGATCTCGGATCGGATGCCGGAGCGGCGGCGACGGCCCAGATGCTGGCGATGGTGAAGCAGCAGGCGCTGGTGATGGCGTTGGGTGATGTCTTCTTCGCGCTCACCGCCATCTTCATTCTGCTGATCGTCATGGTTCCGCTGATGCGCCGCCCGGCGGCACGGCCGCAGCCGGCGAAGGCCTGAAACCTTCACCGGCGATGCGACTTTCTGTCTGGGGAAGCAGCGTCAGCCGACGACCGCCTTCGCCTCCGGGCGAGCGTCCTGCCCGAAACGCCGGGGGCGATGCCGGCGGTTGCGCGCGGGCTTCTGCCGCGAGGGCGCCTGACGCGACGGGTCTTGCCGTGAGTCTTGCCGCGAAGCCTCATGCCGTTCGCCCCCGCCATGCCGGGCAGGCCGGTTCGACGCCGGCGCCTCGCGGATAGTGGCCGGCGCTGGCGTGAAGCCTTCCGGCAGCGCCAACACCGGCACGGCCTGACGTGTCAGCTTCTCGATGTCGCGCAGGTAGGGCCGCTCCTCGCCGGAGCAGAAGGAGATCGCGATGCCCGCCGCGCCGGCGCGCGCGGTGCGGCCGATGCGATGGACATAGGATTCCGGCACGTTCGGCAGATCGAAATTGATGACATGGGAAACGCCGTCGACGTCGATTCCGCGCGCGGCGATGTCGGTCGCCACAAGCACCTTGCAGGTGCCGGCGCGGAAGGCGCCGAGCGCGCGTTCGCGCTGGGCCTGGCTCTTGTTGCCGTGGATGGCGGCGGATTCGATGCCGTCTTTCGCGAGCTGCTTCACAACGCGGTCGGCGCCGTGCTTCGTGCGGGTGAAGACCAACGTCCGGCCGATCTCGCCATCGCAGAGAACATGGTAGAGTAGGTCCTGCTTAGCCGACGGTGCAACATGCATCACGCCTTGCGTCACGCGTTCCGCAGTCGTGGCGACCGGCGTTACCGCGACCTTGACGGGATCGGTCAGGAATTCGCCCGCAAGCCCGGCGATGGTGTCCGGCATGGTTGCGGAAAAGAACAGGCTCTGCCGCTTCTTCGGCAGCATCGCCTTGATGCGCCGGAGCGGGACGATGAAGCCGAGATCGAGCATCTGGTCGGCCTCGTCGAGCACGAGGATTTCAATCTCGTCGAGACGCAGCGCCTTCTGGCTGACGAGGTCGAGCAGGCGGCCCGGGGTCGCGACCAGAATGTCGGCGCCGGTCGCGAGTTTCTTGATCTGGCGGCCAATCGGAATGCCGCCGAACACGACATCGATCGAAAGGTGCATGTGCTTGCCATAAGCGCGGAAGCTGTCCGCAATCTGGCTCGCGAGCTCGCGGGTCGGCGAGAGGATCAGGGCGCGGCAGGTGCGCGGCTTACGCGTCAGACCGGATTTTCCGAGCCGCTGGAGGATCGGTAGCGCAAAGGCCGCCGTCTTGCCGGTGCCCGTCTGGGCAATGCCGAGCAAGTCGCGGCCGGCGAGCGCATGGGGAATCGCCTGAACCTGAATCGGGGTCGGCGTGGTGTAGCCTTCGCCATCAAGGGCGCGCTTCAACGGCGCGAGCAGGGCGAAATCGTTAAAAGAAGCCAAGGGAATGTCTTTCGGTTCGGCAGCCAAGCGGCCGCCATGCCCGGAGCGCGTCATCGCGTTCCGGAGAAACAAGAGCCGCCCGCGTGATGGGGCCGCCGGAAAAAGGAACGATTGAAGGGGGAAGCCGGCACCTTGCGCCATCAAACCTGGCGGATGCGTTCACGCTGCTTCGCTCACGCGCCAATTGGCGCTGACGTTCTCAATGCTAAATGGGCGTGCTGCACTGCAATGTCAAGCTGTATGATGGATGCCCGCCCGGAAGAGTGAACCGGGCGTCCTCCGCCCGATCCTTTACGCCGTCAACGCGGCGTCGTCGCAGAAGCCTGTCCGGGGCGACCGCCCACAGGACGAGGTTTCGCCTTGGGCATAGGCAGAAGGCCTTCGCGCTGCATCTTCTTGCGCTGAAGCTTGCGTGCGCGGCGGATCGCCTCGCCCTTTTCGCGGTTCTTCCGCTCTGAGGGCTTCTCGTAGGCCTTACGTTGCCGCATTTCCCGGAAGACACCTTCGCGTTGCATCTTCTTCTTCAGGACGCGGAGCGCCTGCTCGACATTGTTGTCACGAACCAGAACCTGCACATCAAACTCCCGTATCAGCAAAAAAAGAAACGCGCCGCCCGAAACCGGACGACGCGGCGATTCCGGCCTTCCTGATCGGAAGCCGGAGGGAGGTCAGTCGACGATCTGCAGCCGATCCGCGGCCGACTTGCCGGTGCGGCGATCCGCCACGATCTCGAACGAGACCTTCTGGCCTTCGTTGAGGCCGTTAAGCCCGGCGCGCTCGACAGCGCTGATGTGCACGAACACATCCGTGCCGCCGTTGTCCGGCTGAATGAAGCCAAAGCCCTTCTGGGTGTTGAACCACTTGACGGTTCCGTTAGCCATGGGAATATCCTTTGTAGAGCGAGAAGAAAAAACAACATCCGCTGCAGAGCCTGCATGCGAACGCATCATCGATCGATGAGAAGGAAGAGATCGTCGGCCAACGCGGAACCTCAATTCCGCAGGGGCAAATTCAGTCGGCCAAAACTCGATGCCCCTCTGCTAACACGTTAAGGCCATCGGCGCAATCAAAGAACCGGAATCGCCGAAATCGGCTTCCTCGCCCGATCAGCCTTCATTCGATACGACATGGCAGGCGACCTTCCGAACAAGGCTTCCCAGAAGCACCGGCCTCGTCTCGCGACACCGGCTTTCGGCCCGCTGGCAGCGCGGATGAAAGGGGCAGCCGGACGGCGGATCGATCGGGCTCGCAACCTCACCCGAAATCTGCCGCCGCTCGCGATTCGGCGACTCGATATCGGGAATCGTTTCGATCAGCAGCCGGGTATAGGGGTGACGCGGATCGGAGAAGATCGCCTCCGCCGGCCCCGTTTCGACGAAGCGGCCGAGATACATGATCGCGATCTCGTCGGACATGTGCCGGACGACCGCGAGGTTGTGGCTGATGAACAGATAGGTGAGGCCGAACTCCGCCTGCAACTGCCGCATCAGGTTGAGAATCTGCGCCTGAACCGAAACGTCGAGTGCCGAGGTTGGCTCGTCGCAGACGAGGATGTCGGCCTCGGTCGCCAGCGCCCGGGCGATCGAGATGCGCTGGCGCTGGCCGCCCGAAAATTCATGCGGAAAGCGGCCGGCATCGGCGGGAGAAAGGCCCACGGTTTTCAGCAGCTCGCCGATGCGGGCAAGGATCGCGCTTTCGCCGGCGATCAGCCCCAGTTCTCGGATCGGTTCGGCGATGATCTCGCCGACGCGCCAGCGTGGATTGAGGCTGGCGTAGGGATCCTGAAAGATCATCTGCACACGCGGCGGGCCGATGCTGCCATCGCGCCGTCGGGTGTCGCCGAACCGGATCGCGCCGGCGCTCGGCTTCTGGAGGCCGACGATCATCCTCGCCAGAGTCGATTTGCCGCAGCCGGATTCGCCGACGATGCTGTAGGTCTTGCCGCGCTCGACCTCGAAGGTCACACCCGCGACGGCGCGCAGCATCCGGCGCGGCGCGTTCTGGATGAGGCGCGCCAGAAAGGGGGGCGAAAGATCGAAGGTGCATTCCGCATCCTCGACACTGAGCACGATGCCGGCCTTACCCATGCGCTTCTCCCGTCAATGGATGCCAACAGGCGGCCGCATGCGGTTCGTTGCCGAGCGCGGGCCGCTCCGCCCGGCATTGCTCCGTTGCGTAGCCACAGCGCGGATTGAAGGCGCAGCCCGGAGGAATGGCGTTGAGCCGCGGCATCGCGCCGTCGATCTGGCGGAGCATCTCGCGCCGCTCGCGCAGGCTCGGGATCGAGGCCATGAGCCCGCGCGCGTAAGGGTGCAGCGCCCGACGGGTGACAGCCTCGACCGGCCCGGTTTCGATGATCCGCCCGGCGTACATCACCGCGACGCGATCCGCCGTTTCGGCGATGACACCCATGTCATGCGTCACCAGCATCACCGCCGCGCCGCGTTCGCGGCACAGGCGCTTGAGCAGGGTCGTGATCTGCGCCTGAATCGAGACATCGAGCGCCGTGGTCGGCTCGTCGGCGATGATCAGCTTCGGCTCGCCCGCAAGCGCGAGCGCGATCACGACGCGCTGGCGCATGCCGCCGGAAAACTGGTGCGGGTGCTGGTCGATCCGCATGTCCGGCGACGGGATTCCCACCTCGCCGAGCAGTTCGACCGCCCGTGCCCGCGCCGCGCGGCGATCGAGCGGCAGATGGGTCATGATCGTCTCGACGAGCTGGTCGCCGATGGTCAGCATCGGGTGCAGCGAGGTCAGCGGATCCTGGAAAATCGCGCCGATACGCCGGCCGCGAACCTTGCGCATCGCCTCCGGCGGCAGGTTGTCGATGCGCTCGCCCTCAAGCCGGATCGTACCGCCGGCGATGCGGCCGGGCGGATCGAGAAGACCGATGATCGCCGTGCCGGTGAGCGACTTGCCGGCCCCCGATTCGCCGACGACGCCGAGGATTTCGCCCGGCGCGATATCCAGTGAAACGCCGTCGATCGCGGTCAGTTCGCCGTGGCGGGTATCGAACACGATCCGCAGGTTCTCAACCGAGAGGATCGGCGCGCTCATGCCTGCCCCCAAAGCGCCGGCCCGGCGCTCGCCCGATCGACCGGATAGGCGGAGGAAAAAATCTCGGACGTCGGCGGGTGCCCGAGCGTGCGCTTCGGGTACTGTCGCATCAGCCCCTCGAACTGAACCTGCGCGCGCGCCTTGTCGGCAGCTTCGTCGCGTCCCAGGATCACGCGGTCCTCCATCACGAACCGGCCATCGACAATCACGTCCGAGAAGTCGCGGCCATGGCCGGCGAGCATCATCGTCTGGATCGGATCGATCACCTGCCCCAGATGCGGCCGGTCGAGATCGAACACGGTGATATCCGCGCGCGCGCCGGGCTGGAGGCGGCCGAGATCGGCGCGGCGGAGCGCATCCGCGCCGCCGATCGTCGCGGCATCGTAATAGTCCTCCGACCGGCAGGTCGCTGCCGAGCCGCCCATGACGCGGGTGAGCATCATGCCGGCCTGCATGTTGGCGATCATGTCCGGCGGCGCGGTATCGGTGCCGAGCCCGATCTTCAGCCCCATGGCGCGGTAGCGCGCGAAATGGTCGATCGTGTTGCCGTGCCGGCCGGAAACGAGCGGGCAATGGACAATCGAAGCGCCGGCATCGCGGATGATCTCGAGATCGCGCCCCGGCCGATCGATATGCCGTGAGCCGGAAACGAAGGTGCAGTGCGGCAGCAGGCTGCGCTCCGAGAGATAGCCAAGGCTCGCCATCCATTCGGGCGGGCTCATCCCGTGCTGGGCGAGGACGAGATCGTATTCGATCCTGGACTGGCAGCAGTGCTGGCGAACGGGGATATCCAGTTCACGCGCGGCATCCGCCGTCCGCCGCAGGAGTTCGGGAGTGCAGGTCTCGATCCGGTCCGGCGCCAGCATCGCGCGGACGAGACCGTCGGCCGCGCCTTCGATGCGGCCCGCGAAGGCGATGGCGGCGTCGAGTTCGGCAAGGCCGCGCGCTTCGTCAAAATGCGTCGCGATGGTTCCGTCCGTCTCGACCAGCTGATTGCCGGTGCGATAGGCCGGGCCGAGATAAACGCGTAGACCGAGTTCGGCCGCAGCCTGCGCGGCATCCTCGAATTCCTCCACCGTCTCGCCCCAGGCGCGATAGAACAGCGAGGCGATCGGCAGCGCCGTCGTGATGCCGTTGCGGATGAGCGTTGCGAAGGCATAGGCTTTCTGGAACGCGAGTTCCTCGCGCGAATACATCTCGTAGGGCCCGGCCTCGAGATAGTCGCGCGGCCAGACGCGGCCCTTTTTCCAGGCGGGCTGGTTGTCATAGCCGAGGATGGTGGTGTCGAGGTCCGAGAGCGCGTCGAGATCGACGAAGCCGGGGCCGACAAGCGCGTTGCCGTAGTCGATGCGGCGCGCGACCTCGCCCGGAAAACCACGCCCGACGAACAGGATCGCGCCATCCTCGAACACGACCTCGCCATTCTCGATCAGGCAGTGGCCGCCATTGCGATGGCCGACGACCCAGCGCCCCGTAACGAGGATCGGCCCTTTCGGGCGGGGAGCGGCCGCAATTGCCATCAGGGCGCGGTCCGGATGCAATGGCCGTCCCGCGCGACGACCTTGCCGCGTTTCACGACCAGCTTGCGCGCGGGCCGTGCGACGGCGGCATGGGTGATCGTCTCACCCTCGACGACGACAAGATCGGCATTGTCGCCGACCTTGAGGCCATAGTCCTGCAACCGCATGACGTCGGCACCGCCTTGCGTGCAGACGTGAAAGGCGAGTTCCACCTCCTCGTCCTTGCGGAAATTGTTGCGCAGCCCGACGAGCATCACCCTTTCGAGCATATCCGCGTTGCCATACGGCCCCCAGGTATCGCGGATGCCGTCCGATCCCGAACAGACGCGGATGCCGGCATCGAGCAGGCGCTTCACCGGCGGTGCGGGCCGCGAGGCCGGCCCCGTGGTCATGATGCCGATATCGAGCGCGGCGAGTTCCTCGATCATCGGATCGACAAGATCGCGATCCGGCGTGCCGAGGCAGAACGCATGGCTCACCACCACCTGCCCTTCCATGCCAAGCGCGCGGGTGCGCTCGAAGATGAGATCCATCGAGAAAGCGCCCATCTCGCCAGGCTCGTGGAGGTGGATATCGATCGGCTTGCCGTATTTCTGCGCGAGGGCGAAAATCGCGTCGAGGTGGCCTTTCGGGTCGCGGTCGATGGCGCAGGGGTCGAGGCCGCCGACAACATCGGCACCGGCCTTCATCGCCGCGTCGAGAAGGTCGAGCGTGCCGGGCCGGCGCAGCAAGCCCGACTGGGGGAAGGCGACGATGTCGATATCGACGAGATCGGCGTAGGCTGCGCGCGTCGCCATCACGCCCTCGATACCCCAGAGCCCGTGATCGGTATCGACGTCGACATGCGAGCGGATATGCGTCGAACCGTGACTGACCGACAGGACGATCTGCCGCGCCGACTGACGGGCGGGGTCGATGTCGAGTTCGCGCTTGAGGCGGCGTTCGTTGTCGATCTTGTCGAGGAGGCGCGGGCCGGAATCGTTCGGCCGCCACCCCATGCCCCAGAGCGACTTGTCGAGATGGGTATGCGCCTCGACCAGCCCCGGCAGGACCAGAGCACCTCCCGCATCCTCGATCGTAGCGCCGGGCGCCGAAAGGTTCTCGCCGATGGTGACGATCCTGCCGTCGCGGATCAGGATGTCGCTGGCCTTCCCGCCCATCGGACGGCCGTTGGAGATGATGAGGGTGCCAGCCAAGAGAGCCTCGCTTTCAACGAAGTTTCGGGTTGAGGGCGTCGCGCAGCCAATCGCCCAGCAGGTTCACGGAAAGGACGATCAGCCCGAGCTGGACCGAGGGGAACACGACGAGCCACCACGAGCCGGAGAAGAGATACTGGTTGCCGATACGGATCAGCGTGCCGAGTGAAGGCTGCGTGATCGGCATGCCGACGCCGAGAAAGGACAGCGTCGCCTCCGAAAGGATCGCGAGGCCGAGATTGAGCGTCGCGGCGACCATCACCGGGGTCAGCGTGTTCGGCAGGATGTGCCGCCGCATGATGCGCGCCGGGCTCACGCCGATGATCCGCGCCGCGAGCACATATTCCTTCGAGCGTTCCACCAGCGTCGAGGCCCGCACCGTGCGGGCGTATTGCACCCAGGCGGTGAGCGCGATGGCGACAACGAGGATCGTGGCGGCGAAGGGTTCTCGCAAGGCCGGCGGCAGCAGCCCGCGGACCAGCGCTGAGACAAGGATTGCGACGAGCAGGGTCGGGATCGAGAGCATCGTATCGCCGATGCGCATCAGGATATTGTCGATCGCGCCGCCGAAAAAGCCGGCAACGAGCCCGACGGTGATGCCGAAAAGCATGGAGACCGCGACACTCGCCGCGCCGATGGCGAGCGAAATCCGCGTGCCGTAAAGGATCGCCGAAAGCACGTCGCGCCCTTGCGGATCGGTGCCGAGCAGGAAGGGCCATTCGCCACCCTTCGCCCAGATCGGCGGCAATTCCGCCTTGTCGATGAAGATCTGCTTGAGGTCGTGCGGGTTCTGCGGCGCGATCCAGGGCGCGAGAATCGCCGTCACGACGAGGAGCAGCAGCAGGACCAGCGCGATGATCGCGACCGGCGAATGGCGGAAGCTGTAGCCAAGGTCGGAGGCCAGAAAACGGCGCACGGCGCCTTCTTTCGCGGGAACGGCGCTCTCAGCGGACATTCGACCCTCCCGCAAGCGCGGTCTGCCGCAACCGCGGATCGACCAGCGCGTAGGTGAGGTCGACCAGCGTGTTGAGCGTCACGAAGATGAAGGAGACCAGCATCAGGTAGGCCGCCATCACCGGGATATCGACGAAGGTCACCGCCTGTACGAAGAGAAGCCCCATGCCGGGCCATTGGAACACGGTCTCGGTCACAAGCGCGAAGGCGATCAGGTTGCCGATCTGCAGCCCGGTCATGGTGATGACCGGCATCAGGCAATTGCGCAGCGCGTGGCGAAAGTGGATCGACCGGTCCGGCAGACCGCGTGCCCGGGCGAAGCGGATGAATTCGGTCCGCATCGTTTCCAGCATCTCCGCCCGCACGAGGCGCATTACCAGCGTGATCTGAAACAGCGAAAGCGTGATCCCCGGCAGCACAAGCGCGGCCCTTCCGGACGCGGTCAGCAACCCGGTCGTCCAGCCGCCGAGCGAGACGACCTCGCCGCGCCCGAAGGCCGGTAGCCATTGCAGGTTCACGGAAAAGATCAGGATGAAGAGGATGCCGAGCGCGAAGCTCGGCAGCGAAACCCCGAGAACCGAGACGAACTGGACGGCCTGCGCCAGAAAACTCTTTCGCCGGATTGCCGAGAAGACACCCAGCGGAATGCCGATCACCAGCGACAGGAAGGTTGCGACCAGCACGAGTTCGAAGGTCGCCGGAAAGCGCTCGGCGATCAGCGCCGAGACCTCCTGCTGGTTGCGGTAGGAAATGCCGAAATCACCGCGCGCGGCATTGCCGGCGAAGGTCGCGAACTGCAGCAGGAACGGCCGGTTCAGCCCGAGCCGGGCGCGAAGCTCGTCGCGCTGGGCCTGCGTCGCCTGCTCGTTCAGCATCAGTTCGACCGGATCGCCGACGAACCGGAAGATCATGAAGGCAAGGAAGGCGACGGCAAGCATGACGCCGATCGCGTTCACCACCCGCCTGACGAGAAAGACCAGCATCGCTTCCCTCCCTGCCTCGAAGGAGGCCGCCGCGAAGGACGGCCTCCGGCACTCTGGCTCACTTCATGCGGGTGAGCCAGAGGCGCGGCTTGTTGTCGGAGGCCTGCACCATGGTCTCGACATTGGCGCGCATCGCCCAGGCCATCGGCTGGTTGTGCATCGGGATGAAGAGCGTCTCGTCCTTCGCGATCTTGAGCGCCTGGGTCATCATCGGGATACGCTTGGAAGCGTCGAGTTCAACGCCTGCCTTGTCGATCAGCGCATCGATATCCGGGCGGCCCCAGCTACCCCAGTTGAACACGCCGCCCGAACCGCTCTTCGAGTGCAGCACCTGGATGAGGATCGAATAGGCATCGATCATCGGCTCGTTCGCCCAGCCGAAGGAGATAACGTCGAAATCGCCCTTCACGCGCTTCGGCGTCTGCAGGCTGCGCGGGCCGAGGCTGAGATTGGGCCTGAGACCGGCGCGGGCCCACATCGCCGCGACCGCCTGGCAGAATTCCTCCTCGTTGACGAGGCCATCGCTCTGGCAGTTCATCTGGAACGAAAAGCCGTTCGGATAGCCCGCCTCGGTGAGGAGCTTCTTGGCGCCGTCGAGATCGAAGGGCAGGCGCGGCTCCAGTTCCGGCGCGTAGCCGGGAATGGCGGGCGCGACGATCGCGCCGGTATTACGCGAGAGCCCGCGCATCGCGCGCTTCTGCACGGCATCGATATCGATCGCGCGATAGAGGGCCTCGCGGACGCGCTTGTCCTTGAGCGGGTTCTTGTCCGTCACGTCGCTCTCGAAGAGCTTGTCCTTGAGGTTGAAGGCGAAGATCACCGTGCGCAGTTCGTTGGTCTGGAGCACCTTGATGTCCGGCGAGGCGGCAAGGCGCGGCAGATCCTGCAGCGGCGCGACATTGGTGAAGTCGATCTCGCCGGAGAGCAGCGCCGCGACGCGGGTCGCGGCGGAGGCAACCGGCGAGAACTCGATCTTCGTCAGGTTGTGCTTCGGCTTGTCCCACCATTTCGGATTGACGACGAAGACGGTCTTCGCGTCGGGCCGGCGGGATTCGACCATGAACGGCCCGGTGCCGTTGGCGTTGTCGGTGGCGTAGCCCTTGATGCCCTTGCCGGAGTCGGTCGGCAGTGTCGCGTTGTTCGCTTCGAGCCACTCCTTGTCGAAGATGAAGATGTTGGTGAGATCGTTGAGCAGCAGCGGATAAGGCCCGTTCACCTCGATATCGACGGTGAAATCGTCGATCTTCTTCGCGGACTTGTAGGCCGGCAGGTTGCCCTTGAGCGGCGAGGTCTCGTGCGTCACGCGGGTCAGGGAAGCGATGACGTCATCGGCCGTGAACGGGTTTCCGTTGTGGAAGGTCACGCCCTTGCGGAGCTTGAAGCGCCAGATAGTCGGCGACGGGTTCTCCCAGGATTCGGCGAGCGCCGGCTCGATCTTGAGATCGCCGGTGTAGCGCACCAGCCCCTCGTAAACGTGATTGAGCACCGAAAGCGTGAAAGTGTCGCCGAAGGAATAGGGATCGAGCGAGGCGATCTCGCGCGCGGCGCCCCACTTCAGGGTCTTGGCCTCGGCCGGCGCGGCCATCTGCGCTGTCGACAATGCAAGCGCGGCTGAAGCCGCCAGTAACCAGATCCGTCCCATCTCAGTCTCCCTCTGCTTGGCCCGACGCCGATGATGCGATTGCGCTGTCCAGACTTTGAGCAGATTGCCGAAACGCCATCTTTTGTGCACAAAATATAATCTGGATTGCATACGATTTTTTGATGTTATTGTATGCGATTTTATGTGACAAGTAATTTCTGGCAACGTGGCGCCGGCCATGAAAAGAAGGCAACCGGAAGCACATTTCGGGAGACGGGGATGATCGGCAGCGGAGCAAACAGGGAAAGGGCGGCGCAACCGGTCAAGGGTTCGCGCTCGCAATCCGTCTATCGGGCCCTTCGCCGCGCGATCATCGAGCAGGCGCTGCGGCCTGGCATGAAGCTTCCGGAAGATTCCCTCGGCGACGAACTCGGCGTGAGCCGCACGCTGGTGCGCGAGGCGCTCGGGCGTCTGGCCATCGAAGGGCTGGTCGAACTCAAGCCCAACAAGGGCGCCTCGGTCGCCTACCCGTCGCTGGAGGATGCGCGCGACGTGTTCGACGTGCGCCGTGCGCTGGAACGGCAGGTGATGCTGTCCCTCGCGGGACGTCTGACGCCTCAGCAAGTCGAACAGCTCGAGGCGCATGTCCGCCGCGAGGATGCCGCGCATGGCCGCGACGGACCGGAGTCGATCCGTCTCGCCGGCGAGTTCCACATCCTGCTTGCGGAAATGACCGGCAACGCCCTGCTCAGCCGCTATGTGCAGGAAGTCAGCTCGCGCTGCTCGCTGATCCTTGCGATCTACGGGCGACCGCATTCCTCGGAGTGCGCCGTGAGCGAACATCGCCAGTTGATCGACGCGCTGCGCGACGGCAAGGCCGAGCTTGCGATGCGACTGATGGATTCGCACCTCGATTCGGTTGTCGCCCGCGCCGTTCTCGCGCCGCGCGGCAATGCCGATATCCGCGACCTCATCGCCCCCTATGCCAAAAGCGAAGGATTGCAGGGATGACGGACATGAAGGCTTCGAGCCCGCCTGGAGCCCCCCCGAAGGACACCGGAACCAGCTTCGACTTCGCCGAACTCTCGGGCCGGGACCGTTACAAGCTGTTGATCGGCGCGGTGGTGCCGCGGCCGATCGCGCTCGTCACGACGGTCTCGAAAGACGGCATCGTCAACGCCGCGCCGTTCTCCTTTTTCAACTGTCTCTCCGCCGACCCGGCGATCCTTGCGCTCGGCGTCGAATATCGTCCGTCCGGCGCACAGAAGGATACCGGCCGCAATGTCCGCGAGACGCTGTCCTTCACGGTCAACATCGTTTCCGACGCCCTGCTCGAAGCGATGAATGTCTGCGCGGTGCCGTTTCCGCCAGACATCGACGAATTCGTGCAGGCCGGGCTGACCGCCGTGCCGGGCACCAAGGTCGCCGCCCCATGGATCCGCGAGGCGCCGGCAGCGTTCGAGTGCCGGCATCACACGACGCTGGGCATCGGCAATTCGCGCGAAATCATCCTCGGTGAGGTGGTCTACGCGCATTTCGCGCCGGGTATCGCCAATCCGCTCAACAAGCATGTCGACGCGCGCGCGCTCGATGCGGTCGGCAGGATGGGCGGGCACGGATACGCCTCGACCCGCGACCTGTTCGATCTGCGGACCATGTCGATGGACGACTGGGCGGGCGGCAGGGTGGCGAAGCGGGCTGCAGTCAGCGCCGCCGATACCTGAAACGGCGCCAGCCCTTCGGCATGGACCGCGTCACGCCACCTTGTATCGGCCTGCCGATTGCGAGAGCTGATCGGAAATCGTGCCCAGTTCCTTCGCCCGATGGTCGAGCATTCCGGCGGAACCGAGCGACTTCGTTGCGACGTCGTTCACGGTCTGCGCGTCGTTCGCGGCGGCATGGATCGCGCGGTTTGCGTCGTCCATGTAGGTCGAGATCGTGCCGACCTCGCCCGACATCCGGTCCACGGACTGTGCGACGATCCCCACCTTGCCGGCGACCTCGTGCACATCGCTATTCACATGCCGCGCCAGCAAGGCCTGCGCCTCGGCCGTGTCGGCGATGGTCGCAATCGTCCGGTTAATGTCGCCCAGAACACCCCGAAGCACGGAGAAGCCTTGCGTCGCCTGCTCGGTTCCGGCGCGCATCGCGCTGACGCGCGCCTTGACGTCGGCCGTGGCGCGCTGGGTCTGGTTGGCGAGCGCCTTCACTTCCGACGCCACCACCGCGAACCCCTTGCCGGCCTCGCCCGCGCGCGCCGCCTCGATGGTCGCGTTCAACGCCAGAAGGTTGGTGCTGGAGGCGATGCCCTCGATCAGCTCGGCGATCGCATTGATCTGATCCGAAGCCGCGACGAGGCTCGCCATTTGTGTCTCTGAGGTGCCGAGCATCGCGTTGGCGCTCTGGGAAACGGAGCGCCCGTTGCTCGCGGCATGGGCGACATCCGTCACGGAATGGGAAAGCTGGTCCATGCGCTCCGCGAGTTCCTGGATGCGCTGCGTCATGTCGCGGGTCGCCTGAGAGACCTTCTCCGCATCCTCGCGCAGCCCGCTCGCCTGCCCCACCGCCGCGCTGGCCCTTCCGCTCAGCGCATTCGCCGTCGTCGCCATCGTGGATGAGGTGGACGAGACAGCATTCGAATTGCTCAGGAACCGATCGGAAAGTCCGCCGATGGCTGTCGAGGCGCCGCTGATGCGCGCGGCGTGACGCGCGATGTCTGCCTGCACCCGCTGGAACTCCTCCAGAAACGGATTGATGATCTGCGCGATCTCCGCGGCCTCATCGCCCGTGGCGTCGTCAAGCCGGCGCGTGAGGTCGCGTTCGAGCTGTGTGATGCGATAAAGCTCCTGCTGGAGCGCGCCGGTGCCGATCGCCGCGCCATGCTCGGCCGCGTTGAGGCCACGCAGTTCGTCCTCCTCGGAGAGGCGGATACCGATGGTGACCTTCATGGCCCAGAACATCACGAGGCCCATGCCGAAAGCCCAGATGAAAGCCGCGCCAATACCCTGCGCCTGCACGAACAGCGAGGCCATGACGGACAGCCCGTTGAGTTTGTCGGGCATCGCGAAGAGAGGCACCAGCAACGTGCCGAGCACGCCCGAGACGCCATGCACGCCGACGACGCCGGCCACATCGTCCAGCTTCATGCGGTTGAGCACGCAATCCTCGACATACACGACCGAGGCGCCGCAGATCGCCCCGATGGCGAGCGCGCCCTTCGGCCCCACGGCATCGCAGCCGGCCGTAATGCCGACAAGCCCGGCGAGCAGGCCGTTCACGAGACGGTTGGTGAGGTAGGTTCCGTCCTTGGCGCGGCCGATCAGCATCGCGACGACACCGCCGAACGAGGCTGCGATCAGCGTGTTCGCGGCGATCTTGCCCACGGCGCCGCTCGCCGCCGCGGTGGAACCGGCGTTGAAGCCGATCCAGCCCACCAGCAGCAGCATCGCGCCGGTGGCGCTCAGCACATGCGAATGCCCATGGATCGGCAAGGCATTGCCGTTTGAATCGAAACGTCCGATGCGCGGCCCCAGCACGATGATGCCCGCAAGCGCGATCCACGCGCCGACCGAATGCACCACAGTCGAGCCGGCAAAATCGATGAAGCCGCTCGCGGCAAGCCAGGGCTTGTTGTCGGCGATGAGCCCCGCGCCCCAGGCCCAGTGGCCGAAAACGGGATAGATCACGAGGCCGACTGCCGCCGCCAGGATGATATAAGCCGCATAGCTCATGCGCTCGGCGACCGCGCCGGAGACGATGGTCGCAGCCGTTCCGGCGAAGGCGACCTGAAAGACGAAATAGGTGTAGGTCCACTCATCGAGCCCCGAATACCCCCAGAGCGTCCCGGGCATTCCGAAAAGTCCGCCGATCGAGGGACCGAACATCACCATGAAGCCGAACAGGGCAAAACACGCCGCCGAGACGAAGAAGTCGACGACGTTCTTCTGGGCCACGTTGATCGAGTTCTTCGAGCGCACCATGCCGGCTTCGAGCAACAGGAAACCCGCCTGCATCGCCAGCACGAGCGCGGCGGCCGTCATGACCCAGACGTGGTTGAGGTGGCTGCGGAGCTGCTCGATGTCACCGGCAAGTTTCGCGAGATCGGGAGGCGTTGCGGCCAAGGCGCCGGACACCCCGAGTATGCCCAGCGAAAGTGCCGCCAGCGCGACACGGCTGCCAATTCCGATGAGCATTCTGCCTCTCCGGGGTTTCGGATGGTCTCGACTCGAACGAGCGTTTCAAAACAGTGAAATTGACCGGTAAATAACAGATGAAAAATGAGGGTCCGCCGAAGAAAGATTTTCTCCACCCCTCTCGCAACCACCTGTTATTGCCTGATTTTTGGGCAGCCAATGCCCCCCCTGCCCTGCCGAACAATGTGTGGCCGTTGCGGGCAGACGCCTCAAATTCCGTGAACACATCGAGGCCTGACACGGAACCGCAAGGCCCGACGTCAGGCTTTCAGGGAATTATCAGCAAGCGCAACTTGATTTTCAGTCCGTTGCGGACTTTGGCGAACACTTGCGGAGAAGCAAGTGGTGCCAGGAGAGGCACAACAATTTAACGACATCACTTTGATATATCGAATGAATAAATATTTTGGTTTTTCTTGGACCCAACAGAAAGCCCAACAGTTTCTCGCGTTGGGTGTCGATTGCTATTCGGTCACGTCATAAGTCGCGGGCCTATTCGGCTTCCGAAGCCCTGCCGAAGGCGTGGGCGGGCGAGGCGCGGGCCATGCTGGAAAGGGTGTCGGGGCATGCACGCTGCCCGCCAGAGGTATCGCCAGCGCCCCCAAAGAGCAACGCTCATGCGCCCGGCCCTCTGCCGGGGCCGTTTAAGGTTTGACGTTGGGAGCGCGTGACGGCCTGAGGGGTAAAATATCTCTTCCGAGAAAGTCGCAAATTTGCGGGTCGCACCCGTGCCCCTCAAGGTGGCGTTGCCTTGCGCCGGGATGCGAAGCGCAGGGGAGGCCGCTGGTGGGCGCTGCATGCTTGGGGCGGGTGGAGCAGCCAACCCGCCACAAGCCAGCCACGGGCAGCGCGCGGGCTTGCATGGCGGCATCAAAGGGGGCAGGGCGGGTCAAATCTCCCCCGATGCAAGGGCACGCACCGCACTGGGTTTCATTCGCAGATTTTTTTGTTGCAGCAGGAACCTTCGCCCCCCTTCGAACGGACGCCGACTAATTCGGATAAAATCATATATTCAACCCGTCGCTCTCCATTCGCGCCCCTTCGGATTTGTACGCCAGCATGCGATGTGAGCGGCGCATGAGGAAACGATAATTGGCGCGAGGTGGGACAATATGGCGGAGCGACCGATTAAGCGTGACGGGCGCAACCCGAAACTACCAAAGAATCTCGTTGCCCAGAGGGGCGGATGGGCTGGAGAAAATGCCAATTTCACCCGTGATGATGTTGTGGCCCTTGCAAGCCGTCATGGGTTGCATGACAAAGCGGAACAACTGCATGCGATGCTCTTGGACGCGAGCATTTCGATAAGTACGGCTGCCCAGAATTATTTTGACGAACCTCCGCCACACGTTT